>JAFWYO010000215.1 GCA_017517715.1 Bacteroidales bacterium
CGATTTGAGGCGGCTGCTCATAGGTGCATCGTCGGTCGTACGGCCCGAGACATCACCTGATGCGACAGTGTTAAACAACGTCTTGTCTTTGATATATTAAAAAACAGGGTTCCAAATTTGGAACCCTGTTGCTTTTAGAGTTGATTTGAATTTATTTCTTTGCGGCGGCTTGGGTGGCGGTGATGGCGACGACGTTGACGACATCCTCGACCGAGCAGCCACGGCTCAGGTCGTTGATCGGAGCTGCCATACCCTGCATAACGGGTCCGATGGCTTCGGCACCGGCCAGGCGCTGCACCAGCTTGTAGCAGATGTTGCCGCTCTGCAGGTCGGGGAAGACCAGCACGTTAGCCTTGCCGGCGATGTCGCTGTTCGGGGCTTTCGAAGCACCGACTTTGGGAACGATGGCGGCATCGGCCTGCAGCTCGCAGTCAAGCTTGACGTTGGGGTCGAGCTCGTGGGCCACGCGGCCGGCCTCGATGACCTTGTCGACCAGTTCGTGTTTGGCGCTGCCCTTGGTCGAGAAGCTCAGAATGGCTACGCGCGGCTCTTCGAATCCGGCGATGGCTTTGGCTGTCTGGGCCGAGACGACGGCAATCTGTCCCAGCTCTTCGGCGGTGGGGCAGGGGGTGGCGGCGCAGTCGGCAAAGACCATCAGGCCATCTTCGCCATAGGTCTTGTCCTTCAGCACCATAATAAAGGCACCGCTGACGACGCTGACGCCCGGCAGGGTCTTGACCACCTGGAAGGCAGGACGCAGCACGTCGCCCGTGGCGTTGCGTGCACCGGCCACTTCGCCGTCGGCGTCGCCGTTCTTGATGAGCAGCGTGGCCAGATAGAGCGGATCTTCGACCAGGCGCATAGCCTCGTCCATCTGCATACCTTTTTTCTTGCGGATTTCGCACAGCATCTCGGCATAGAACTGCTTTTTGGCGTGCGTCACGGGGTCGATGATGGTAGCTTTGTCTATGTTCTTAAGTCCCCACTGAGCTGCGAGGTCCTTGATTTCCTTTTCGTTGCCCAGCAGGATGAGGCGGGCAATGCCCTCACCGAGGATGATGTCGGCGGCTTTCAGTGTTCGTTCTTCGGTACCTTCGGCCAGGACGATGCACTTGTTGGCAGCCTTGGCTTTGGCCCGGATTTGATCCATTAAACTCATATTGCAATTAATTTATTTGATGATAACTATACCAGTGAATGAGCGCGACGAGGTGTGCAACTGCAGGACGTAGCTGCCTTGGGGCTGCCGGCCGAGGTCGATGGCCTGGCTGGTGGCGGTCAGGACGGTGCTGCCCTCTTTGACACAGCGTCCGCTGAGGTCGAAAAGCTTGTAGTTGGCGCTGCCCAGAGCGTCGACATCGAAATGGACGGTGCCGTTCGACGGGTTGGGGTAGACCTGCAGGTTGCAGGCGTTGCGGTTGCTGATGGCCTCCTCGGGGGTGACGATGGCCACGTTCGGGTCGTAGTCGTAGTTGATGCCGTCGAGATTGTTGATGCCGGTATCGTCGGGGTCAAGCCAGAATTTGAGAGCCGTAGCCTCGGTGCCCTGGCCGTTCCACGAACTGTAGACGCGTCCATAGAGGTCCTGACCGTTCATATAGTCGCACGCGCTGCTGCCTGCATAAAGCTGGCCGATGATGCGCTTGTCGGCGTTGAAAAGCGGCGAACCCGACGAACCCTGCTCGGTAACGCCCTTGTTCTGAGCACCTGTATACCAGTTGGTGATAAGGAATTTCGAATATGAGCCAGTGCCTTTGGTGACACTTTTGGGGATCGAAATCTTCTTGTAGTCGCCACCGGGATGGTGAATGCAGGCGCCTGCGGTGGGAGCAATGTTGCTTTTGTCCCAGCCGGCATAGAAAGGCTTGTAGGCGTCGGGGATGGCCTGACGCAGCTTGAGCAGCAGGAAGTCCGAACCGCCGTTGTAGCTGTATTTTGCCTTGATGTCGGCACCGGTGACAGATTTGTTGCCGGGTCCGATGGTGCCGTTGCAGGACGACGTCTGATAGAGGAAATATGTCGTAAATCCTTGCAAGGTGCCCTCCACGTCCTGGCAGTGGAATGCCGAAAGGACATAGGGCGTCTTGTCTTGGCGAGCGTTGTTGATGACGGCGCCGCTGCACATATACGAAAAACCACCGGCAAAGATTTCGATGGCTACCACCGAGCGAATCTGGTCGCGCCAGTCGTCGCCTTCGTCGCACACGACGTTGATGTGGCAGTCGCCTTCAGCCTGTCCGTGACCGCCTTTGAGCGATTCCTCGATGGCTTCGTAGTTGCTGGCTATCGAAACAAAGATGTCCTTGTATCCGTGGCAGATGCGGTCGATGACAAGGCTGCCGGGTTCTTGGCCTGCCGGGACATTGTATTCCACAAAGACGCGGCTGCCGGGGATGGCCTGCGTGTAGAACGTGCCGTCGTCCATAACGTCGCTGCCGTTGAACGAACCGAGCACAAAGTCGCCGCTCTGGTCATAGAAAAACAGCGTGGCGCCTTCGGGCAGTTCGAACTGCGAGAAATGGAGCGACATAAACGTCGCATTCTCAGACTCTACGGCCATCAGGTAGTGCGTCCCTTTGGCATCCTTGACGGTTTTGGATTCGCCCACAATGTCGAGGCGCGTATCCTGCATAACGCCGATGCGCATCGGACCGGCACCCTTTACGGCGTTCAGGTCTTCGTCCAGAAAACGCTGATTGTCAATGCCGGGATGGTTCAGTTCGGGAACACCGGCCTTGACCTTGCTGCTGTTGAACAGAGGTTCGCCACCGTGGCTCACCTGCGCAACAACGTTATTGGCAACAAACATTGCCATAGCTATAAATGCTGAAACAAATACTTTTTTCATTTTATGTATAAAATTTTGTTTTTCTTCGTTTTATTGCTGTTTGGACTTTGCCAAACAATCTACAAAAATACATATATTTATTGAAATACCAAAAAAATCGTAACTTTGCGTTCTAAAAAGAAAAATGATAAAATAATATAAAATATGGCAAATCAAGAAGATATCTTCAAAAAGGTTGTCTCTCACGCCAAGGAGTACGGCTTCATTTTCCCCTCTAGCGAGATATACGACGGTCTTGGTGCCGTCTACGACTACGGCCAGCTCGGCACCGAGCTCAAAAACAACATCAAGCAATACTGGTGGCGCTCGATGGTGCAATACCACGAGAACATCGTCGGCATCGACTCGGCCATCTTTATGCACCCCAAAGTCTGGAAGGCTTCGGGCCACGTCGACGCTTTCAACGACCCGCTGATCGACAACCGCGACAGCAAGAAGCGCTATCGTGCCGACGTCCTGATTGAAGACCACATCGCCAAAATCGAAGACAAGATAAACAAAGAGTGCGAGAAGGCCCACAAACGCTTCGGCGACGCCTTCGACCGCCAGCAGTTCGTCACCACCAATGCCCGTGTGCTCGAGCACCAGAAGCAGATCGACGAAATCCGCGCCCGCTATGCCGAGCTGATGAATGCCAACGACTTGGCTGGCCTCAAGCAGCTCATCCTCGACCTCGGCATCGTGTGCCCCATCAGCGGCACACGCAACTGGACCGACGTGCGCCAGTTCAACCTGATGTTTGCCACCAAGATGGGCAGCGTCGAGGGCGAAAACGACACGCTCTACCTGCGCCCCGAAACGGCACAGGGCATCTTTGTCAACTTCCTCAACGTGCAGAAAAGCGGCCGTATGAAGATACCCTTCGGCATCGCACAGATTGGCAAGGCCTTCCGCAACGAAATCGTCGCCCGCCAGTTCATCTTCCGTATGCGCGAGTTCGAGCAGATGGAAATGCAGTTCTTCGTGCGTCCCGGCAGCGAACTTGAGTGGTTCAAATACTGGAAAGAGGAGCGCCTGAAATGGCACCTCGCCCTGGGCATCCCGGCCGAAAAATACCGCTTCCACGACCACGAGAAGCTGGCCCACTATGCCAACGCCGCCACCGACATCGAGTTCCAGTTTCCCTTCGGTTTCAAAGAACTCGAAGGCATCCACAGCCGCACCGACTTCGACCTCTCGCGCCACAGCGAGTTCAGCGGCAAGAAGTTGCAGTATTTCGACAGCGAGCTCAACGAAAGCTACACGCCCTACGTCATCGAAACCTCGATTGGTGTCGACCGCACCTTCCTGGCCATCTTCAGCCACGCCCTGCGCGACGAGGTGCTCGAGGACGGCTCGACGCGCACGCTGCTCAGCCTGCCGCCGGTTCTGGCGCCCTACAAGGCTGCTGTGCTGCCCCTCGTCAAGAAGGACGGCCTGCCCGAAAAGGCCCGCGAGATTATGAACCTGCTCAAATATGACTTTATGGTCCAGTATGACGAGAAGGACGCCATTGGCCGCCGCTACCGCCGTCAGGATGCCATCGGAACGCCCTATTGCATCACCGTCGACAACGACACGCTGGCCGACAACAGCGTCACCGTGCGCCATCGCGACACGATGCAGCAGGAACGCGTTGCCATCGACCAGCTGCCGACCTACCTGCACCAGCGCATCAAACCGATTAGCGTCGACTGATGGACGTAAGGCCGCAGACTCGACGTCTGGCGCTTGCCTCTTGAGGCTATGCCGCCATTCGCCATTCCGGCAATCAGCCTGCCAGTGCCCTTGCCGCTATACCTGCTCCGCCCGTTCCTATATCGTTCCTATATCGTTCTTATATCGTTCTTATATTTTTATATAGGAACGATATAAGAACGATATA
>JAFWYO010000216.1 GCA_017517715.1 Bacteroidales bacterium
TATATCAATCCGCTCAGCAACCCCGACGGCACCTATCGCGGCGGCAATAATGATGTTCAATATGCGATGCGATACAATGCTAATTACGTGGCTCTTAACCGCAATTTTCCTGACCCTTTTGGCACTCCACCATCTGACCAACAGCAAGTTGAGAATACGGCAATGATAGAATATGTGAGCAATCATAGTTTTCTTCTGAGTGCCAACCTTCACGGCGGCAGCGAGGTGATGAACTTTCCGTGGGACAGCTTTACGTCGTCGGAGAATCCCCATCCGGACAGTGATTGGTGGAAGGAGGTATGCAAACGGTTTGTCGATACAAGTCGCACGTTTTCAGGTAGTCATTTCCGTGATGTGAACAATCAAGGCTATATTGCCGGTGGTGATTGGTATGTGATTCCCAACGGTCGGCAGGATTATATGAACTACTGTCACAACTGCCGCGAGATGACGATGGAGATTTCGTCGGAAAAGATGATTAGTAGCAACCAATTGCCTGAGTATTGGCGTTTTCTGCAACATTCTTTAGTTAACTATATAGCTGAAATTTACACTATTACAGGTAGCGGTGAAGGTGTTGACGTCGCTGACGATGCCATTTCTTCGTTGACGGTCTATCCTAATCCTACGCACGGCAAAGTGTTTGTTGGTGAAGTGCCCGCAGAACTGCTTTTGCTGTACAATATGCAGGGACAGTGTGTGTTGCAGTTGCCTGCTGGCACGCAGACCATTGATATGCAGACCCTGCCGCGGGGGGTGTATTTCCTCCGCGTCGGCAACCGTAGTGCTAAGATTGTCAAACAATGAGGTATAGCCATATTTCTGTTGCTGTGCCTATGCTGGCGGAACTTGAAAACATTCAAGTGCTGATAGATTTGTTCAGACGCCAGACTATCAGGAATTTTTCTCTTTATTTTTGTGTCAACAACCCAGATGGATGGGTCGACAGCGACGACCTGGAGCAGCGTCAGATGTATGAAGACAATCAGGCGACGCTCGAATATCTTCGCAAGTTGCAGTTCTCAAACGCTGATTTCAAGATTGTTGTGCTCGATTTTTCTTCTCCTGGCCGTGGTTGGAAAGGCCGAAAACGCGGCGTGGGCTGGGCAAGGAAGGAACTCTTTGCAGCAATTGATGCCGATTGTGGCGACGATGAACTTGTGGTCAGTCTCGATGCCGACACTGTTTTTTCTGAAACATATTTGGAATCAGTGCTGTGCACGATGAATGGCAATCCCGAATGCAATGCACTTTGCGTACCATACTATCATCCTTTAAGTGGCAACGACCAGCAGGATCGTGCTATGCTGCGCTATGAGATTTATATGCGGCACTATTTGCTAAATCTTTTGGAATCAGATAATCCGTATGCATTTACCGCTCTTGGCAGCGCTATGGTTTTTCCTCTGTGGGCTTACAGAAGGGTAGGTTGCATCACTCCGCTGCAGGGCGGCGAGGATTTCTATCTGATGCAGAAATTTGTCAAAACTGGTCGTGTGTTATTGTCTTGCAATGAGGTTGTTAGACCGCAAGGACGCCCGTCGCTACGTGTGCCTTTCGGAACGGGGCCAGCTATCGCAAAAGGACTTGATTCTATGGATTCTACGTATCCATTATACCCTTTTGAAGGCTTTCGTGCTGTTTCTGACACTTTTGCCCTCTTTCCAAACCTGTATGAAAAGGATGTAGAAACGCCTATGAGCGATTTCCTTCGTCAGCAGCTCAAGACTGACGACCTCTGGCAGCCGCTCCGCAAAAACTTTAAAACAAGAGAGTTATTTGTCCATAGCTGCCAGGAACGTGTCGACGGTCTGCGCATATTGCAATATTTGAAGACTTTCCCGCTCCGCAGACCCGAAGAGGAATTACGAGTTTTCTGTAATAACCATAGAATCAGCCTTTTGGACAACTTTGATTTCCGTACGTCGCTGGTGCCCGGAGTTGATGCGGTTCGCAACGCCCTTTTCAAACTTGAACAACAAAGTCGACAAAACAGATTGTAGTGCGGCATTACGTAGCCTATGGCTCGACGGAATTCTTCCCTTCTGCATTAAATCTTAAATTGTTTTGCCGCTTTTATTATTTTTGGTCGCTATGATACAATAAATAGGCATTTATGGCGTTGTGTCATATTATTAAATTTATGTAAATAATATAATCACATACATTATGGCACAAACGACACTCGACGCCACAACGCTGGCAAATGTAAAAACCTGGCTCGAAGGAGCATACGATGAAGAAACAAAGGCCGCTATCCGCAAGATGCAGGCTGAGAACCCCGAAGAACTGAACGAGAGCTTTTACCGCAGTCTTGAATTCGGCACGGGCGGCCTGCGCGGCATTATGGGCGTGGGCACCAACCGTATGAACCGCTACACCGTTGGTATGGCCACGCAGGGTCTGGCCAACTATGTAAAGGGCTGTTTCCCAGGCGAGGAGCTGCGTGCCGCCATTTCGCACGACAGCCGCAACCACAGTCGCGAGTTCGCCGAAATCACGGCCAACGTGCTTGCTGCCAACGGTTTCACGGTCTATCTTTTCGACGATATGCGTCCCACTCCGGAACTGAGTTTCGCGGTGCGCTACTTCAAATGCCAGACGGGCGTGATGCTGACGGCGTCGCACAACCCGAAGGAATACAACGGATACAAGGCCTATTGGAGTGACGGCTGCCAGCTGGTGCCGCCGCACGACACCAGCGTCATCGACGAGGTGGAGAAAATTAAGTCGCTCGACGACGTGAAATGGTCTGGTGGCGAGGCCCGTATCAAGACCATCGGCGCCGAGGTGGACGAGGCTTTTATGCGCGAAATCGACAAGAATGTGCTCAACCCCGAATGCATCAAGGCTCACCACGACGTGAAGATTGTCTACACCCCGCTGCACGGAACAGGTATCAAGCTGATTCCAACGATGTTGGAGCGTTTGGGCTTCACCAATGTCAATGTCGTCAAGGCGCAGGCCGTTCCCGACGGAAACTTCCCCACCACGCCGTCGCCTAACCCCGAGGAGCACGCCGCTATGAAGATGGCCGTAGACCTGGCCAAGGATATCGATGCAGACATCGTCTTTGCCAGCGACCCAGACGCCGACCGCGTGGGCGTGGCCGTCAAGAAACCCGATGGCGAATGGATGCTGCTCAACGGCAACCAGACAATGTCGGTGCTGATCTACTACCTGCTGAAGCAGTGGAAAGAGAAGGGCAAACTGACGGGCAAGGAATTCATTGTCAAAACTATCGTTACCAGCGAGTTGCCTGCCGACATCGCCCGTCGCTATGGCGTCAACGTGTACGATGTGCTGACCGGCTTCAAGTGGATTGACGCCAAGATACTTGAGAAAGAGGGCAAAGAGACCTTCATCGGCGGCGGCGAAGAGAGCTACGGCTATATGATTGGCGACTTTGTCCGCGACAAGGATGCCGTGGGTGCCTGCTCGATGATTGCCGAGATTGCAGCCTGGGCAGCGTCGCAGGGCAAGACGTTCTTCGACATACTGGTGGACCTCTACAAGGAATTCGGTTTCTACAAAGAAGGCCTGCTCAGCGTTGTCCGCAAGGGCAAGAGCGGTGCCGAGGAAATCCAGCAGATGATGAAGGACTACCGCGCCAACCCGCCCAAGGAAATCAACGGCAGCCGCGTGGTGCGCATCCGCGACATCAAGACGCTCGAAGAGACCGACTGCCTGACGGGCAAGACGACGAAGATCGACCTGCCGTCGAGCAACGTGCTGCAGTTCTTCACCGAGGACGGCTGCAAGGTGACGGTGCGCCCCAGCGGCACCGAGCCGAAAATCAAGTTCTATTTCGGAGTTAAGGACACCCTTACCAAGAAGGAATACTTCGACCAGACCAACGCCGACCTCGACGCCAAAATCGAGGCCATCAAGAAGTCGATGGGGCTGGCGTAGTGATTGTTGCTAGGCAGGATTAGGCGTTTTAGGCAGATTAGGCAGGTTAGGCTGCCTAATTAGCCTAACCTGCCTAGTTTGCCTAATCAGCCTAACCAACCTATAATACCACCACCTTCTTGGCTGGACGCTCTCCGACCTTGACCAGATATACACCCGACGGGAGCGGGCGGAGTGTTGTTGATATTGCGCGTCCCGTTATGTCGAAGACTGAAACTGGCTCGCCGTCGGCTCCGTCGACAACGATGCGTCCGTCGCGGGCATATACGCGAATGTCGTCATTCTCGGCTTCAACAACAGCCTCGCAGTCCTCGACAAACTTGTCCGCAAACTGTCCCCAGTAGCTGTCGGAAACCCAAAGCTCCATAGTGCCGCAAGGGATATAGATGGTCTGAATGTTCCTCACCTCGTAGAGCGGACCCTGCCCTTTGACGGCAGGCGGCACTCCGGGGGCTACATTGGCAAAACGGATATGGTTAAGATTCGCGTGGTAGAACACGGCCTCGCCCAAGGTGTCTACTGGCCCTGTGAAATTAACGTATCGCAGGTAGTTGGTCTCGGCGCCGAAGGCAGCTTCGCCAACCTTCTTCAGCTTTGACGGCAGGTCGAGGGTTGTGATGTGAGGGTTCGTGTAGTACGACATAGCCCAGAAGGCGTATTCGCCTATCTCCTCAACGTCGTTGCCCCAGGTTATGGAGTTGAGTTTGATGCAATTGCTGAAAGCCTCTTTGGGAATTATGCGGAGCGAATCGGGGATTGTAATCGACTTGAGCGACATACAGGTCATAAACGCGCCTTCGCCCATCGAAAGGAGCGTTTGCGGCATCGTTACATTGGTGAGGTTGTCGTTCAGAGCGAACGCGTTGGCACCTATCGACTTCATATTCGCCGGCAGCACAATGCTGCGGAACGAGCAGCCGTTGAAGCAGTTGTCGGTGATGTCGGTCACCCCCTCAGGAATAGTGATGTTCTCAACCCAAGTGTTGTTCTCGAAACCGCCAAGGACTTTCAGATTGGGGTTCAGCGTCACCGTGGCACCCGATTTGTGGCACGACACAAGGGTGTCATAGCCAATGCTATAGACCATCAGCCCATCCATCACATAATGACTGTTGCCGTCGGCAATGCTGAGGTTGTTCATTTGCGGACAGTATGAGAAAGGACATATCCCGATGCGCGTCACCGACGATGGAATGACGATGCCATCCAACGTCTCGCAGCAGTTGAACGCGAAATCGCCAATTGAAAGCAGTCCCTCGGGCAGCGAAATGGCAGTGATGTTGCGGCCGAAACCAAACGCCATCTTGCCGATGTGGCGTACGAACTGAGGGACGGCAACGCTGTCCGTCGTCCCGTCGGGAACTAGGCAGAGCGTAAGGCTATCCTTGCTATAGAGCCATCCGTCGATGGAACGGTAGTGGGGGTTGGCCTCATCCACCGTGATGCTCGTCAGGTTCCTAGCCCAGAAAGCGCAGTCGTCAAAACTCTCGAAACAGGCTGGCAGGTGCAGCGACGCGATGTGGGAATACGAAAAAGCGTGGTCGCCGATGAAGCGCAGCGAGTCGGGCAGCGCGAGCGATGTAAAGCTGCAGTTGTAGAAGCAGTTCGACCCGATGCTGCGTATGGTCGCCGGCAGGGTTAGGCTGGTGACATTGCTGCAGCTTTCGAACGCCCCATCCCCCAGCGCCGTGACGGTATACGTAGTGCCATCGTGGTCCACCGTCTGCGGAATGCTGATGGCGCCGCTGTACGGGCTGTTGGTGATGTAGTAGTACGGCCACACCTCCACGGTGCGGTCCGCTTCCGAAGTGATGCCGTAGACGATGCCGTCGGCGTCGAAATAGGCAGGCTGGCACATAGCCTTTGCGCACAGGCCTAACAACAAAAATGCAAGTAGTTTTTTCATAATCAAATTGTTTGAGGATGCTATTGGGTTAATTTCATTAAACAAATTGTCCGTTCTTTTTGCCGGTTCGTTCAATAATATAATACGCATTTTTCTGTCGAAATCTGACATCGAAAGAGCTTTTTTTGCCGCAGGGCGCCGATAAAGGAGTGCCATCAAAATAATTCTTGAGCGCAAACGTTAAAAAAAATGCCGACCCTTGTCAGATTCTCCCTGAAAAATGTGTATTATGATAATGTAGAACTATCTTCAGCTTCCGAAAGATGAATAAAACAGTCGCCGACCGCGAGACTCTTTTCACCTCCCTGCTCATTCGCCACCACTCTATGCTGTGGCGGATGTGCTGGCGCCGTTCCGGCAAGGACACCGATTGTTGCAAAGACCTGATGCAGGAGGTGGCCATCGACATCTGGAACAATCTCGA
>JAFWYO010000217.1 GCA_017517715.1 Bacteroidales bacterium
CCTCTCCGAGAGGGGATGGCTACGCAGTACATCTCTATGTATATTCTTATATTAAACAACTTTACATCCAGGCCGCTACCGCGCCATCCCCTCTCGGAGAGGGGTGCCCGAAGGGCGGGGTGTGTCGCATCCGCAATCCCAAACTGAAAAGCCAAGCTGTATCGTTCACTTAACAATAATCTAAATCTTCTTTTACCACAAAAATTTTAATTTTTTTGTTAAAAATTTTGGTGGTTTCAAAAATTGTAGTACTTTTGCAGTGTACTAATGAACTAATACAGTAGTGAAATAATCGTACAACGGATTGAAAATTAAAAGAATAAATAATAATTAAAACGTAAAACAAAATGATTGACATTAAGAATTTCTCGTTCTCGTACACCAAAACGCAGGTGTTTGACAACATCAATCTCCAATTCCAGAAGGGTGCCATCTACGGCCTTCTGGGTGAAAACGGAGTAGGCAAGACCACGCTGCTGAAAGCCATCAGCGGACTTTTGAAACCTACGGCAGGCAGCTGCACGGTAGATGAATATGTGAGCTTCGACCGTCAGCCGGAGTTTCTGCAGAACATCTTCCTGCTGCCCGACGAGGTGCCGCTGCCCGACAGCGCAACGCCTGAGAAGTTTTTCAACGACCTGGCTCCGTTCTATCCCAAGCAAAGCGGTGAGATGCTGCAGCACTTGGCCGGAGAATTGAAGGTTGACATCAACCGCAAGTTCAAGGAGATGAGTTTCGGTCAGCAGAAGAAATCGCTGTTGGCCTGCGCAATGGCGCTGAACACCGACTATCTGCTGCTCGACGAACCTACCAACGGTTTGGACATCCCGTCGAAGGCCGACTTCCGCCGCATCCTCAGCGAGAGGGTGGGAGAGGAGCAGACAATCATCATCTCGACTCACCAGGTGAAGGATGTTGAGAATCTGATCGACCCCATCATCATCATCTCGAACAACAGCGTGTTGCTCGACGCTTCGGTCGAGAAGATTACCGACAAGCTTTACTTCGAGTATGGCGGCCAGCAGCGCCCCGACGCCCTCTACAGCGAAATGATGCCCGGCGGCTACCTCAACGTGCTGGTCAACAACGGCCTGGGCGAGAGCCAGCTGAACATCGAGGCCCTTTTCAACGCCGTCCTGAGAAACAGCGCTATGGTTAAAAATATTTTTGAATAAACTTCGAACAAAAAATCATCATACAATGAAAAATTTCGATTTCAATCGTTTCAAAAAAGTCGTGGTTCGCGATTTCCACAGTACATACAACCTTTACGGGCTGAGCCTGCTCATTATTATGCTGGTGCCGGCTATGCTTTGGATGCTGGAGGTTGCCCTCGGTTGGGGAGAAGGCGACAGTTCTCCATTTGTGCGTATGCGTTTAATTAATTTTTTGGTCTATCTTGCTGCCGTCATTGCGCCGCTGAAAATCTACGGCAGCTGCAACCTGCAGGGCAAGGGTAACTATTTCGCTATGCTGCCCGCCTCGCTGGGCGAGAAGTTCTGGAGTATGCTGCTCTATAGCTTCGTTGTCAGTCCGTTGGCGGTCTTCGTCGGCTCGTGCGCCGTCGACACGCTGCTCACCATACTGCCTTTCGGCCCCTACAAGGATTTTCTGTGGAACGCTGATCTGTATGCATCGACTTTCGGTTTCCCCACCTTCTTCGGTTTCCGTGGCGTGGTCCTTTTCTATGTGGGTATCATATCAACGGCATCGATATTCCTCTTCACCAACACGATTTTCAAGAAAAACAAGTTCATCAAGACTATCCTTTGGCTGATGCTGATAGGCTTTGTCGCGATGGTGGTAATCGCGCCGATAATGATTCATATGGAATGGGATTTCGACTGGGTCGAGCGGTTTGCCAAATGGTTCGAAGGCAAGGACGAGCGCTTCCTGTACAACCTGATGTTCTGGTTGAACCTCGGCTTCGGACTCCTTTTCACGGCCGTGATGTGCTTCTTCACCTATCGCCGTCTTAAGAGAATGCAGTATTAATGGTACGCAAGCATCCTTGTCCAGCGAAAAAATTACGTCATAAAAAAATCAACAACAATGGAACTTTACACAATAGAAAATATCCAAGGAAATTATCGTGCGCTGGGCGTTGTTACCGGTAGCACCATCCAGTCCAAAAACGTTTTCAGCGACTTCGGTCAGAGCATCAAGAACATCGTGGGCGGCGAACTCCGTTCGTATACCGATATGATGGAAAAGGCGCGCAGCAAGGCCACCGAGCGTATGGTGGAACAGGCCCGTCGTATGGGCGCCGATGCCGTCATCGGTGTCCGTTTCGCCACGTCGGCCATTATGGCTCAGGCCGCCGAAGTGCTGGTCTACGGAACGGCAGTGAAATTCAATTAAAGTTTAAAACAAACAACTATGGACTTTAAAAAGCAAAAACCGATATATCAGCAGATTGCCGATACGCTGTGCGAGCGTATTGTGGGCGGCCAGTGGAATGGCGACGACCGCATACCGAGTGTGCGCGACGTCGCTATCCAGCTGGGCGTGAACCCCAACACGGTGATGCGTTCGTTCGACCACCTGCAGCAGGCCGAAATCATCTACAACCGTCGCGGCGTGGGCTATTTCGTCGCTCCCGATGCAAAAGAACGCATCCTGCAGCTGCAACGCAAAGAATTCCTCGACGAAGAACTGCCTGCTTTCGTGCAGAGACTCAGCGTGCTGGGGATGACGCTCGACGACTTGAAGCAATATGTTTGAAAAAAAATGCAAGACACCTGTAAGATTTCGCATCTCTGAAACGTTTAATAGAAAAGAACAGATAAAACAATTTTGTAAAATGAATGGTAAGTTGATAAAAATCATAGCAATAGTCGTTTATCTTGTCGGCAGCCTTGTTTCGAGTGCCCAAACCCAGATAAAGGGTACTGTGGCCGACGGCGCCGACTGCAAACCGGTGCTCTATTGCAACTGCGTGCTGCTCAAGGCACAGGACTCGTCGTTCGCCTATGGCGCCACCACCGACGACAAGGGCAAGTTTGTCTTCAAGCAGGTGGCCAAAGGCGACTACCTGATGCGCATCTCCTACGTCGGCTTCGAGCCCTTCTGGCAGCCCGTGCAGGTGGCCGGCTCCGCGTCGCCGCTCGACCTCGGCAAGCTCAGCCTGAAACGCGCCTCGACGGTGCTCGACGCCGTTACCGTCACCGCCAAGAAACCGCTCTATGCCGTTGACGGCGAGAAGAATATGTACAACACCACCGAGGACCCCTCCATCCAGAACGGCACCGCCAGCGACGCCCTGCAGAACGCGCCGGGCGTTGAGGTCGACGCCGAAGGCAACATCACCCTGCGTGGCGTCAGCAGCGTGGAGATATGGATCAACGACCGCCCGAGCAATATGAATGCCGAGGCCTTGAAGCAGTACATCAAGCAGCTGCCAGCCAACGCCATCGACCGCATCGAGGTTATCACCAACCCCTCGGCGCGCTACTCGACCAGCGGCGGCGTAATCAACATCATTACCAACCAGAAAATCAAGCGCAACGAGTTGCTTTGCATCGGCGTGCGCGGCACCACGACGCCTGCCGTATCCCCTTGGGTCAGCTATGTGTGGGCCAACGAGAAGGTGGACCTGAACCTCTACCTCAGCGGCAACTATGGTATGCAGAAAACCTACTCCGACGGCACCAGCACGCTGCTCGACGACAACGGCGATACCAGTCGCTTCCAAAGTTTTGACAACAAGAACCGTATGCCCTACTGGGGCGGCTATGCAGGCCTCAACGTCAACTGGCGCATCGACAGTATGACCAACCTGATGGCCTGGGCTGGTGCCTATCCTTATTGGGATCGCAACTCGTTCTATAATGACTATCAGTACTATGAGTACTACCCCACGCGCGTCGATATGGGATATATTGACACCACGCTGAACAATGGCTTCAGCCACGGCGCATACGGTGGCGCCTGGTACGAGCACCGCTTCGACACCACAGGGCGCAAGGTGAGCGTCAGCATCAACGGCAGTTACTACTCCAACAGCGGCTACAGCGACGACTGGCGCTACTACCGTTCCGCTTCGATCGCCGACTTCCAGCGCCACTTGGAAGCTTCGACCTACAACGTCTCCGGACAGCTGAGCGTCAACTACACGCATCCTTTCAAGGGTGGCTTCGAACTCGAAACTGGCGGCGAATTGGGATATGGACGTTATTATGAGGACGAAACCCTCGACAGCCTGCTGCCTTCGGGCGATTGGAGCAATATGGCCTATCGCTCAAAGGTGGTGCAGGCCAATATTTTTACTCCTGCCATCTATGCCACCGTCCAGAAACGCTGGGGCGGCTTCACCACCAAGCTGGGATTGCGCTTCGAGGATGCCTTTGGCAATGCCACAATGGAACATCACTCGGTTAGCGACAAGATTGATGCCGAGAAGTCGTTCCCCGGCCTGGTGCCCAGCATCCACCTCAGCTACCAGACAAAGACTTTCGAGAGCTACAGCCTCAGCTATACACGCCGCTTCAGTTACAGTCAGGACTGGGCCGACTACACGCTGTTCCGCAACTACAGCGACTACAGCTTCATCACCGGCAATCCCAACCTGCGCAACTCGTTCTCGCACAACCTCGAGGCCAACTTCAACAAGTATATTATGAAGTTTGGTAATATCGGAGCAAAAGCCTACTTCCGTGCCAATACCGATGAGCGGGGAATGATGACGGCCGCTACGGTCGACCCCGTCCTGGGTCCCTACTTGGTCAACTACTCCTATCCCGTCAACATTGGCTCCTCGCACACCGAGGGACTTGAACTCAGCGCCACCTACCGCCCGACGGGCTTCTTCAATATCCGCTTCAACGCCTCGGTGTGGAACTATGGCTACGACTACAACGGCTTCAGCGACAGTAAGGTGAGCTTCAGCGCCCGCCTAAACCTGTGGGCCAAGCTGTGGAACAAACTGGAGGTCTTCGCCAACGCCCACTATCGCTCGCCGAGCATAGCCCTCTACAGCGAGACGGTGGCCAACCGCGGCTTCGACTTTGGTGTCAGCAGCGATTTCTTCGACCGCCGTATGTCGGTCTACCTGAATGTCAACGACATCTTCGGTATGGGCCAGTGGGGCGAAAATACCACCGCGCCGCAGTACCAGACCACCGGCAAACAGCGTTTCGACTCGCGCTTCGTCAGCCTGGGTCTCACCTGGCGCTTCGGCAAGATGGAGCTGGAAAGCAAAGCCCGCCAGGGAGCCTCCGAATCGCCGATGGGAATGGGACAGTAAGCCTTTCTGAATTTTAAGATTTGTTTAGGGCTAAGGATAAAAGTCTCCTTAGCCCTAAACTTTTCAAGTCCCCTTAACAATAAACAATCAAGACGGGCGTTATTGGGTGGTTGAAATAAAAATCGAATCTAATAATGAAGAAAAGAATATTCCTTGTCCTGCTCTCGGTTGTCGTCATCCTAGTCGGATGCGGTAAAGAGGAGCCGTTGAAACCTCAGAAACAATATTTTGCTTCGTGGAACAACTGCGAGGCCCTTACTGCTTTGCAGGAATATGTCGAGGACGTCACCAATCCCCAGTCGCCCAATTACATCCCGCCGAAGGACCGCATCGCTACCTTCGATATGGACGGCACTTTCGTCGGTGAGCTCTATCCCACATATTTCGAGTATAACCTGCTGGAATACCGTGTTCTGGAAGATACCGCCTACGGCAACCACGCCCCCGACAGCGTCCGCCTCGCCGCTCAGCAGATACGCGATTTTGTCCGCAACGGCACCCCTCTGCCTGACCATTTCGATATGGTTCACGCTCGCGCGGCCGCCAAAGCCTATGCCGGAATGACCATCGCCGAATTCGACGCCTACGTCAAGGCCTATGCCGCCAAACCCGCCAACGGCTTCACCGGTATGACATACGGACAGAGCTTCTATCAGCCTATGCTCGAGGTGTTTGAGTATCTCGAGGACAATGGTTTCACCTACTATGTCGTTTCGGGTTCCGACCGCTTCATCTGTCGCGCGCTGGTCGAAAGCCTTGGCATCGAACCCAACCGTGTCATCGGTATGGACGTCAAGCTCCGCTCCACCAGTCAGG
The DNA here is from genome assembly GCA_017517715.1 of Bacteroidales bacterium. Taxonomy (GTDB): domain Bacteria; phylum Bacteroidota; class Bacteroidia; order Bacteroidales; family P3; genus Colimorpha. The sequence continues at coordinate 6,062 of JAFWYO010000217.1, forward strand.
GCACCGAAGAAGGCGTCAACTACACTATGGGTCGCGAGGAAGAGATTGTCCGCACCGACGAGCTGGTTATCAAGAACCTGAAGACCAATAAAGTGCTGCAGATCAATCAGGAAATCGGTAAGGTCCCCGTCCTCTCGTTCGGCAATAGCGGCGGCGATGCGGCTATGCACAACTATTGCCTCAGCAACAACCTCCGATCGATGGCGATAATGCTTATCGCAGACGACGAGGCCCGCGACCACTCCAACCGCGAGAAAGCCCTCCAACTGGCTGAGCGTTGGCACCAGGCTGGCTATTATGTCGTTTCGATGCGTGACGATTTCAAGACCATCTACGGCAACGGCGTACAGAAAGTCGATTTCACTTTTTAAGGTGTTCGCCACCCTCTTCGGCAGCCATAGGCAGGGGCATCTCTTCTTCTGTGGAGTACGGGGCAGGAACGTGTTTTTTGTACAGTCGCAACAGGTTGTCGTTCAGCATCAGTTCCACCTCGCGCATTGTGCGTTCAATTTTGTCGGGCTTTAGCTGACATTCCCAGACGACGACCACCTGCCACCCATTCTCTTGCAACAGACGGTAGTTGCGCTGGTCGCGCTGCTGGTTGCGCCTGATTTTCTCCACCCAGAACTCCCTGTTTGTCTGCGGAATCTTGCAGCAGGCGGAGTTTTGAAATTGAGGATTGAAAACTGATTTTTGGGATTCGGTTGCCGCACTTGGGTGATTTTCAACTGTCAACTTTGAACTTTCAACTTGTGCAGACTCTATCTGCACACCGTGCCCGTGCCAGAAGCACCCATTGACGAAAATCGCAGTCCTGTATGTCCGCAAAACAATGTCGGGCTTGCCGGGTACCGACTTCACATTCAGCCGGTAACGGTACCCGTGCCCCCACAGCCAGCGCCTTACCGTCAGCTCGGGCTTCGTGGCCTTGCTGCGTATGTGCGACATACATCGGTGCCGCTGCTCGGGTGTCATCCGGTCGGTCATAGTTGCGGTCTGTTTTTGTAGCTTTTAGCGCTCATTTTCAGTTTTCAATAGGCATATACCAGGCCGTATTTTTCGGTCATCTGGCGGAGGGTGCCGTCGGCTTTCATCTGGCGGATGATGTTGTTGACGAGGGCCAGCAGGTCGTCCTGTCCGTTGCGCATCAGTACGCCGATTTCGCCATTGGTGAATGGCGTGCCGAGCAGTGGTGCTGCCAGGCGCGGGTCAGTCTGCACATAGTAGGGCGCTTCAGTTATTTCGGTGATCATCACGTCGGCTTCGCCAATGGCGATGAGCGAAGGAATTTCCTCGTTGTTGGGGTGGACGATGAGTGTGGCGTGGGTGAGGTGCTGCCGGGCGAACTGCTCGTTGAGGCCGCCTGGGTTTACCATCACGCGCACTTCGGGACGGTCGATGTCCGCAAGTGTGCGGAATCGTGCGGTATCCTCTACGCGGCAGAGGATGGTCTTGCCGTTGGCCAGATAGCCTTCGCTCATCAGCATCGTGGCGCAGCGCGCCTCGGTGATGGTGATACCGCCCATAGCCATATCGAACATCTGCGGTTCGGCCTGCACATCGGCCGTCAGGGTGGGCCACGAGGTGGGAACGAATTGCACTGCCACGCCCATTTTTGCGGCTATTGCCTCGGCCAGCTCGATGCCAAAGCCCCAGTATTCGCCTGTCTCCGGCTCGCGGAACGACAGCGGCCGGTAGTCGCCTGTGGTGCCAACCAGCAGCTTGCCTCTCTGCTCGATGCGTTCTACGGTTGGCCCTTCCGCGAGAGTGTCTTTTTTGTCGCTGCAGGCCAGCGCCGTCGTCCCGGCAATCGCCAGCAGGACGACGAATAGCCATATCTTGATTCTACTGTGTTTCATACGGTTATAGCATTTGTTTTTGTAGTTCACGGTGGCGTTCGAGAAGGTTCCAGATGGCGTCCTCGCTGAGCACGCCACGTTTCAGCTCCTTGGGCAGTCGGCCAACCTCGTCGTCGTCGCGGTCGGCGCGCCATTCGGGACTGCCGAGATAGGCGTCGAGCGATGCAATGTCCTCGCGCACAGCTTTGTATTGTTCGATTGCCGCTTCCAGCGCCTCCACGGCCGCCGTCGCCCGTTCGAGCCGTTGTTCCATCTGTTTTATGCGTTCTATGTCCATAGTGATCGTGATTATCGAAAACCTAATAACGAGAACAACAATTGTTTATTGCACTTGTGACAGGAATTTAGGTTTTTGATTCCTCTCCGCACAATAAATCGCCGGACGCGTCGTTATACCTCCCGATGAAAACCCTGCGCCACATAGCACCTTACATCCTCATAGCGGCCTATATGCCGCTGCTTGTGGCGTTGACGTTCCACACGCATAGCGAGTCGCACGCGACGGTGAAAGATTGCGCAGAGTGCGCGCATCATATCCATCATCGCGCCCATATGGACGAGGCTGTCGCTATGGCGCACAGCTGCGTCTATTGCCAGCTGACGACGTCGTCCTACTATGCTTCCGCCCCCGTATCGCTAACCTTTCAAAGCAGCGTCATTGCTGCGGTCGACAATTCATTGTCAGATGATTATGTGTCGACTTTGTCTTTAAGCACGGGTTCGCGAGCTCCACCGTTGCAGTAGGTTTATTATCGTTCCAATTTTATTTTAAATGCAATGTCAAACTATTGACATTGTGTGTGTTATATATTTAAACCAAACTGCAAAGCAATGAAAAAATCAATCCTTTATATCTTTTTATTGTTCCCTGTGTTGCTTTTTGCGCAGCGGGGAACCGACGCCAATATCCTTGGCCACGTAATCAATTCAAAAACAGGCGAGCATATTGCCTACGCTAACGTACAAATCGAAGGCACCACCATCGGTGCCGTAACCGACGCCACGGGCCATTTCCACATAGCCAACTGTCCCGAAGGTACTTACGACGTCGTCGTGCGGCTGGTCGGTTTCCGCCAGGCATCGCACCGCGTCACGATGACCGCCCAACAAACTGTCGAACTGGAATTTGCGCTCCAGCCCGACGCCGTGGCTCTCAATCAGGTTGTCGTCACCGCCACCCAGCACGCCGTCAGCCGTATGGAAACGCCGTCGGTTGTGGGTGTTATCGACCGGCGCCAGCTCGAGGCCACAAGTGCCGTCAATCTTGGCGAAGGACTTAAATATCAGACTGGTGTCTGCGTCGAAAACACCTGCCAGAACTGCGGCGCCTTCGACGTCCGCCTCAACGGACTTGGCGGAGCCTACTCGCAGGTGCTCATCGACAGCCGTCCCGTCAACAGCGCCCTCGCCAGCCTTTATCTGCTCGAGCAGCTGCCCTCGGCAATGATCGACCAGGTCGAGGTGATGCGCGGCGGCGGCTCGGCGCTCTATGGCAGCAACGCCATCGCCGGCGTCATCAACGTCATCACCAAGGAGCCCGTCCGCAACAGCGCCTCGGTTTCGAACACAACCAGCCTCGTCGGCGGCAGCAGTGTCGATTGGAGCAACTCGTTCAACGCCAGCGTTGTAAGCGATAACAACAAGGCCGGTATCTACATCTTTGGCCACAACCGCCAGCGCAACCCCTACGACGCCAACGGCGACGGCTACTCCGAACTGGGACTATTGAAGGCCCGGATGGTGGGGTTCCGCGGCTACCTGCGCACCAGCGACCATTCCAAACTCAATCTCGAATACCACAATATCAATGATTTCCGCCGTGGCGGCGACCACTTCGACCTGCCTTCGCCGCAGGCACACATCAGCGAGGGTGGCGAGCACGACATCCACAGCGCCCAGCTGAAATGGGATTGGTTCGCGCCCGACGGCAACAGTCACGCTGCGGTTTTTGCATCGACGCAATATGTTGACCGCCAGAGCTATTATGGCCATCGCGAAGAGGGCGACCCCGTGGGCAACGCCTATGGATTCACCACCGACCTCACCCTCAACGAGGGCGTTATGTACAGCCACCACTTTGACCGCCTGCTTTTTATGCCCTCCGAGCTTACGGCTGGCGTCGAGCACACCTACGACCGCCTTCAGGACCGCACCCTTGCCACCAACGATACCGTAGACCAAAGTGCCTCGATTGCAAGCGCTTATCTGCAAAATGAATGGAAAAACAAACGCTGGAGCATCCTCCTCGGCCTGCGCGCCGACCACCATTCGATGCTCGACAAGCCGGTCGTTAGTCCGCGCCTCAATGTCCGCTATTCGCCTAACGATCACATAGTTCTGCGCACGGGCTATTCGTCGGGCTTCCGCGCACCGCAGGTCTACGACGAGGACCTCCACGTCGGTGCCGTCGCAGGCGAACTCTATCGGCTTGTCAACGCTTCCGACCTGCGTCCCGAGTATTCGCACAGCGTCACGGCTTCGGCCGATTTCTGCTTCCATCTGGGCCAGATGGAGGGCGACCTGATGTTCGAAGGTTTCTTCACGCGCATCGACGACGCTTTTGTCAATGAGCTGGTTTTCAGCGATACCACCAGCGGCTATCGTCTCTACGAGCGCCGTAATGCCGACGGTGCCGAGGTCAAGGGCATCAACGTCGAGCTGCGGCTAACTCCCTCGCCGCGAGTGCAGTTCCAGCTGGGTGGCACACTGCAAAGCAGCCGCTACCTTGGCGAGGGGCAGGAGTGGAGCGAAGGCAAAAACGAGCAGCGGATGGAACGCATCCCCAACCTGTACGGCTACCTCACGGCGCAGTACAGCCCCATCGAGCGGCTCAGCCTCATCGCCACGGGTGTCCTCACGGGTCCGATGCTTGTCTATCACGCTGTGGCTGAGGAAGAAGACAAAGGTGCCAAGCACGCCCACCACGCTGAGGTTGAGCAGGTTATCACTCCGACATTTTTCGACCTCACCCTCAAGGCTGCCTACAGCATCCCCATCGGTCACCGCACCACGCTCGACGTCAGCGCAGGCGTCCAGAACCTCTTCAACAGCTTCCAGCGCGACTTCGACAGTGGCGACGAGCGCGATTCGTCGTACATCTACGGTCCCTCTCGTCCGCGCACGTTCTTTGTCGGCTTGAAGCTGAATATCTGATCTTTAGGCATCGTCTAGCCATTGTTTAGGCAGATTTAAGACTGCTTTCGGGCAGCCTTCTGCCAGCCACTTGCTCCGCCCGTTCCTATATCGTTCCTATATCGTTCTTATATCGTTCTTATATTTTTATATAGGAACGATATAAGAACGATATAGGAACGATATAGGAACGGGCTGAGCGGGTGGCTTCCGAAGGGCGGGTAGAACGTGGGTGAACCGATGGGCGACGGACAACGGACAGCTGGCATCTGGTGAGGGAATTAATACGGTGGGAACAGGCCGATAAAATAACATTTGAGGGGGGCGGTTCCAGGGCGGGAACCGTGTCGGAACGCTTGTTGGGGCGCTTGACTGCGCGATGCGGGCAGGGGCGGATTGGATGAAGTTAAAAAGGGGGCGTGGCTACTTGGCCGGCCAGGTGCCTTTCAGCATCAGCGACCCTTCGTAGCTGTGGTCGACGTCGAGAAACCAGCAGCGTTTGCTCGCGCTGCTTGCGCTTTTGGAGTCGACGTCGAACAGGCGGCCTTTGCGGGTGCGCCGCACGAAGGAGCTCTCTTGGAAGGTGGATTTGTCGACAATAAAGCAGACCTTGCCGTCGAGCATCAGGTAGCCGCGGAAATCGCGAAAATAGTCGTGCTCAGGCTGTTGCGTTGGGTCGAAAGTCGTCAGCAGGCAGTTGAAGTAGGAGCTGCAGATGCTGTCGGTGCTGCCTGTCAGGGCTCGCGCGTATGCTATGCGCTCGGCGCTGTCGAGGTTGAGGATGTGCAGGATGTATTGCTCGTTTCGCACTTTGCGGTCGGCAATAAGGGCGCTGATCTGAGCCGCAAGTCCATCGTACCATCCGGCGAATTCGAACTCCTTCAGGTACACCTTTGCGGCGCCTTCGCCTTCGGAGGCTTCGATAACGTAACGGTCTGTGGATGAGTTGTATTGGGTCGAAAACGCGTTCCACTGTCCCTCGCTCGAAACGTACTGTCCGCGACCCCAAGTGTGGCCGTCGAAGGCAAGAACGTATGAAGTATCGTCCAACTTGATGTATTCCAGGTCATAAGAGAAGCCTTCGCCGGGCAGCTGGATGTAGTATTGGTTTTCAATTCCACCATTTTTGAAGCCGACTGCGTCAAGGCCTTCGGGCAGTTTGCCGTCGTTGTGCTGCCTGTAGGCTTCGATTTGACCGATGGCATAGTCGCCTGTTTCCAAGTGTTTTAGTACCCAATAGTAGGGGTTGTCCTCGCCGAAACAGCGCAATATCACTATCCACATTGTCAAAAATGCGGCTATCAGTACAATGAATCCGCTCACGGTGGTGGGATGGCCCAGGGCGGCGTTGCGCAGGTGGCGCCGGCGTGGAGAGGCGAAACGATTTTTTGTGGTCATTGCCATTGGGGAGGTTGTGTGATTATGTTTCTTTTTCAAATCGTTTAACGGCGTTTTTCGTCTTTTATTGCCTGCGGTGTCGGATATTTTTCGAGTGAATGTTGAATAGTGGTTCGAGAGCGGCGGATTGTCATATTTTTTGGTGCTGTGTGGCAAAAAAACTGCTGTTTTCCATTTTTTTTGTATCTTTGTAGATTGGTTGCGTCGCGACGTGGCGGTGCAATGTGTTGATATAGTGATAATAATGTATTATTTTGTATATGAAATACAACGAATATAAGCAGCTTGATTTGACCCGCATCGGCGAAGAAGTGCGTCGCTGGTGGGAAGAAAACGAGACCTTCGAGAAAGGTCAGAAACTCAGCGAAGGCCATCCGGCTTTCGTGTTCTACGACGGCCCCCCGTCGGCCAACGGAAAACCTGGTATTCATCACGTTATGGCCCGTACTATCAAGGATGTCTTCTGCCGCTACAAGGCGCAGAAGGGCTTCCACGTGGACCGCAAGGCGGGTTGGGACACCCACGGCCTGCCCGTAGAACTGGGCGTGGAGAAAACCCTCGGCATCACCAAGGAGGATATCGGCAAGAAAATCAGCGTGGACGAATACAATCACGCCTGCCGCACCGAGGTGCTGAAATACAAGGATTTGTGGGACGAATTGACGAAGCAGATGGGCTACTGGGTCGACCTCAAGAACCCTTACATCACCTTCGAAAACGAATACATCGAGACCCTCTGGTTCCTGCTCAAGAAGCTGTACGATAAAGGGTTGCTCTATAAAGGCTACACCATTCAGCCCTTCAGTCCCGCTGCCGGCACCGGACTGTCGAGCCACGAGCTGAACCTGCCCGGCTGCTACCGCGACGTGAAGGACACCACCTGCGTGGCGATGTTCGAACTGAAAGCGGAAAGCGGAAAGCTGGCTGATGCATTCAAGACTGCGCTAAAGACTTACGCTATTGCTTGGACCACAACGCCGTGGACCCTGCCGAGCAATACGGCCCTCTGCGTCGGTCCTTCGATCGACTATGTGCTGCTCGAAACTGTGCATCCCTACACCAACGAGCCGTGCCGCATTGTTATGGCCAAAGCTCTGGTTGGCAGTATGTTCCCGACCAAGGACGGCGAGGAGCCGAAATATAAGGTCGTTGCCGAATGCAAGGGCACTGACCTTGAAGGCCTGCGCTACGAGCAGTTGATTCCCTGGGTGAAACCCACCGTGGTGGACAGCGCCGCCCAGACCCACCGTCAGGCAAACGACGACGAGGCTTTCCGCATCATCCTGGGCGACTATGTCACCACAGAGGACGGTACCGGTATTGTCCACATCGCACCCACCTTCGGTGCCGACGACGCCCGCGTGGCCAAGAAGGCCGGCATCGGCGACCTGCTGCTCTACGACCGCGACGGCAAGCAGATGCCTATGGTGGACCGCCAAGGCCGTTTCGCTCCGCTCGAAGAGCTTGACGCCGAATGGGTTAAGAATAATGTCAATACCGACTTGTATGCGCCCTACGCAGGCAAGTTTGTCAAGAACGCTTTTGACCCCACCAAGACCGAGAAGGATATGAGCCTCGACGTCGAGATTGTGGTGATGCTCAAGGGCGAAGGCAAGCTCTTCAAGAGCGAGAAGCACACGCACAGCTATCCCCACTGCTGGCGTACCGACAAGCCGGTGCTCTACTACCCCCTCGACAGCTGGTTTATCCGCACTACTGCGCTGAAAGAGCGTATGATAGAGCTGAACAAGACCATCAACTGGAAGCCCGAAGCCACAGGTACGGGCCGCTTCGGCAACTGGCTGGAAAACATCGTCGACTGGAACTTGAGCCGCAGCCGCTATTGGGGCACGCCGCTGCCAATCTGGCGTACCGAGGACGGCCGCGAGGAGATTTGCATCGGCAGCGTCAAGCAGCTGCGCGACGAAATCGACAAGGCCGTCGCCGCAGGACTGATGAAAGAGAATCCGTATGCAAGCGACGACATCAAATCGTTCGACCTGCATCGTCCTTATATTGACAATGTTATACTGGTTTCGCCCAGCGGCAAGCCTATGCGTCGCGAGCCCGACCTGATCGACGTGTGGTTCGACAGCGGCGCTATGCCTTACGCCCAGATCCACTATATGGGCGAGGAGCTGCGCAAGGAGCAGTTCCCGGCCGACTTCATCGCCGAGGGCGTCGACCAGACGCGCGGATGGTTCTACACCCTCCACGCCATCGCCACGATGTGTTTCGACAGCGTCGCCTTCAAGAATGTCATCAGCAATGGCCTTGTGCTCGACAAGAACGGCAACAAGATGTCGAAGCGACTGGGCAACGGCGTCGATCCGTTCGAAACGCTGAAGAAATACGGTCCCGACGCCACGCGCTGGTATATGATTACCAACAGCCAGCCGTGGGACAACCTGAAGTTCGATGCCGAAGGTGTCGACGAGGTGCGTCGCAAACTGTTTGGAACTCTGTATAATACATATAGTTTCTTTGCCCTCTATGCCAACCTTGACGGCTTTGAGTACAAGGAGGCCGACATCGCTCCCGAGGAGCGTCCCGAGATTGACCGCTGGATTCTCAGCGAACTGAACACGCTGGTGAAAACCGTCGACGAGGCCTTTGGCGACTATGAACCCACACGCGCCGGTCGCGCCATTCAGGAGTTTGTCGACGCCAACCTGAGCAACTGGTATGTGCGCCTCAGCCGCCGCCGCTTCTGGAAGGGCGACTATACGACCGACAAGATTTCGGCCTACCAGACCCTTTATACCTGCCTCGAAACCCTGGCACGCCTGATGTCGCCTATCGCTCCGTTCTTCAGCGAGCGTCTCTATCAGGATCTCAACAGCGTTACGCATCGCGAAAACGCCGAGTCGGTTCATCACGCAGCCTTCCCGAAGGTTCACGAAGAACTGATTGTCAAGTCGCTTGAAGAGCGCACGCAGCTGGCGCAGAAGATCTGCTCGATGGGTCTGTCGCTGCGCAAGAAGAGCAACCTGCGTGTGCGCCAGCCGCTTGCCAAAATCGTGCTTCCGGTGCGCGACGACAATTTCCGCGTCCAGGTTGAGCAGGTCAAGGCTCTTATTTGCAGTGAATTGAATGTTAAGGATATTGAATTCCTGGCAGCCGACAACAACCTGCTGGTGAAAAGCATCAAGCCCAATTTCAAGACGCTGGGACCGCGTTACGGCAAGATTATGAAGTCGATAGCCGCTACGGTTACGGCTTTCTCACAACATCAGATCAACGAATTGGAAGCAAAAGGACGTTGCGAGTTGACCGTCGACGGACAGCCTGTCGAACTGCTGCTGAGCGATGTGGAAATAGCAACGCAGGACATTCCGGGTTGGGTTGTCGCCAACGAGGGTAGCCTTACTGTAGCTCTGGATATAACGTTGACGCAAGATCTTGTGGACGAGGGTATTGCCCGCGAGCTTGTGAACCGCATCCAGAACATCCGCAAGGAGGGTTTTGATGTCACCGACCGCATAGCCGTTACGCTCGAAAGCGGACAATGGGATGCCGCTGTGGAACGTCACAGAGAGTATATCTGCAGCGAGACGCTGACTGAGAAGCTCGATCTGGTAGCGTCGATAGGGCAGGAGCCTGGATGTCAGGAGATTTCGATAATCGATAATGTCCCGGCACGTATTATTGTTAAGAAAATATGATTGATGCGGCGGAGCTTTGCTCCGCCGCGTTTTTCAACCTTATAGCCTATGAAAAAAACAACTCTTATTTTAACTCTTCTGCTAGCCGGTTTTGTGGCAAATGCGCAACAGCCCGAGCGATTGCAGAGTGGAACAACGATTCAGGAGGAGCCGCTCAATCCGCTGTCGTTCGGCTTGCGCGAAGCCAAAGATGCCAAGGAACGTTACGAGGTGTTGTATGCGTGTCATCAGGAGGCTTTGGAATACGGGCGTGCGATTTCGTACGCAGGAGTCGACACCTTGTGGCTGGAAATTCCTGATGCAGCAAAGACCATCCCTCTGCCGAACAATACCGATTTTGCAGGAACGGTCATTTTTGTGCGGAATGATTCGGACAAGGATATCACGCTCTTCGCGCTGAATGGCGAGGCGGCAAAGCCGATCAATATAAACCGAAACCTGCTGGACAGTGGCGATTTCCGCTCCGTGCC
>JAFWYO010000218.1 GCA_017517715.1 Bacteroidales bacterium
ACCTCACCTATGGCAAGGGCGCCAACGAAATGGTAAGCCGACTGAGCAACGACGTGGCCGATATGAAACCCGACAACGGCCGTTCCCGCTCGCTGATTACCTATGGCTACAGAGCCATCCGCAAACCCAATCGCGAGCTGAAAGAATACTTGAGAACACGTGGTCTCTACGAAATATTGAAATTCGGCCTGCTCGACAAAAACAAACTGAACAAGATCAAGGAAGAGAAAGTACGCTTTGCCAACGACAGTATACTTGCCAAACTGGTTGAACTGCAAGGAGCCAAGTTCGAAGAAGACGGTTCCTCCTACGACTTCAGCGGCATTATGCTGGACGAAGAGTCGCTGCAAAACCAGATAGCCAACTGGGTGAACGGCTTCGTCAAGTACGACCCCTCTGCACTCGACAATGACACACTGAAACTGCAGATGAAGCGACTGTCGACCGTGGACGGAGCTTTGGAACTGAAAGAAATCAAGGACAACGTCTCCAGTGCCATCAAGAAAAGCATCGACCGCAACATCAACGGCATCATCATCCAGTACGGCGTGGAATTCGCCTACGAACTGCTCAACACCGTCGACGATTTCTATCTGGAGCCCCTGTACCGCTATATCAAAGAGAATCTTATTCCTGAACTGAACAACGCCCTGACAAAAAGCAAAATCGTTTGCGAAAAATACGCCGACAAAGGCTATCGCAAAGGAAAATATGAAGAAGTCGGTGGCGCCCTGAAAAAATACAAAGAGGCACTGATAAGCCAAATAGCCTTCTCTGCCGCTTTAGACATCATCAAGGATTTGACCGAAGCCCCAACCGGATACCTGGAAACCATCCGAAAAGGCGAGCGCAACGGCTTTGTCGGTTTGCGACAGCTGAAAAAAGCCCTTTCCGACCTTTGCGACGAATACGAAAACCAGTATGCCGAACTGGCCGAAAAATTCCGCGAAACCAAGAACGACGCAATGACCGTCTACCTGCCCAATCTGGCCGACATCGCTACCGGCGAGGACAACAAGGACTGGAAAGACGGCAATTTCTTCGACGAACTTTATCAGGGCAGCATCCTCGAACAGGAGGAATTCGACAACGGCTACGAAAAAATCCTCGTACCCAAACGTTCGTCGGCTTCCAGCAAAGGCCTTGCCGATTATCTGAAATTGCTCGATCCCGACTTCAATCTTTTCTCCGACATCATAAAAGACAAAAGCTACAACCTTGAACTGAATGTCGAAAAGAAGCTGAAACTGAAGCTAGAGCGCATCATCGACGAACAAGCCAACAACACACAAACATCGGCAGGCGAGTTCATCAACCAGGAACTGAAAGAAATCATCAACCGCACATCGGTTCTGCCCAAATCCATCTACAAAACATCAGCAGAACTGTTCAACGACTTCAAGGATACCAGCCGCGTACCCGTCTTCTTCCCCCTGAAAGCCGGCGAAACGCTGCCAGCCAAAATGCGACTGATGTTTGTCGGCAACGACGAGGATCTCGCCAAGAACCTGGGCTACAAAGAGACCGAAAACACTCACAAGTGGGTTATGGACGAGAATATGAAAGACCGCTTTATGATTATGCGTATGCCTATCGGCCTAAGTTACGATATGTACAAGTATTTCCCAGAATACAAAAACACCTACTGCAACCCCACCATCAACGACGAAGTCCGCAACAAAGAATATGGATGCCATATCCACCAAATCTTCAACGAAAACAACAACTTCCAGGAAATAATCATCAGAAAACGCCTCAACGAACTCATCAACTGCCTCTTCTACCAAAACGTCGCCGATCTCCTCAAGGAAAAAGACAAAGTAGCCTTCAACAAACTCTTCGGCTTTGCAGCAGACAGCTTGGATTTTGGCGGCGAAACAATCGAAATTGACGGCCTCGACGACATCTACAAAGAAAACAACATCAACAGCAGCAACAAGGACATCAGCTCCTTCATCTCCATCACGCCCGATTTCAAAAAACGCAGAACAATGATGGTGCTTAAGAACCTGAAATACAACATCAAAAACAATCTGCTCGAAATCGACGACTCGCATATCGAAAACATCGAACTCGACGAATCCCAGACTATGTCGTGCCGCAACTTCACCAACAAGATTCTCACTCTCTCTTCCACCTCTTTCGTGGCCGCCAGCTACTTCAAGCTCATCATCGACAAAGACCCCAACCTCGCAGAATCTGTCAAAAAAGTCACCGACGAAGCCAAGAGAATGCTAACCCTACCCTACAAGGAGGTCGACGGCGTAAAAACCAACAAGTTCGGCGCCGCTCTCTTTGTCTGGAAAAAACTCGACAAAATCGAAGACAAACCTATCATCAGCACAATCGAAAGCATCATCAAAAGCATCTAAATTATGACCCCTTTTTGGATTGTCAACTTTTTGGAGAAGGGCTCCGTCGAGCCCTTCTTCGAAACATACTGGAAAGCCTGGTTGCAAAACAACCAGGACGCTTCCGATTCCGACCGCTTTTTCTACATCACCGACGCCACCGACCCCTCTCTGACCAAAGAAAGACTGCAAGAAATTGCATCACAAGAACTCTCTAGAGATGCCAACGGAAAACAAAAGCTTATCCCTGCTTTCAAAAAGAATAACGGCAACGAAATCAACGTTATCTTTCTTGGCGACATCACCCAGAATAGCACCATCGAGCGGCTGCACACCTGGGCCGCTTACCTGATGAAACAGAAAATGCCTGGCATCGGATCACCCTGGTATTCAATAAGTCGTGTAACCATCTACGCCATCCTTATTCGTCCCGACAGCACCACCGTCATCGACAGCACCCTGACCAAAGAGGTCAAAGGATTCCTTAACGAACTGGCTTCGCTCGAACAGATGGATGTCAACCACCGCCCTTTCGAGCACATACTCTTCCTGCAGTCGCCCGAAGGCAACGACAAACGTTCCGCCGCCGAAGAATCTATGTGCCTGGCCTCCTACCACATAGCTCGTACCAACGGCAAATGCTTCGAACAAAGCAGCGACTTCCGTTACCACGACGCCAATGCCACCGCCGTCTTCTACGAAGCCGACGTCCAGAAGGAACTTGACGCCTACAGCCTCAGCCAACTGATGCTCAACGACTTCGTCGCAAACGAGGGACCCGAATTCCTCAACATCAAAGAGGCCGAAAAGTTCGTCGACGATTGCAGCGATTTCACCGATTCGCTGACGCCCAAAAGCATCTCACGCTCACTGGTCTCGGGATGCAAAAGCCCCGATGCCGTCCGTATCAAGCGACCCTGCCATCCGCTCAACATTTTCAAAATCGGCAAGGTGTGGCGCGAATACTACGGCCAGTATATTGTGGATATGAAACGCGAACTGGTCAACAAGATGAGACGCAACCTGTTGACATTCCAAGAGGACTACAAGAAAGAACTCGCGCTGCATCAAGCCGACTTCATCAAGCAAAGCACCAACGCCTTGCAGGAATACGTTTTCCAGATGTTCTGCGACACCGGCAGCCACGACCGCTTCCGCCACATCGGACTGCCGCAAAGCCTCAAGGTGCTCGAAATATTCGAACGGCGCATCAGGGATAATTTCGGCGACGACTCCGGCAAGGCCAAGTCTTTCATCATTCCCGACGACCTGCTGCTAGCCGCCGAAAAAGCCGACACAAACCATTGGGATTCAGGCCACGTGCTCGACGTGCTGACCGACAGACTGCAATCCCTGCCGGTCTACAACATCGCTCGCCTGCTGCGCATCCTCGTGCTCGGAACTATGGCCGGAGGTCTCCTCTCCTTCCTGCATCCACTTGGCTGGTTGGCCATACCCCTCGTGCTCATTGTCGACCTGCTGGTTTTCAATGCAAAAGTGAAACGCATCGAAGCCCTTAAAAACCAGTTTGTCGGCATCAAACTTGTCGAAATGCGCAACCTGATGGACAAACAGGTCAACCTGCTGATCGAAAAGACCAAGAACGAAATGGCCCAGTACATCAACTGGCTGCGCGAAAACAAGCTGATGTGGCTCCAGAGCTCACTCTCAACACTTTCCGCGCCCTCGTTCCAATTCCGCGTCTCCGAAGTGTTCCAGCCTCTTGTCAGCAGCTCTTCCACCGAAAGCGAAAAGCCGCAACTGCTCATCCCTGCACGCTCTTTCAAAGCCGAAACCTATACCGAATCGGCCTCTCATTCCGGCTCGTTCGGCAACAACCCGCTGACAAACAACGTCCCCACGGCCCACATACAGTCCAATACCGGCGGCACCTGCAGCATCTACGACCTGATGACTGGCCGCAAAGACACCGTACAGTATCTCGTTCAGCAACTGATGCACCAGCATCTTGCCGTCGCCGGCGGCGCCGAAGAGGACGTCGACTTCAGCGTCCATCAGTCCTCGACGCAAAGTCTGCTGCTCCTGCTCGACGTATCCGGCAGTATGTCCGGACAGGCCATCGATGAGCTCAAGCAATACGTCAACGAACTGACCGCCAAGGGCGAAGTGGAATGGATCGCCTTCAGCGACGACGTCTGCTACACCTCCAGGGAATCCTCCGCCGACAAGCTGCACACCGTTGGCGGAACCAACTACATCCCCGCCATCAGCCGCGCCGCCGAATGGATCCGCAGCGGTGCCTACTACGACAGCATCATTATCATCAGCGACGGTATGCCGTTCGAATCCATCGACGACATCATCAAGGCCACACAGGCCCTCAACCAGCCGCTCAACACCATCTCCATCGGCCAGGCGGCCGAAAACGTTCTCGTCGACATCGCCATCCAGACTGGCGGCGAAGAGGTCACCATCGACACCTTCAACGACCTCTCCGAAAAATGGGAAAACGACATCCTGCCGCGTATGGCCGCAATCGACAGCGGCGAATACAGCTTTGGCAATCTGCTGAAGAAAGGCCTCATCGTCCACGCCGCCAAAGCGCTACACGACTTCGCCATCAAACAATTGGCCATCAGCAACATATCTCTCCCAGAGCTCATATACAAATACGGCAACGACAAAGGCCTGAAAGAATGGCTCGAACGCTCACAGCAACGCAACACCCTCGACCAGGGCGCCACTCTGCACAGCGAAAACTGCAACTGTTCCACCGCTCCCAACAACGACAAGGACCACCTGGAACAAAAGCTGCATAGCATCGGCATTTCGCAACTGACATTGTCGGAAGAAGAACCCGATATGATTGCCTCGCTGCTCACCGAACAGCCCCTCGACAAAATAGGCGACCTGCAATGGGCCCAAGCCCTCGACGCCAAAGACCAAAGCCTCAACAGCCCTTCTATCATCAACCAAACCCTACAACAACTACAACTAAAACCCATCAACGTATACAACAACACCATAACGATCTAGTGACCAGTGAATAGTGAATAGTAACCAGTGACACGACCGCACTCGTTTCACAGGTCACTAATCACTAAAGAATGCGCTCGTA
>JAFWYO010000219.1 GCA_017517715.1 Bacteroidales bacterium
ATTTTTATTTATTTATATTTTATATTTTTCGATTTCGACATTACAATAATGCGTCATTTACGTTTAATACTCTGTTTTCTAGCAGCATATTAAAACACAATGAAAAACAAAAATACGACAATAAATTGGACTGGCAAAATTTTTTTTCGAAAACTGTCAGAATTTTATTTCCTGACGGTCGACGTCGACCACAATCGGGGTGCCCATATCGAAGCGCAGGAAATAGCGCTGGCGGCGCGGAAATTTGATGTAATAGTTGTCGGCAGGCTGGTTCAGCGGTATACGCTGATCGACTATCAGACGGCCTTTTTCGTCGAACACCCTCACCCCTACTCCTTTCAATTCTTTGGCTCGCGCAATACGCAGCGTCTTGCCGTCCAGGAACAGCCACTCCTCTTCGACCTCTTCGTCGCCCTGTTCACCTTTCGGCTCCAGCTTCTCGCCCACGCGGGCCGATTGGATTTCGGTTTCAGCTACTGCTTCCGGCTTACGGACCTCAGGCAGAATGTTTTTCCGCTGGCTCTGACGGCTTGCATCCTCCACGTATACAGTGTCGTGAACGACAATAGTATCAAACACATACACTATTTTAACACGCTCGATGCTGTCGTTGCAGCCTTCGGCGTACACCATATTCTCAAAACAGCGGCCTATTGACGACCGCGAATAATAGTCTATTGAAGCACAAGGTATTTCGACCATCGTCGCCTTGTCGATACCGAGGAAGGCACTCGGCGAAACCCGGGGCGGGCGCGGCGAGCTGAACGACAGATAGTCCGGCTGGCAATGGGCAAAGGCTCCCACTCCTATAACATTTATGCCTGGAGGCAAAACGAGCTCCGTCAGCCCGGAACAGCTGACAAATACACATTCCCCGATTTCGCTCAGACAGGATGTGCCATCCGCGAACCTTATTCCTTTCAAGCCCGGGAAATTATAGCATAAGAAATCAGGTATCCGCGCGACTTCGGTTCCGATAACAAGCTCGGCCTCAGCCTGACAGCCAAAAAAGAGATTCTTCATCTGCCGAGGTTCCTCGGCGTTGAAAACAACCTTGCCTATTGTTTTGAATTGCGAGAACATAAATGCCGGCAAAGTGCGTACACTCTTTGCAATCACGATGCTGTCTATCGACGTGCAACCAAGGAAGGCATCAAAAAAACCTGCGCCTATACTGTCGCACTCTATCACAACGGTCCGCAGCGACGAACAATAGCAAAAAGCGCCTGAGCCAAGCCTGTTGACACTGGAAGGCAGCGTCACCGACTCAATTTGGCTACACTCCATAAAGGCATTGTCGTCGACAGCGACAACAGCGTAGATTTCTCCGTCTCTCTGCACCTGGCCAGGAATCAGCAGGCGTCCCGACGGCTTGTCGTAGTCTTTCCAGCCCCCCTGCTTGCCCTGTGGCGCGACGACAGTCACTGTACTGTCGCCCGAAAGTATTGAAAAATAGAACGTACTACCTTTTATCGTCTTCTTGAAGTCAAAACAGTCAGCGTCTGCCGCCGATGCGGCAAAGAACGAAACAACAAACAGTATGAGCAGACTTCTCTTCATTTTTCGCCCTGTTTGTTAAAGTAATGACTTGATTGTAGCGTATATGCTTTCCGCATCGATATGGCAATCGCTGCGCAATTGGGGCACCGATCCGTGGGTGACAAATTCGTCTGGCAGTCCCAGCCTTGCAACGGTCGGGACCTTTTGGCCTTCATTACGACGCTGCTCGTAATGTTCTATCACCGCACTGCCGAAACCACCCTGCAGACAGCCGTCCTCGACGGTGACAACAGCGCTATACCTAGCGGCTACCGCATCCAGCAGCTCGGTGTCGAGGGGCTTGACAAATCGCATATCATAGTGGCCCACCGTAGCACCTTCTGTCTCAAAACGTTCCACTGCTTTTGCGGCCTCGTTGCCGATGTGTCCGATTGTCAGCACCGCAACCTTTTCACCTTCGACGATGCAACGTCCCTTGCCGACAGTCAACTCGTGCATCTCGCTGTGCCAATCCGGATGGATCGACAACCCTCGCGGATAGCGTATCACGAAGGGACCTTTGCCGTCCAACTGGGCTGTATACATCATATTCCGCAGCTCGTGGTCGTCCATCGGGGCGCATATCGTCAGATTCGGTATCGGGCGGAAATAGGCTATGTCGAAAGCTCCGTGATGGGTGGGGCCGTCGTCGCCGACCAAACCGGCACGGTCGAGGCACATCACCACCGGCAGCCGTTGCAGGGCCACATCGTGAATCACCTGGTCGTAAGCCCTTTGCATAAACGATGAGTAGATATTGCAGAAAGGTATCATCCCCTGCGCTGCCAAACCGGCGGCAAAAGTGACGGCGTGCTGCTCGGCGATGCCGACATCGAAAGCCCGGTCGGGCATACGCTCCATCATAAGGTTCAGCGAACATCCCGTCGGCATTGCCGGCGTTATGCCGACTATGCGGCTGTTCTTTTCGGCCAGTTCTATTATTGTACGTCCGAAAACTTCTTGGTATTTAAGTGGTTGACGGAAAGTGTTCTTGCATACCTGCCGCCCTGTTTCGGCATCATAAATGCCCGGGGCGTGATAGGTCACCGGATTTTGCTCGGCCTCTTTCATTCCCTTGCCTTTCTTGGTGACAATATGCAGCAGCCGCGGTCCTTACAACCGTCTCAATCGGCTCAATATCTGCACCAGCTGCTCGACATCGTGTCCGTCGACAGGTCCGAAATAGCGGAAACCAAGCGACTCAAAGAGGTTCGAACTGCTAAGCAGCGACGATTTCAATCCCGACAACATTCTGGAAACAAAGCTCTTGCCACGCGGATTGCGACTTTCGCCGCCGGTTTTCTTCCACACCTGCTCCTTCAGGTCGTTGTATTGTGGCGACGAGGTGATATTGACCAGATAGCGGCTCAAACCGCCCACGGCCTTGTCGATGGAAATGCCGTTATCGTTCAGAACGACAAGGACATTGGCCTTGGAAACGCCGGCATTGTTGAGGGCTTCGAAAGCTTCGCCGCCCGTCATCGAGCCATCACCGATGACGGCGATGTGCTGACGCGATGTGTTACCTTGCAGCTTGGAGGCCATTGCCATTCCCAAAGCAGCCGAAATCGACGTCGAGCTGTGGCCCGTTCCGAAAGCATCGTATGGGCTTTCGTCCATTCGCGGGAATCCGCTGATGCCGCCATAGGTGCGTATTGTCGGGAACAGGTCACGACGGCCCGTCAGGATTTTATGGGCGTAGGCCTGATGGCCGACATCCCAAACCACCTTGTCGTCGGGCGTATTGAAAACATAGTGCAACGCTATAGCCAGCTCAACCGTACCCAGCGACGATGCCAGGTGGCCAGGATGGGTGGCCAAAGTGTCGACAATGTACTTGCGGAGTTCGCGAGCCAGCTCCGAAAGGTCGGAAACGGGCAGCCGCCGCAGGTCGTCGGGCGTGTTAATATTTTCTAAGATAACACCTTGCACTGCAATTTCATTTTTTATTGAAACTGCAAAGATAATAAATTTTTTCGATATGCAACCAATAAGTCCTAAACTTTATAGGTCGCTCTTGTACGCCGGTTCCGTTTTGGGCAGGGGTTCAAACTCCTTATTCAATTTGGGATCCGCCAGACGCCCCTGCGCGTTGTCGCGCAATTCCCAGCGGCCATTATTGAATATGTAGGCCATCTCGATACCCGTCGGCGCATAGTATTGCGGCATACCCTCCATACCCGGCAACATCGGCGCAATCTCGTCGAAGAGAATCATTTTCATCTTCTCTTCTTTGGGCACCTGCATATTGATGGTGCGGCCTTTCTTCTTGATTTTCTTGTTTTCGTATGTCCGCACCACCTGTTCGTCGTAACGGACATTGACCATAGCCCGACTGGAATAATCCAGCACCACACGACGCAGGTTCTTCTCGCGGCGGAACAGAGCCTGGCCGAACTGCGGCTTCGAGCTGTTGCCGCGAAAACATACAGGTTCAATAACCTTGCGCTGAGTGAGCGCATTGATGCCCGACCAGCCGACAAGCGTATAATAAAGTTTACCCTCGTGCTTTGTCTCCACAAGCTCCTGGTACACAGCGCCGAGCCAGTTCTCCGGTTCCAGCAGCACCTCGTTGGCCGAAATGATTTCGTCCGACTTGTCGTGGAGGGTATACACGTCGTAGGTTTCTGTTTTGGAATTGTACGATTGTACAAATCCAAAACATTCATATTCACCATTGTCGCGCACCACAGGCCAGGTTATCACCCTGAACTGGCGGTCGCTCGAGGTCAGCACCGAAATGTAAGTGCCCAAATCCCACTTCCACTGGAAAGACTCTTCGACATTCAGCGCTTCGTCGAACAGTTGAACCAGAAGTTCGTTGGCATTATAGCGCTCGTTGTCGGTACCTGCATTGGCCACCTTCTCGATCAGCGGCTGCATATTGCGCTCATAGGCACTCATAACGTCGCGGTTTTGTGCCGGCAAAGTCACGGATGCCGAAATCATTGCAAAAAGAAAAAATACTCTAGCACAGAATTTTATATTCATTTTTTATTTTTATTTTGTTTACGTCGGGAAAAGTTTGTACTTTTGTAATTACTCAAAAAAGGCAATTTTATTGTAAAGAACTGAAAAAAAGTTACAAAAATGAACAACGAAATACAAGAACTTATTGAACTTGCTTTTGATAACCGCGAAATGCTCGCCGACGAAAAAGTGCGCAACGCCATACGACAGACCATCGAACTGCTCGACAAAGGGCAAATCCGGGTAGCCGAACCGACCTCGCAAGAAGGCTCGTCCCCGCGCCGCTGGCAAGTCAACGAGTGGGTCAAAAAGGCCGTGCTGCTCTATTTCCCCATCTGCGATATGCAGACCGTCGAAGCCGGCCCCTTCGAATACCACGACAAGATACCCCTCAAGCGCAACTATGCCGCTCAGGGCGTGCGCGTTGTGCCACCGGCTACGGCGCGCTATGGGGCCTATCTGGCTCCCGGCGTGGTGATGATGCCCAGCTATGTCAACATCGGCGCCTACGTTGACAGCGGCACGATGGTCGACACGTGGGCCACCGTGGGCAGCTGCGCCCAGATAGGCCGCAACGTGCACCTCAGCGGCGGCGTCGGCATCGGCGGCGTGCTCGAACCCGTGCAAGCGGCGCCGGTCATCATCGAGGACAACTGCTTCATCGGCTCGCGCTGCATCGTCGTCGAAGGGGCACATATCGGCACCGAAGCTGTCCTTGGAGCCAACACCGTAATCACCGGCAGCACCCGCATCATCGACGTAAGCCATTCGGAACCTGTCTACTACAACGGCTATATACCGCCGCGCAGTGTCGTCATCCCCGGCAGCTACACCAAGCAGTTCCCTGCTGGCGAATACAGCGTCAGCTGCGCCCTCATCATTGGCCAGCGCAAGGAAAGCACCGACAAGAAGACATCGCTCAACGCCGCCCTGCGCGACTTCGGCGTGTCGGTATGAATTGAGTTGAAAGTTGAGAGTTGAAAGTTGAAATTTATTTGAGATTATGAAAAAAGCATTGTTATTTTCAGTCGTTTTGTTGTTTGCCGCTTGCAATAATTACGACGACTTTGAATTCACCGGCAAAGTGATTGACTATGAAGAATGCACGGGCAGCGAATTTGGCTACGCCGTGTCGCTCAGTAGTCCCGACACCATCGGCGGCGACTACACCAACCGCGACGGAGAGGAATACAAGAATGTCGTCGTCGTCTATGGAGCCGACCGCCTATTGAAGAAAAACAACCTTATCAGCGGCCGCATCTACCTCGACCCCAACTATTCGCACGCCGAATGCACCTGGCACTACACCGACCGCGACGTGCCCGAAGCCGTGTTCACCAAGCTGAAAGTGGAGTAATAAGTTTTTTGTATTCAAAAAAAAACAATAATCAAGCATTTTTTTTGCCAGTATAGATTTTATTCTTATCTTTGCAGATGCAAACAGTATCTGAAAATGGTACTTTCACCCACCTAAACATCACTAAAACACTCATTTTACTCCCACCCGAGTTTTAACCTCGACGACGACAGCAAGCCAACGACCACAGACAAAGTATACAAATGACGGCCTCGGCTCATAGCACGCTGACTTTTATCCCCCCCACAATATATAGTTTAGGGGAACACTCTTTTATTGTCAAAAATCCATACGCTTCGGAACGGTGCGCACGCACCGCGCCGGGGCTTTTTGTTTGCAACATCTATTGTTAATCAGTCGCCTGCGGCGAGAAATTGTTCAAATCTATACAAATTATAAAAATTCAAATTGAAAAATTTGAAAACCATTTGTGAAATTTCTGTCACGAAGTGACATTTTTATTAATCAATAAAACATTACAAATTATGAAAAAAATCTTTTCAATTCTGATGGTCGCATTCGCGATGACGGCAATGGTCGCCTGCGAGCCCGAAAACGAAGGCCCCGAAAACCCCAGCAATGGCAACAATTACAACGTCGAGATGTTTGTCGGCACTTGGCAAGTGGAGAGTATGACCGTGGATGGTCAGGATATGACCCCGCAGAATATGCTCTTCACAATGAATGAAGACGGGACTGGTCTGGCCAACGACAACGGCGTGACCGAAAACAACGGCTTCACTTGGAGCGTGGACGGCGACCAGCTTACCATCACGCCGCGCAGCGGGACCCACTTCGTCTACACCGTCAACAGTCTGACCGAAAACGAGTGTACTTTCAGCGGCAACAATGTGCCAATGACCGACATCCCAGGCAATGTTGTGGTCCATCTTGTCAGAGCTAATTAGATGCTAGGCCAGACCTACACGCTAACAAAAGAGGACTGAAATCCAAGCCTCGCAATTAATCAGTCGCCTGCGACGAGAAATTGTTCAAATTTATACAAATTATTAAAAATCAATTTGAAAAATTTGAAAACCATTTGTGAAATTTATGTCACGAAGTGACATTTTTATTAATCCTTAAAACTTATCACATTATGAAGAAAATCTTTTCTATTCTGATGGTCGCATTTGCGATGACGGCAATGGTCGCCTGCAACGACGATAACAACAGCAACAACAATGGCGGCAATAACGGCGGCGGTACTCCTGACCCAGGTACCGAGCAGATGGACGCTCTTGCCGAGACAGAGTGGAGCTACTCCGAAGGCGACGAGCTGATGCTCGACCCCTACAGATACGTGGATGTGATACTCGGAAAGCACCACAGCATTGTCTATGGCGACAACAACCACCTGAGCGAGCCGGCTGTGCGCGTTTCCGCCTACGGCACCTACACCTACGACGAGGCCACTGGCACGGGTACCGCCACCCTGAAAGACCAGGACGACGACCACACGTTGGGAACAGCCACCTTCACCGTCAATGGCGAGGAAATGGAATTCTCCTTCAACGGCGAGACTTTCAGTATGAGAAAAGTGGAATATTGATAACTTAAACACCTAACGTTATGAAGAAGATATTTTCAATCCTGATGGTCGCCCTCGCGATGACGGCGATGGTGGCCTGCGAAGACGATCCTACAAATCCTGCTACGCCCGGCGGCGAGACCCCCGGTGGCGAGAATCCGGGCGGCGGCACCACTGTCCAGACGGACACCACCCTGATGAACTACACCCTGATGCGCTCGCTGGTCGACATCGACTGGGACGAGGCCTGCAGCCGCGTTATGGCGATGGGGTTCACCAGATTCGAAGATGACGAGGAAGACAATGTACGCGCCTTCATAAAGGGGTCGCCGATGGGCGACTACTACGCCTGCTACCTGCGCTGCGACAATCTCGACGGGAGCAACCTCGTGGGCAGCGTGGTGATGCACGAGCACCATATGGGCTCCTCAACCCAGGCTGTATGCGTGGAAAACCTTATATACCTCGTCAACGACGAGCGGCGCGTGCTCTCCGATATGTCTATCAATTCAGAGGATTGCGGCGGCATCATCACGTGGAACGAACTTACGGGCACCGGCGACCAAAGCTACTATCACAGCTACGCGGCCTTCGATGACTTCGCCACCGCGCTGCGCGCACTGGAGGTACACGCCAGCGTCAACGCCAACTGGGCCGACAACTACACCCACAACGGCTCGATGTACGTAGCCACCGGCTCCGCCGTCTGCACCAGCAACGCCTATGTCTCTATTGTGGAGAACATCATCACCTTGGAGAATGAAAACCTCCTCGATTAGCAAACCTTTTAACGACATACAATTATGAAGAAAACCTTATTCGCTGCGATATTGCTGCTGTTCGGAATGGCGGCCAGCGCGCAGGAGACCAACTACTCCAAGAGCGATTTCGTCCCCGGCGACGAGATTATCTTCGACGACCCCGTGGAGAAGGAGAAGCTGGGCGAGTTCCCCTCG
>JAFWYO010000220.1 GCA_017517715.1 Bacteroidales bacterium
AGTATGGAGTAGCCGGATGGCTGGATGCTGCCATTGGCATCGCTGGTCGCGTAAATCAAGTTGCCTTTAGTGATTTCGACATTGTCGATGGATGCCGCTGACGATCCATCGCTATAGATGGAAAAGCGGATACGGCTCCGTTCGCCAGCATTGGGCAGAAGCAGGTATACCTCGCGCCAGGTTGCAGCCCCGAAGGTCCACGAAATGCTGTCGATTGTAGCCCATTCGGCTGTTGCATTGTTGCGATATTCGGTCTTGACGACAGTGTTTTCGTTGCAGAATTCGTTGAAATGCAAGCGGAAATGCAGAACAGCATTTTGCACGGAGCCGAAAGTTATGGGCTGAGTGTATACCGTTTTCCATTCTGCGCTTCCTTCTGTGCAATTACTGCAGCTGGTCAGCACCTGTCCTCCCATAAGGCTGTCAACACTCCAGTCGCCTGTCCAGCAGTCGGGCAGTTCGCCGATACTGATGGTCTCGAAGTCTTCGGAAGTCCATTCCGAATTTGTGCAGTTCAGTGTGCGTGCCGAAACGTCGATGCCATTTGAATAAGTGGTGTCGTTTTTGCAGGCATAAAGGCGGAAGTGATACAGATGGTTTGTCAATAGGCTGTCGACGAGGAAGTTGCTGCCGTTGCCTTTATATACGACTATTCCGCCGTCAACAGTGTCGCCGACGTTGTGCGAGCCCGAGGGCGTCCCTGTAACAGGCCCTTCGGCGTTGGCAACAATCATTGTCTTGTATGTGCCATAGCGTGTCCATCGCAAAGCAATGCTTTGTTGGTCAATGCCTTCGGCGAAAACGTTCATTAGGTCGGGCGATCCGTTTCCTACGGTGAAAAACACCTGACGAGTGTCGCCATTGGTTGCAATATTATGAATGGTCACGCTGTTTTGCTGTCTGGACCACGGACGGAACCAGGGAATGGAATAGTTTGTCAACGAGTCGTTTCTGCCGCCTTGTCTAGGATAGGTGGTGGAGGCATCGTTGAGGTAGCCGTAGCTTCCTGGGGTGGCGTTGGGGAATGTGTCGTTTGTCTGCGCAAGTATATAGATTTGCTGTGGATGCGAGCTGTTGCTCACGTATGCGCCATAGGAGTCGGGATGGATGTGGTATACCAGCAGCCCTTCGCCCGGGATGGCTTTGTCCCATTTCAGTTTCTGGCGGTTTTCGAGCATAAAGAAATCACCTTCTGTGGAAGTGTTGACGCGATAAAAATCAGAGTTCGAGGTCTCTGCGGGATTAACGGTATATGTCCGAGGAGTGCTGTCAATGGTATCGCACGTTGTCCAATGGTAGATATAGGTCTTGGTGTAAGGATTGTGGTGGGCAGGGCTTATGCCGCCGCGGTTCCAGCTGCCGCTCGACATAATGTCCCACTGGCCAAGGCCTGGATATTCTCCGCCGCTGCCGGCATAGTCGGTGTCATAATAGTCGGGGGCACCGAAAACGTGACCCAGCTCGTGGCATATCACGCCGATGTTGGTGATTCTGTCTCCATACGAGCCGTTGCATTCGGGCGAGCAAGAATAGACATCGACAACGGTGTTGTTGTAGGTCGGAGCGTTGAAAATGTTCCATTTGTGCGACCAGATGCAGTCCGAGCCGGCACCGGCCTCTTCGCCATATCCGGCAAAAATGATATGCAATCCGTCTATATATCCGTCGTTGTCGTTGTCATAGTCAGAAAAATCAACATCTTGAGCTGCCGAGTCAACAGCTTCGTGAGCAAAATACTGATAACCCTGATCGCTGTCGCCGTAATATGCTGTATGGTAAGCTCCGGTATAAGGTCCAACCACATCGACGCTGAGGGTGAACAGGCCGCCGCTGACATCGTAATAATAGTCGCGGACACTGCCCGTACGCCCACCGGTAGTGTAGTTTACCTGGTTAAACAAGGACTTGAATTCCGATTTGCTGTGCGAGAATGCTTTGTCGTTGAAAGCGAATAGGATAACAAGGAATTTTTTGTTTCCGATAACGTTTGTCATCGTTTTGGGACCGGATTTGGCATTTTCCACCTGTTTCCATATCGACAGCATTTCGTCCACTTGCTGTTGGCTGAAATGCAGATGCTTGGGTGTGTTCTTGAGGAAGAGGCTTACCTCATTGCTGCGAGCTTCGATTTCGCTGGCCAAAAACCTTGACGGCATCATATTGCCTTTGTCGTCGCTATAGGCATACACAAGGCTGCCGTCGTCGCTGTGCAACAAACTGTATCCGTCCAAGGTCTCTGCCCAGTGGACACGCTCGTCGCCTTTCAGGAATATCGTAACGGTGGTTTCTCTGTTCGGTTGGGTGAATACTATTCTCTCGGGGTAGGCAGGTACTGCCAGCACTCTTGCGGCAGCAACGAGAAGTAGTAGTACGCTGAAAATTTTCTTCATTGTAGGGTTATGTTTCTTTTTTTGTTTTGGAAAGTGGATATGTGAATGTTTCTTTTTTTTGGGGGGATTATAAATGATTCTATAGGAAAGCGTTCGATTCGTATTCTTCTGCGGTACAGTTCTGTACGTCGGCGCCACCATCCATCCAGATATATTTGATATAGGTCGGGTTGGCGCTCTTGTACTGGTCTTTTTCGAACTGGCGACGCAGGCTGCTGGTCGGCAAATCGCGCAAGATGTAGTCGTTCACCTTCTCGACAAGAAAGCAGCGCTGGGCCGTACCGTTGTCCATACCGAAACGTTTGGCAAAACGGGTGTCGTTGTTAAGCGTTATGGGGTCGCCTTTCAGGTTGGTCGACACTTGTTTGACGGCCATCACCCACGTGTGGAGCATATCGACATTGGTCTTGGTCGACCGCATTTGGTATTCGAGGAAGGCGGTTTTCTTGCCGTTCTCGTCTTTCCATTTGTGCAGCGTGACCATCAGGATGGCATCGATGCCATAGTCGTTCCGGAATACCGACAGGTCGCCGTTGCGCATCTGTTTGAGCGGCATATCGATATCTTCGGCAATCTGCTGCGATGCAACGGGACCGATGACGTAATAGCCGTTCTTTGTCAGGGGCGCCGACATCGTCTGGTATAGATAAGCTTTGGCTGAATTGATTTCGTTATTGTATTCTATATCAGTGGGATATTTTTCCACTCGCCGTTCTGCCTTGTCGTTGATGGGGGCCAGGTAGATGACCGTAGGACGTTCGCTATAGATGTCTTCGTACGAGTTTATTTTTTTCTCGCTCTTGCAGGCACCCAGCAAGAGTGTAAGCACAAATACCGTTAGTATTGACTGTTTCATTGTTTTTCGTTGTTAGTCGTTGTTCTGCTTTTCGTTTTTCTCGTCCAATGCCGACGCGGCGCGTTTCTCGGCAGCGGCACGTTTCTCGGGCGGAAGCACCGAGTCGCTCTCTGCCTGTATGCTGTCGTTTATGGTGTTGTCGTTGACATATTCAGGCAACAGCGTGCGTTTCAGCTGCATAACATATCCTCTCGACGAAGCGAATTCGGCAATCTCCTTGTTGAACCACGTGTTGGCTTCGGCGCGGCGACCCTGTTTGACCAGCGTTACGGCATAATCGCTGTATATGCCAGGCTGTTTGAGGCCCGTCTTGCGGGTCTTGTTGATCATTGAGGCATAATTTTTGGAGAGATTGTCCATATTTGCACTGCTCGGATCCTTGCAAAATGCCAGCAGGGTGGGAGGGTCGACGACAGGCTGGGACGACGAACAGGCTGCAACAGCAGCCATCGAAACAAAAAATAGAATGAATCTGAACAAGTGTTTCATCTTGGTATAATTATTCTTTAATTGTTGGTTCTTAATACTATTTTATTAATTATCAACGTTTGTACTCGGCGCGCAAACGTTTGTTACAAATTGCAAAAATACGAAAAAAATAAGACCTGAAAGCAAAAAAAATCGGATATGACATTTTTTTTTCTTCCGTTAATGAAAAAATGTGTACTTTTGCAATCCGAAACGGCAACCGCTCTATCGCCGGCAGAGCATTCTGCGGGAGGAAAGTCCGGGCAGCGCAGAGTCGCCATACTTCCTAACGGGAAGGGACGCGCAACCCCACGGTGCGCGCCACAGACAGTGCCACAGAAAACAAACCGCCTTTTTTGTCGTGTTCGCAAGAACTCGACGCAAAGGTAAGGGTGAAAACGCGAGGTAAGGGCTCACGACGTATGCAGTGATGTATATGATGGCAAACCTTATGGGCTGAAAAACCAAATATACCGACAGTTAAGGGTTGACTCGTCCGTTGTCGGGGGGTAGGTTGATTGAGACATCCGGCGACGGATGCCCTAGATTAATGATAGAGGACCGCCAGTGCGGTAACAGAACCCGGCTTACAGGTTGCCGTTTTTTTTCTTTAATGTCGTATAAATCAAGACCGAAAGCATACAATGAAAATTGAAGTCGTTTTGTCGCCCGCTCTCTACGATGGCCGCCAGCTGAAAGAGCATCACACCACCGTCGTCGTAGACATACTTCGTGCCACTTCCGCCCTCTGCGCGGCTTTTACTGCCGGCGCTGCCGAAATCGTGCCTCTCGACTCGCTCGAGCCGCTGGCACGATACCAAAGGCTGGGATTCACCCTTGCCGCCGAACGCAACGGCGAGAAGGTGCAGGGCGCCACGTGCGGCAATTCGCCGACCGAATATCTCTCGATGAACCTTGAGGGACAGCGCATTGCCTATTCCACAACCAACGGAACCGTCTCGATACTGAAAGCCTCGGATTCCGACAAGGTCTTGATTGGTGCGTTTTGCAATTTGAACGCTTTGGCCAAAAAATTGTTGGCCGATACATCGCTTCGTGACGTCGTGGTGCTGTGTTCGGGCTGGAAAGGCGACCCGTCGCTCGAAGACACTCTTTTTGCCGGGGCTTTGATTGCCGAACTGCGCCAGCTCGACAACGACGTAACCCTTGTCAACGATGCTGCCTCGATGGCCGAAGACTTGTGGATGGTGGCAAAGGAAAACCTATACGATTATTGCTGCAAAGCCACTCACGTTCAGCGGCTTCTGCGGCTCAACTACGAGGCCGACATCCGCTGGGCCTTCAAACGCGACACCAGCACCTTCGTCCCTCAGTATCTTAATGGCAAACTGATAGTCAACAATTGAGAACTGCAGCCTTCATATTATGCCTTGCCTCGGCGTTGCTGATGGCCAAGCCCGTGTCGGCACAGGACACGGTGTGTGGCAATGCGACCAGCGAACCGTTTCTCTTGTGGAGCAATCCTTTGCCGGTGTCGCTGACGGGACTGACTGTCGCCGTGGGTGCCTCGCCGATGCTTTTTGAATCGGCACGCCGACAGAATATCCTCATCCGGGAACGGGTACAGCTTTGGCGTCGCGAATCGTTCGGCCATCGCGGCTACCATTTCGACAACACCATCCAGTGGCTGCCGTTGGCGTCGGTGATGCTGCTCAATGTGGCCGGCGTCCCCTCGCGCCACGAGGGCTGGCCGTTGGCGCAGCGCGCCGCGTCGGCGATTCTTGTCAACAGCGTTATCACCCATTCTCTCAAGCTGGCAGTCCCCGAATGGCGTCCGGATCGCAGTGCCTCAAACAGCTTCCCGTCGGGCCACACGGCGATTGCCTTTACCGGCGCCGAGCTGCTCAGGCTCGAGTATGGGCACACCTCGCCCTGGATTCCTGCCGCTGGATATGTTGTGGCGGCTCTTACTGGATTTATGCGCATCTACAACGACCGCCACTGGACGGGCGATGTCCTTGCCGGTGCCGGCATTGGCATCCTCTCGGCCGATCTTTCTTACTGGTTAAACGAGAGTATAGACCGCAAGATATGGAAAAAGTAAACATCGCTCCCATAGCCCATATACGCACCCTCTTCCCGCAGAAATTCGGCATTCCGCGACAGAGCAACATCATCGGCGGCATAACGTCGACCATCGTCTTTGAACCCGAATACCGCAATGCCGACGCGTTGCGAGGCATCGAAGATTTTGATTATCTGTGGCTTATATGGCGCTTCTCGCAGAACGAGCGCGACGGATGGACGCCCACCGTGCGTCCGCCACGCCTGGGCGGCAACCGCCGGATGGGGGTCTTCGCAACGCGCTCGTCGTTCAGGCCCAATGCCTTGGCGCTCTCTTCGGTGCGGCTGCTCGACGTGCAGTGGCAGTCTTCCGAAGGCCCTCTGCTGCACGTCGGTGGCGCCGACCTTATGGACGGCACGCCAATCTACGATATCAAACCCTATCTTCCTTATACTGACTCTCATCCCGATGCGCGTAGCGGTTTCGCTCCCACGCCGGCCGACCATCTTCTCGAGGTGGTATGCCCGCCGGAATTGCTCGACAAGGTCGAACCCCAGCTCCGCGACACGCTGCTCGACACCCTGGCCCACGACCCTCGCCCGTCGTATCACAACAGCGACGACCGCGAATACGGTATGGCTTTTGGCAAAATAAATGTAAAATTTAAAGTAATGAAAAATAGCACTTTACAAGTTTTGCAAATATTTTTTTAATTTTTGATGCAGCAAAAATGCCATTTTTTGTTACTATATAGTATAATGAAACCGGAAATAGGACAAATTATCGATGCCTGTCTGAAAAAAGACGAGAGAGCTTATAAGCGTCTCTACGACTTGTATGCTGCCAAAATGTATGGTGTCTGTCTGCGATACACCAGTACCAGCGGTGCTGCCGAGGACGTGATGCACGAAGGTTTCATCAGGGTATTTGAAAATCTTCACAAGCTTCGCGATGTCTCGTCCCTAGAGGCCTGGATGCGCAAAACGATGATCTATACGGCTCTCAACTTCAACCGCCAAGAGCTGCCGTTGGCAACTACAGGCCGAATCGACGACTGCAGCGATTCCGACTACACTTCGGGCGATGAAATCATAAGCCGTCTGGATGCCGAAATAGTCCTGAATGCCATCCAAAAGCTGCCCGATTCGTACCGTATGGCAATCAACCTGTGCGAAATCGAAGGCTATACGTTCGAAGAGGCCGCCAAGATGATGAAGGTCAAAGAGGCATCGGTCCGTTCGGCACTGGTGAGGGGCAAAAAGGCATTGGCAACCATCTTTAAAGAGAGATACTGACAAAAACAACATATAAAATCGATAAACAAAATAAAATCAAAGATATGAGTACACTGAAAGAAAAATTCGAGAATTACAGCGTTCAGCCTGACGAGAAAGTGTGGAAATCGATCGAAACAACGCTCCACGAGCGCAAAACCCTGCTGCGCCGCCGTCGTATAGCCGTGGTCGCCGCTTCTGCCGTGGTCGTGGGCACCATCGCCGTGGTGGCCGTTCTGGGCAGCGGCAGCAATGCCGTCGAAGCCCCCGCAATCGCACAGCAGATCATTGTACGGAGCGCCACTGTCGAGGAAAACACACTTGCTGCGCCCCAAACGGCCGAACCGGCAACGGTACAGACGCCTCGCCCTGCAGGCAATGAGGCTGTCGCCGCACAAGTGCCGTCCGCTCCGCTCAAGGCGACAACCGCCGAGGCCGTAGAAACCCCGGCACCTGCCGCTCAGCAGCCAATCGTCGCTGCGCAGACCAAAGTCGAAGCCATCCACGTGGCTGATGTGCCGCAAAGCAAGCCCGCAACGCAGCAGCCGGCACCCACGAAAGCCGTCGCACAGGCCACCAAGCAGGAGACAGTCGTTGACAACGACGCCGAAAAGCCAACAGCCAAAGTGTCGCGCGAGCCGCAGAAGGCCGCCAATGACGAACTCGTGGTATGGATTCCCAATGCCTTCGCCCCCGACGACCCCAACGACGAGGTGCGCACCTTCAAGGCCAAGCCCAACAGCGAGGCCAACCTCATCTCGTTCGAGATTTTCATCTATTCGCGTTCCGGACGTATTGTTTACCACAGCAAGGATATCAACGAAGGATGGGACGGCGTCGCCAACGGCCACGCCCAGCCTATGGGCACATACGTCTACATCGTCGAAATCAACGATGCCGTCAAGGGCATCCAGCACAAGAAAGGAACCATCACCCTTATCCGCTAGCCCTTACGAAGCGTCCGGGGATGGTGCGCGTCTAGCGCAACGGAACCATATTTTATTATGTGGTTGATGGGTTTTTGTTCGTTACATCGGATTGAGATTGATGGATTGCGAGTGATGGGTTGTGAGTGATGGGTCGTGAGTGGTGGATTTTGAGTGATGGATTTTGAGTGATGGATTTTGTGTGTCGCACTCGCAGCCCCAAGTAGCCAATAGACAGATTTTGTGTGTCGCACTCGCAAACCCCAAGTAGCCAATAGACAGATTTTGTGTGTTGCACCATCAAACGCTATCAAAACTTGAACAAATATCTGGCATATAGGATTTCTGTCTTAAATTTGAACAGCTTTTTAAAGTTCTCGTCCGCTTGTGGGCGAGATCTTTTTTCTTGGAGGTTTCCCATACAAAGGTCCGCCACCCGCTCCGCCCGTTCCTATATCGTTCCTATATCGTTCTTATATCGTTCCTATATAAAAATATAAGAACGATATAAGATCGATATAGGAACG
>JAFWYO010000221.1 GCA_017517715.1 Bacteroidales bacterium
CCATCATCCAAGAACTGGTTTCCCTTATCATCAGGAACTATTTGAACCAAGAGGATTGGTAATGAAAGATTTCGTTTGGTATGTTTTGGGACATACGAGCTATCGTATGGAGACAATTTGGCCTCTATACCTTCTTTCTGGCATTACGATAAAAGATATCCATTATCGCCAGATAATAGGTTTTTCTCCAAAACTATTCTGGAATACAAACAAAAAGCTCTGGATGGAGTATCTTTAGACTGCATTCCTTCTACCTCAGCCAGCTGCGGGGGTTTTGGCTTTCGCGGCCTTTCCAGAGCTGGAAGCTGAACTCGCCGTGGCCGGCGCCATCGCTGGCAACGGTACCGATGGTGGCACGGGTCGAGACCGACTGACCCTTCTTGACGCTGAGCGACGCCAAGTTGGCGTAGACAGTCATATAGTCGCCGTGGCGGATAATGACGCCCTGAGTTCCGTTAGGACAAGTAAACACGCTGGTAACCTTGCCTTTAAAGACAGCATAGACATTGGTGCCCTGCACGGTGACGAGGTCGATGCCGTTGTTCATATTCTGTCCGCCGCTTTCGTGCGTATAGATGCCGTAATTGCGTGCAATCGAGGTATATGCCACCGGCCAGGCCAGCTTGCCTTTGTTCGAGGCAAAGTCGTTGCTCAGTGCGGCCTCTTCGGCCAGGGTCTTGTCGGTCACTGTCGGTTCGGCGGGTGCGGACGGCGTTGAAGTGCTGCCGCTCTTGCCAGCCGCCGGCTTGGTTCCGCTACCCTTCGACGATGTCTTTGCTGCCGCCGCCTTGGCCGCTGCCGCCTTGCGGACCTCTTCGTCAATCAGTCGCTGTATCTGCTGTTGCAGCTTGCGCTTCTGCGCTTCCTTCTTGCTCAGCTGTGATGTCAGCTGCTTCTCGTTGGCTTTCGATTGCTTGACCGAAGCCTCCTTCTGTCGCTGCTCCTTCGTCAGCTGGTCGCGGTGCCGTTTCTCCTGCGTCAGCAGGTTAGCCTGCTCCGATTTCTGCCGTTGCAGCTCGTCGTTGGCATCGCGCAGCTGCTTTTCGCAATCGCGAATTTTTGCAGACTGCTCAAGGCGATAAGCATTATATTTTTTGAAATACTTGGTGCGCAGCAGGGCCTTATTGTAAGACGGCGTGTCGAAAAGCAGCACCCACTTGTCGATATTGTTGTATTCGCGATACAGGGCACGCACCGCGGCAGCATAGTTCTCCTGCAGCGTCTGGCGGCGCGTCTGCACATTCGTGATGCTGTCGTTCATCTGCGAAATCTGCGCATCCAAATGCGAGAGCTGACCATTAATATTGTCAATCAAACGGTTGCGCTCCTTGATTTTCTTGTTGAGAGCATTCAACTGACTGCTGGTCAATTTGGTGTTCTTCTTGGCTTTGGCCAAATCGGCATTCAGTTTCTTGATTTCAGCCTCCAGCTGGGTTTTCTCCTTCTCCAGCTGTTTTTTCGACTTCGACTGGGCCTGCGCCGGCACGACAAGCGCAACAGCCAACATAAACAAAATCGGTGCGATGTATTTTTTGATGTGCATACTTTACATTATAATGATTTAAATTAACGCATAATGTTCCATAATATTGTATATATCGCACAAACTATTTTCAAAACGAATATTTTTCGTATTTTTGCACTCGCTACTGAAAAGCTAACAACCTCACAAATGAAACAAATACTGCTAATTAACGATGTAGTAGGCTACAGCCACGTCGGTATGGTGGCTATGCTGCCTATTTTGACCTACCTGGGACACCCCACATACAACCTCCCCACGGCTCTGGTGTCGAACACCCTAGACTACGGCAGCTTCGAGACCCTCGAAACGACTGATTATATGCGCGGGACAATCCCCGTATGGGAAAAACTGGGATTCAAGTTCGACGCCGTCTGCACCGGTCTGATGTTCAGCGAAGAACAGGCGCGCCTTATTGCCGACTACTGCAAGCAGCTCCACTCCGACGGCACCACCGTTTTTGTCGACCCCATTATGGGCGACGGCGGACGCCTCTACAACGGCATCTCGCAACGCCAGGTCGAGCTGATGCGCGAAATGGTAGGCGTCGCCGACCTCACCTTCCCCAACTACACCGAGGCCTGCTATCTGACTGGAACAGAATACAATGCCGACGGACTGAGTTGGGACGAGGCCTGCGCACTCCTCGACGGCATCGCCGCACTGGGTGCCAAATCAGCCATCATCACCAGCGCTCGGGTCGACGGCTTCAGCTGCGTTATCGGCCGACGCAGCGACGCACCGCTGGCAGGCTTCGAGCAACACATCGACGCCGGACGCTATTTCCGGCTCGACTACGACGAGATCCCCGTCGCCTTCCACGGCACGGGCGACATATTCTCGGCCATTCTCATCGGCCATCTGATGAACGGCGAGCCACTTATGGAAAGCACACGCATCGCTATGGACACCGTCAGCCGCCTCATCGACCGCAACCGCGCTCTGCCCGACAAATGCCGCGGCATCCCCATCGAGCAATGCCTTGACCTACTGTAATTTGCAACACAACGACAACTTTTCGCCTCTGTTCCCGAAAAAAATCGTATATTTGCAATTTTGCAGACAAAGCCCTCAGCGGCACATAAAAACTGTCTGTCAATACAATAATTGAAAATCACAACGATAATAATAATATAAAAACATAGAATAATGGAAAAACTTATCATCACTGCCGCCATCTGCGGCGCAGAAGTCACCAAAGAGCAAAACCCCAATGTTCCCTACACCGTTGAAGAAATAGTCCGCGAAGCCAAGTCGGCCGTCGATGCCGGCGCCGCCATCGTCCACCTCCACGTCCGCGAGGACGACGGTACCCCCACCCAGAGCCACGTCCGCTTCCAGGAATGCACCGAGGCCATCCTCAAAGAGTGCCCCAACGTCATCCTCATCCCCTCGACCGGCGGTGCCGTGGGTATGACCCCCGACGAGCGTCTCGACTCGACCAACACCACCCCCATCCCCGAAATGGCCACCCTCGACTGCGGTACCTGCAACTTCGGCGACGACATCTTCGACAACACTATGCCCACTATGCGTGCCTTCGGCAAGCGTATGATCGAAAAGGGCATCAAGCCCGAATACGAATGCTTTGAGATGGGCCACCTCGAGACCATCGTCCATATGGCCAAGAAGGGCCAGGTGCCTAGCGCCTTTGGCGTGGCAGGTCCCGACGGCAATCCCCTGCCCCTCGTCCCGATGCAGTTCAACTTCGTCCTCGGTGTGCTGGGCTGCGCCTCCGCCACGGTCGACAACCTCGTTTGGATGGCCAAGAACATCCCCGCCGGCAGCACCTGGACAGCCACCGGCATCGGCCGCAACGCCTTCACCCTCGCAGCTCCCGCCATCGTTATGGGCGGCAACGTGCGCGTAGGTTTCGAGGACAACCTCTACCTCGAGCGCGGCGTGCTGGCCAAGAGCAACGGCGAACTCGTCGACAAGGTGGTCCGTATGGCCAAACTGCTCGGCCGCCCCATCGCCACCAGCGACGAGGCCCGCGAAATCCTCAGCCTCAAACGCAAATAAAACTTCGTACCAAAACGAAAACTTCGTACCAAAACGAGAATAAGTTTTAAATCATTTTCAATAAGATAATCCAATGAAAAAAATCTTCATCCTGGCGCTGAGCATCTTCTGCCTTGGAACAGTTATGGCCCAGGAAAACAATATGACGCGCGAGCAGATGCGCCAGTACCTGCTCCAGACACAGCACAAACGTGACATTGCGAAACGTCACCTCAACAGCAACATCCAGTTGGCTCCGACAGCCAAAGCAACAACCACCACGCCCAAAAGCGCAGGCCTGCAGCTGCCCGCCAACAACTGGTTCCCCGGCGAATGGGAAGAGGTCAAGGCCATCGTGGTGACCTGCTACTACGACCACCTCGTCCCCGGCCACGAAACCGACGGCAACTGGTTTGCCGACCCGCTGGTGAGCGGCTATGCCGACTACTACTACGGCAGCTACAACAACCAGCGCGGCGGTGGCCCCTACATCTCGGTCCCCGACACCAGCAACACCAATTTCGCCAATGTCTTCTTCTACCTGATGGACGCCATCCAGACAGGCGGCGCCGAGGCTTGGGTGCGCATCGAAAATGCCGAAGACAGCAGCATCATCAAGCGCAAACTGCAACGTATGAACCTGCGCAGCAACAACCTCAAGTGGATCGTCGGACCCGGCAACTCCTTCTGGTTCCGCGACTGCGGCCCCATCGCCTTCTACTATGGCGACCAGGACAGCGTCGCTATGGTCGACTTTATGTACTATCCCGGCCGTGCTCTCGACGACTCGCTGCCCTCGCTGATCGAGGAGCAGATGGGCATACCCAACTACATCACCACCATCGAGTGGGAAGGCGGCAACTGCGTTGTCGACGGTGCCGGTATGGTCCTCAGCAGCGACGCTCTCTACAGCAACAATGCCGACAACTACGGCCAGATAACCTGGGACGGCGTCAACGAGAGTTCCATCAACTACGAGAACAAGCCCTCGCTGACACAGGCACAGGTGCGCGACTCGCTGGCACACATTATGGGTCCCCGCGGCGCACATATCCTGCCGGCATTCCGCTATGATGGCGGCACCGGCCACCTCGACCTCTACTGCGATATGTGGGACGAGAACGAGTTCGTCTTCTCCCAATTCCCCGAGCATTACAAGAACTGGGTCGACTACAAGACCGCTGCCAAAAACATCGACTCGCTCTGCAGCTACACCAGCATCTTCGGCAACAACTTCAAGCGCCACTTCATCCCCTTCCCCTGCACCAACGCTGGCGGCTATTTCAGCAGCCAGGTCGCCTACAACTCGCAATACACGCGCACCTACAGCAACCACACCTTCGTCAACAACGTCATCATCCAGCCCTGCTTCTCGAACGTCGTCAACGGACAGCCCAGCTCCGAATGGGACCGTCTGCGCATCGACTCGGTGGCAGCAGCCTACCCCGGCTACACCATCTACCCAATCAACGTGGCCAGCTTTGACGGCAGCGGCGGCGCCATCCACTGCATCACCAAGCAGATTCCCGCCGACAACCCCATCCGCATACTCCACCCCTCCATCACCGGCAACACCGAGCAGGCCTACACCAGCACCAATGCGCCCATCACCGCCACCATCACCAACCGTAGCGGCATCCAGAGCGCAAAGGTAGTCTACCGCGTCAACGGCGGCCAGTGGAACGAAGCCAGCCTGACGGCAGGTGCCGACAACACCTTCAGCAGCGAAATCCCCACCTCGACATTCACCTCCAACAACGAGGATTTCACCACCGTTGAATACTACATCAGCGCCACCAGCAACAACGGCAAGACCATCACCAAGCCGATGACGGCCAGCCAGGGCGGCTACTACACCTTCTATCTGGGCCACAACCCCGCCGCCGGCATCAACCCCACCGACGAGCAGCGCTTCGGCCAGTTCTATCCCAACCCCGCCACCGACCGCGCCAGCATCGAGATCAGCCTTAACGGCACCGACAAGTACGACGTGGTCATCGTCGACCTGATGGGCCGCATCGCACACCGCTCCACCCTCGACGCACAGGGCGACATCGTCTACAATGTCAACACCGAGCGTCTGGCCAGCGGCATCTA
>JAFWYO010000222.1 GCA_017517715.1 Bacteroidales bacterium
ATCAGGCTCGTCGCACAGACCCGATGGGACACAGCTACACCAAACAAAAGCTTAGAACTTCCATCTTTTTCGTATGAATCATTTGTCAACGCCCCTTTGTACGAAGCCTACTTCGACAAGCCTGTCATAGTGGACAGCCTGTTCTTCGTCGGTGGAACCAGTTTCAACAACTACAGCATAGTAATTCCCTGGCAATATACGACAAGGATGGAGCAGATATTTTTAGGCGATACAAGACTTGTTCACACTCATCTTTTTACCGAATATGGCTATATCGACTGGCCGTGGGATATACCAGATCTTGATTACGGCCTCACTTTAATAATTGACACTAATATTCACGACGAAAGAAACCTATTGGACTCAGTTTCATTTAACACATCATTCGAAATACAAACATACACATATTACGGTTATTTACATCCATTCTTTGCCATTTTCGACACGTCCTACATCTACAACCCGCCCGACACCACCGAATGCCTGCCGCCCACAGGACTGCACCTCGACGACATCGACACTGCCACTGCCACCCTTGCGTGGAACCACCAGGACTCCACCTTGTGGCAGCTGCAAGTGTTCAACGCCGACAGCATACCCGACACGTCAACCTTCATCGACTCGCTGTCGGTCAATATGATAGTCCTTACCGACCTCGACACCGGCATCACCTACGCCGCACGCCTGCGAACCCTATGCACTGTCGACACCTCGAGCGGATGGACCGACACCATACAATTCCGCCTCCCCACCCCGACTGACGACCCCAACGACCCCGACGACCCCGACGACCCGACAGGCATTGACAGCCCACAAAACTCGCCCATAGACCTCTATACGCACCTCTACCCAAATCCTGCCACTACGAGCCTCACCGTCATCTCTTCCTTCCATCTGCACAAGATAGAAATCTTC
Source organism: Bacteroidales bacterium (assembly GCA_017517715.1). Classification (GTDB taxonomy): domain Bacteria; phylum Bacteroidota; class Bacteroidia; order Bacteroidales; family P3; genus Colimorpha. The sequence goes on from JAFWYO010000222.1 coordinate 916, forward strand.
TCGGCCGACGGACGCCTCATCCTCGCCACCCCGGCAAAGGGCGTCAGCACCACGGTCGACATCTCCGGCCTCGCACCGGCCACCTACATAGTCCGCGTGACGACGTCTTCAGGCACCACAACCAAGCGCCTGGTAAAGAAATAAACATCACATCGAAACGAGCTTCTGCAAAAGCCATACAAGGAGGGCGCCTTGTATGGCTTTTGCATATTTTTGGACCACACCTGCTCCGCCCGTTCCTATATCGTTCCTATATCGATCCTATATCGTTCTTATATTTTGATATAGGAACGATATAAGAACGATATAGGAACGATATAGGAACGGGCGGAGCAGGTGTATCCTGCAGAGGCCGTTTTGAGGCCTTAGTGACGGAGGCGGCAGGAAATGCAATAAAAAGGCCGTTGAGGGTACTAAATGACAAAAGCAGGCAAAAAAAGTGCACGCAATCCGCATTTTGCACGCCACGCGGCCCCTGGCGACGAGATTTTTTCGGGGCCGTATGTGACAAACCGGGCAAAACGGCGTTTAATAAAAGTGAAAACATAAAAATTCAAAAAAGAGCAATATTTTTATCAACGAAAAGTTACAACATCAAAAAAAAGTGTATTTTTGCACTTCGAAAATCGACTGAAAAACATTAAAAAATTTACCTATTATGAAGAAATTCTTTTTGTTAAGTCTTTTTGTCAGTATGGCTTTCGCCACCATTAACGCCCAAGAGGCAAAAACCCAGGAACAGCCCGCCGACGGTCCCAAAATCGCTTTCACCGAACAGGAACACAACTACGGCACCATCAAGAAAGGCGGCGACGGCAACTGCGAATTCGTCTTCACCAACGAGGGCAACGAGCCGCTGATTCTCAGCAACGTAAAGGCCAGCTGCGGCTGCACCGTCCCCACTTGGACCAAAGAGCCCATTATGCCCGGCAAGACCGGCACCATCAAAGTGCGCTACAACACCAACAACGTAGGCGGCTTCACCAAGACCATCACCGTCACCTGCAACGCCGTCAACGCACCGCGCACCACCCTCAAAATCAGAGGTAAAGTAGAATAATAACAAACAACAATCAACACAACTATGCCACAAATTTCAAAGAAAGGCGCCGAACTGCCGCAGTCGGCAATCCGCAAGCTTGTCCCCTTCGCCGATGCAGCCAAAGAGCGCGGCATCCACGTCTATCACCTCAATATCGGACAGCCCGACATCGAAACCCCCAAGGGGGCTCTGGCAGCCCTGGCCGACAATGCGCGCAACCTGCCGCAATGGAATGGCGTGCTCGAATACAGCCACTCGGCCGGCATACCCAGCTATCGCCGCGCCCTGTGCAACTACTACCATCGCCACGGCATCGACGTGACACCCAACCAGATAATCGTCACCACCGGCGGTAGCGAAGCCCTCCAGATGGCTTTCACCGTCTGCCTCAACCCCGGCGACGAAATCATTATCCCCGAACCGTATTACACCAACTATAACACCTTCGCCAAACTGTGCGATGCCAAGATTGTCACCATCCCCAGCGACATCAAGACTGGCTTTGCCCTGCCCCCGATCGAGGACTTCGAAAAGGCCATCACACCTCGCACCCGTGCCATTATGATCTGCAACCCCAACAACCCGACGGGTTACCTCTACACCCACGAGGAGCTGCTGAAGGTGGCCGGACTGGTGAAGAAATACGACCTCTATCTGTTTGCTGACGAGGTGTATCGCGAATTCTGCTACGATGGTGCAAAACACTTCAGCGTGATGCAGCTCGAAGGCTTGGAGCGCAACGTTATCCTGTTCGACTCCGTGTCGAAGCGCTACAGCGCCTGCGGTGCCCGCGTTGGATGTATGGTTACGCGCAACAGCGAAGTCTACGCCATCGCTATGCGTCTGGCCCAGGCCCGTCTGTCGCCGCCGTCGTTCGGCCAGATTTTCGCCGAAGCCGCCGTCGACACGCCGCAGGAGTATTTCGACAAAGTACAGGCCGAATATGTGGCCCGCCGCAACGTCATCGTCGAAGGCGTCAACAAGATTCCCGGATGCTTCTGCCCGATGCCCAAGGGAGCTTTCTATACGGTCATCGACCTGCCCATCGACGACAGCGACAAGTTCTGCCAATGGCTGCTGACCGACTTCAACTATGAAGGTGCCACCGTGATGCTGGCCCCTGCCACAGGTTTCTACGAGGATCCCGAGCGCGGACGCCATCAGGCCCGCATCACCTACTGCATCTGCATCGAAGACCTCAAGAAAGCTATGAAATGCCTCGAAGAGGCCCTCAAGGTCTATCCCGGCAGAACCCACTAATCTGATACCAAACATCAAGCATAAGGGCAACCACTTTCTGCGGTTGTCCTTTTTTGATGACTCAAAATCAAACAAATATGACCCGTGAAGAAAAACGCCTGAAGGTAATCCAAGCCCTGACAGCCCACCAGCAGCACATTGCCGGTGTGGGCAAGCAGGAGATGGACTCGGCGCAGCAGCAGAGCAACGACTACGGCGCCAACGTGGACCGCTACGACAGCTACCGCACCAAGATGATGCGGGCACGCGATATGTATGCCAAGCAGCTGAGCAACGCCAACGCCAGCCTGCGCTACCTGCAGGAGGCGCTGCGCCTGCCACCCTTCGACCGCGCCGACCACGGAGCCATTGTTGTTACCGACAAGCAGCGCTTCTTCCTCAGCATCGGCGCCGGCAAGTTCGTCGTGAACGACCCCGAGTCGCCAACCGGTATGCAATACTATTTCGCCATCAGCGCCCAGACGCCCATCTATCTGGCCATCAAAGGCAAAACGGTCGGCGACAGCTTCGTCGTCAACGGCATAACGCAAACCATAAAGGAGATTTTCTGACCTATGCGACACCGTTTGCTACTACTGGTTTTTCTTTTGTCCGGAATCGTCTGTGGCGCACAAGCCCAAGGCACATCATTCAAGTCGGCCGCCAAGCCCGATGGCTTTTTCGAGCTCTGCCTCTTCGCTCCCGGCAACTACGGCAGCGCTAACTGGCGCATCCCTGCCCTGCTTTGCCTCGACGACGGAAGCCTGCTTATGACCTGCGACCGGCGTAAGTACAACGAAGCCGACCTTCCGCAGGACATCGACATCGTTTGCCGTCACAGCACCGACGGCGGCCACACCTGGAGCGAACCTGCCACCATCGTCGAGGGCACCGGCGTCGGTCACGGCTATGGCGATGCCGCACTGTTGCAATGCCAAAATGGCGATGTCATCTGCGCTTTCGCCGGCGGCAACGGCTATTTCCAATCCTCCGAAGCCAACCCGATACGCACATATATATGTCGCAGCACCGACGGCGGCAAGACTTGGAGCCGCCCCGTCGATGTCACCTCCCAATTGTGGGGCAGCAAAGCCACAAATCCCACTTGCCGCAACTACCGCGCCTGTTTCTTTTCGTCGGGCAACGGACTGAGGCTCAGGCGAGGCGACAAGGCCGGCCGCATTATGTTTGCCGTCCCGATGCTGCGCAGCGACGAATGGGTGTCCGACAATTTCGTCGTCTACAGCGACGACAACGGCCACACGTGGCAAGTATCGCAAATGGCCTACCGCGGCGGCGACGAGGCCAAACTGATGGAACTGACTGACGGTCGCATTCTGCTAAGCACACGCCAAAACGGAGCCCGCGGTTTCAACCATTCCGCCGACGGCGGCGAGACGTGGGGCGAGCAGGGACGCTGGAACGAAATGACCACCAATGCCTGCAACGGCGACCTGCTGCGCGTGATGGCCACCGACCGGGGCGACAGCTGCAACCTGCTGATGCACAGCATTCCAAATTCAATGCAGCGCGAAGATGTGAGCATTTTCGTCAGTCGCGACGAAGGTGCCACCTGGACCGACCCGATGCCAATCGTCGACGGCCCGTCGGTCTATTCTTCCCTCACCCTTCTGCCCGACGGCAGCATAGGGGTTCTTGTCGAAAAGAATCCTTCCGGAGCCTGCGAAATATGGTTTCAGCGGTGGCCCCTAGAAAAAGCGCTAAACAAGAGACTAATCGAGAACTAACTATCAATCATTCCTTTAAAACAAAAAAAACAACAATATATTATGAGCAAAAACACAATTCCCGTCTTACTTTTGACAGGCTACCTGGGCAGCGGAAAGACAACCCTGCTAAACAGAATACTCGGCAACAAAAAAGGCATTAAATTTGCAGTTATCGTCAACGATATCGGCGAAGTCAACATCGACGCCAACCTTATCGAAAAAGGCGGCATCGTGGGCAAGAAAGACGACAGCCTCGTTGCCCTGCAGAACGGCTGCATCTGCTGCACGCTCAAGATGGATCTGGTCGAACAGTTGAGCGACATCATCAAGATGCGCCGCTTCGACTATATCGTCATCGAGGCCAGCGGCATCTGCGAACCCGCCCCGATTGCCCAAACCATCTGCTCCATACCTTCGATGGAAGAGAAATACACGCGCGACGGAGTGCCCGTAATCGACAGCATCGTTACGGTTGTCGACGCACTGCGAATGAAGGACGAATTTGGCAGCGGCAAAGACCTGCTGCGTCCCGGACTGGCCGAAGAAGATATCGAAAATCTTGTAATACAGCAAATTGAATTCTGCAACATCATTCTGCTCAACAAAGCGTCGGAAGTGGAGCCTGGCGAGTTGAACCGCATCCGCGAGATAATCCGTGCCATACAGCCCAAAGCCGAAATCATCGACTGCGACTATTGCGACATCGATTTCGACAAAATACTGAACACCAGTATGTTCGACTTCGACAAAGTGGCCACATCGGCAGCGTGGATCAACGAAATCGAGAACCACCACGATGACGACGACGAGGACGAAGAGCACGACCATCACGACCACGACGAGGAAGAGCACCATCATCACGACGAACATCATCACGACCACGACGAAGACGAGGAACACGAACACCATCATCATCACCATCACCACCACGACGAGGGCGAAGCCGAAGAATATGGCATCGGCACCTTCGTCTACTATCGCCGCGAGCCAATGAACATCGCGCGTTTCGACGAATTCATAGCACGCCAATGGCCCAAAAACATCATTCGCGCCAAGGGCATTTGCTGGTTCCGTTCGGAGCCCGAAACCTGCTATCTCTTCGAGCAGGCCGGCAAACAAGTCTCGCTGCGCGACACCGGCCAATGGTACGCCACGATGCCCGACGAGGAGCTGATGGAATTTATGCGCCGCAATCCCGACATTCTGCGCGACTGGGACGACACCTATGGCGACCGGATGCAAAAGCTGGTCTTCATCGGTCAAAACCTGGACCGCGAAGCCATCACCAAAGCCCTCGACGCCTGCCTGTCCTGAAATACAGAGTCTTAGACACAGAAATATAAAAAACCACCTGCTTTCCGACATTATTTTCTGTCGGACACAATTATTTTTGTGCAAAGACGTTATTCTAGAAAAAGATCCTAAAACAATATGAAACAATACCTTGACCTTTTGCAGCACGTGCTAGACAACGGCATCCAGAAAGATGACCGCACGGGGACCGGAACACGCAGCGTGTTCGGCTACCAGATGCGCTTCCATCTCGACGACGGCTTTCCGCTGCTGACTACCAAGAAACTGCACCTGCGCTCTATCATATACGAACTGCTATGGTTTCTGCGTGGCGAAACCAATATCGGCTATCTGCACGACCACAAAGTCTCAATCTGGGACGAATGGGCCGATGCCAACGGCGACCTTGGGCCCATCTACGGTCACCAGTGGCGCTCGTGGGGCTGCGCCGACGGCAGCCATATAGACCAGATTAGCAATCTGATAGAGCAAATCAAGAACAATCCCGATTCGCGCCGGCTGCTGGTATCGGCCTGGAACGTCGGCGAGCTTGACCAAATGGCCCTCCCCCCCTGCCACATACTGTTCCAGTTCTACGTGGCCAACGGGCGCCTGTCGTGCCAGCTCTATCAGCGCTCGGCCGACATCTTCCTCGGCGTGCCATTCAACATCGCCTCCTACGCCCTTTTCACAATGATGATAGCCCAATCTACAGGGCTGAAATACGGCGATTTTGTCCACACCTTTGGCGACGCGCACATCTACAACAACCACATCGAGCAGTGCCGCCTGCAGCTGACCCGCGAGCCGCGTCCGCTGCCGACAATGCACATCAACCCCGACAAAAAGGACATTTTCAGTTTCGACTACGACGATTTTACTCTCGAAGGCTACGACCCACATCCACACATTAAAGGCGAAGTAAGCGTATGACTAAAAACCTGAACCCAAATAACTTCTGTATCATTATGGCTGGCGGCTTCGGCAGTCGCTTCTGGCCTTTGTGCTCTGTTACGAAACCCAAACAGTTCATCGACCTGCTTGGCTCTGGTGAATCGCTGATTCAAAACACTTTCCGCCGCTTCGAAACCATCTGCCCGCGCGAGAACATCATCATCGTCACCACCAAGGCACACGAGGCTCAGGTGAAACGGCAAATCCCCAACCTGCTTGACTATCAGGTACTCTGCGAGCCCTTCCGCCGCAACACCGCCCCCTGCATTGCCTATGCAGCATCGATAATCAACAGCATCAATCCCAATGCCAACATTGTCGTCACCCCGTCGGACCACGCTGTTTTCGGCACCAGCGAATTCGAGCGCAACATCAAGGATGCCATCAATATGGTAGACACGCACGACTGGATTGTCACCCTCGGCGCCAGGCCTGTGAATCCAAACATTAAATACGGATACATCCAGTTCCGCGAGGCCGGCATCAAAGGCACATCGTCCAAGATCCACAAAGTGGTCACCTTCGTCGAAAAACCGCCGTTCGAGATGGCCTGCCAGTTCATCTCTACCGGCGAATTTTTGTGGAATGCCGGCATCTTCATCTGGCGCCTGCCCGTGCTGATGGAGGTCTTCCGCAAACACCTGCCCGCCATTGCCGACACCTTTTTCGGCCTCACGCTCGACACCACGACGAAGCACCTCAAGGAAATCTACAATCAGGCACAAAACATCTCCGTCGACTATGGCATCATCGAAAAAGCCGAGAACGTCTATGTCCTTGAGGCTGAATTCGGATGGTCGGACGTCGAGACCTGGGATTCGCTCTATATGGCCAAGCCCAAGAACGACGGCGACAACGTCATTGCATCGGGTCACGTCCTCACCTACGACACGCACAACTGCGTGGTGCACCTGAATCCAGAGAAGTACGCTGTCATCCAAGGACTTGACGGCTACATCGTAGCTGCCGGAACCGACACGCTGCTCATCTGCCGCCGCGACCAGGAAGAGCAACTGATGAAGTTCAACTCGGACGTGGAGCTGATGAAAGCGAAAAAGAACAAGTGAATTGTCAAATTCCATATACAATGAAAAAACTTTTCCTTTTCCTGATTGCACTGTTTTCTCTTTATGCGGCAACAGCTACGGAACAGTATCCTGACATTATCGAATACGGCAAAAAGAAATATGAGCTATATGTAGATTGGGGCCATCCCTCACCTCTCCAGACGCTCTATATCAGGACCAACACAGAGTCACCGTTCAAGGGCTACAGCACAGCCAATTACCGTGGCCATATTGCCACGTGGCGCATCCGCGACGGAAAACTGTATCTGGTTTCTGTCAACACCCAGAAACAATACGGCCGTACAGGCACCTATTTCCCCAGTGACGACAACAATACCGACACAACAGCTGCGCCTGGCTTTTTCGCCATCACTTCGCTTTCGAAAACTCCTCCAGAAAGCGACGGCGCGGTCTTCGCCGACTGGTATTCCGGCGTGTTGTCGCTGGGCGCTCCCATCACGAAAAAAAACAAAAAATCAAAATTCAAGGGCAACCGCTTAATCTATGTGCGCAAGGGCGAGGTTGTGGACGACCAGTTTCTGGAAAAGAAAGACTATGAACGTATCGGAAACATAACCTACAAGGACACTTCCGACCACAAATTTATGGACAAATACCGACTTGCGTACCTGAATCAGTGCTTTCTCTCGTATTATTTCCAATCAGGAATGAATCGCGACAAAGTCCTTTTCCAGGGTCATACAGGCCGGTTCTCAAGCGTCGATTTCCGTCCAATAATAATGTCGCTTTTCAATTACGACCCCTTGCAGTTTCCGTTCAATTGGGAAAATTTCGAGCGAAACGGCGCACCCGTGTGCACCTGGAGCATTAGCGGCGACTCCCTGTTTATCAACAGCATCACACTAATGCAAGGGCTCAACTTCGACCAAGACAACAACTACAAGTACGAGGTGGGGCTGGATGAGATTTTCAAAAAGGAAAGGATTGTCGGCAATCGCGTTTTCGCATTCTGGATGAGCGGTGAACACATTGTGGAATATGGCGAGGAAACAACAAACAGCATAGGTATGAACGAATTCCGCCTGGAACGGCATCAACGCATCCTCCTCGATTCTGGCCGTATTGTGCAATCAGTATGGACACCGTCTTCTTTCGACGCCGACACACAACAGGCGCACTCTATCGACTGCGATCCGCAGAATGTGTTTCGCTGTGACCATTGGGGTGTCCGGGACAGATATAAGGATTTGCCTGAAGCAAGCACGCTGCCCTACTGGACAGACGGAAACGATGCACTTCAGGCGTGGTTCGACGGTCATCCGCTCGACGACCCACGTGCCCAAAAAATAACGTTCCGTACCGTACTACGATTCAAGGTCAACTGCCACGGCGCTGCCAGCGAATGGGCCATTGCCTCGAAAGGAGAAGGACTAATGTTTGAGTTGTCCAACAAAGTGTTAGAGATAGCCAAACAACTGCCAAGCGGCTGGAGCCCCGCCACCAATGCCGATGGCAACGCGGTGGACTGCTGGCAAGTACTGCAGTTCAGCATTCAGGATGGCCAACTCAAATGCTCGTTAGTCAAAAAATAGGAGAACACTGCCACCGCGACCAGGAAGAGCAACTGATGTTTTTTGCCACAAAAAAGAAACCTGCACAATAAAACCGAAAAACGCGCGTTAAAAATTAACACAACAACCGCAAACCACACCTCTATGAGCGAAGATATGATACAGACAATACGCGACTACCTGGCCACACAACCCGTGCTAAAGGCCTGGATTTTCGGTTCGTATGCACGTGGCGAAGAACGCGACGACAGCGATGTGGACTTGCTTGTTGAATTCGACCACGACAATGCGACGATAGGGCTGATGCAATACTGCCACATTATGAACGAATTGTCCGATCATATTGGGAAAAAAATAGACCTTGTGGAAAACGGGACTTTGCTGCCTTTTGCCGAACAAACAGCCAACCAAGATAAAAAATTGATTTATGAGAGAATCAATTAGAGACAACGGACGTTTGGAGCACATTTTGTCAGCCATAGACAATGTCGACAGCTTCTTGGAGGGGAAAAACCTTGACGATTTGCAAACCAACAAGATGATGTTCTTTGCTGTAGTTAAAAACATTGAAATAATTGGTGAAGCTGCCAATAATCTGACAAAAGAACTTCGCGAAAAACATCCCGAAGTAAGCTGGAAGGACGTAATAAGTATGCGCCACGTTTTGGTTCACGATTACTATAACATCGATGCCAAAACAGCCTGGCAAACAGCAAAAGACAATCTTCCGGAACTGCGCGGACAGATTTCTGCTATTCTTGAACAAATGAAATAAAAAAACAACACAATATTATGCAACATTATAAAATAAAATACCTGCTCAAAGAGGATGTGTCTTCGCTGATAGACACAACGATATGCGTCAAAGGATGGGTGCGCACCAAGCGCGGCAACAAGAACGTGGCCTTCATAGCCCTCAACGACGGCTCCATCATCACCAACCTGCAGATTGTGGTCGACCTGGCCAAGTTCGACGACAACCTGATGCGCCGCATCACCACGGGCGCCTGCATCTGCGCCGAAGGCAAGCTGGTGAAGAGCCAGGGCGCCGGTCAGGCTGTTGAAATCCAGGCCGAAAACATCGTCATCTACGGCGAGGCCGACCCCGAGACCTATCCGCTCCAGAAGAAGGGCCACTCGATGGAATTCCTGCGCGAGATAGCTCACCTGCGTCCCCGCACCAACACCTTCGGTGCCGTGCTGCGTATGCGCCACGAGATGGCCTACGCCATCCACACCTTCTTCCACCAGAAAGGTTTCTACTATTTCCATACGCCCCTCATCACCGCCAGCGACTGCGAGGGTGCCGGCGAGATGTTCCAAGTTACCACGATG
>JAFWYO010000223.1 GCA_017517715.1 Bacteroidales bacterium
ATGTACGCTATATGTACGGTATTTGTACGCTTCCGAAGCGTACAAATACCGTACATATACCGTACAAATACCGTACAACGGGCGGAGAAAAACCTGTTTTTCACATTGGTATGTGGAGGCGATACATCGGCGCGAGAGCCTCGCTGCACGTGGTAGGCAAGACAGCATAGACCCGCGCTCCTTTTTTTGTATGTCCTATGGTTGCATTTTGGTGCTATGCGCGCCGAAATGAGGTTGATATACAGATGTTTATAAAAAGGAACAAATTAGAAATAAGCAGTCAAAGTGAAAAATTCGTAATTTTGCACACAGAAAACAAAACAATTTAACAACAATATCGTCGTCGGGCCGGCAGCCTGCGGCGAGTACGAGAAACAACAATTTGCTTATGCGTTTCGAAGCAACATCCAGCGAGGCCGCCCTGGCCGCCAACGGCAAGATAATCAACGCCGCCACCCCGTGGCACCTCATCGTCGACACCGACGCGGAGACCATCACCGTGCGCAAGCGCAACCTGACGATGATAGGCGTTGACGAGGACGTGCTGGCTTTCCGCTATATCCGTCGCATCAAGATAGACCAGCACCTGATCGGCGCCGACATCGAAATCAAGGCCGTGGGCGGCACCATCACCGCCTACTGCCTCAGCAAGTGCGACTGCCGTCGCATCAAGGAAATTCTGATGAACTACAATGCCACCAAGCGTGGCAAAGGAATTATTTTTGCATAAAAACAATTAAAATCTTAGTATTATGAGCGAAATACAGACAACCAATTATCCCAACACCGCCAAAGTGCTGGTGCGCAGCGAAAACAAGAGCCGTACAGCTCTTGGCATTGCCAACGCCTACCTGCTGATTCATCCCGACGCCACCGTCGAGCAGCTGAACCAGGCCTTCCCTGGCAGCAAAGTGGGCCTCGGCGAGAACAAGATGTTCCTCGGCCCTAAAGAACGCCAGGAATATGTGGATGCACTCAAGCAACACAAGGACAACGAAGACCCTGAAAAGTCGCTTAAGACGAACTACTTCTACGAGGACATCAACAAAGAGACTGGCCAGTCGGAGATGCTTGTGCTGAAAAATGGCGACACCGTCGCTGTGCGTCAGATGTGGACGGAGGCTATGCTTGTGCAACTTGTTGAATGCGCCAAGCAACACGACATCTATGTGGCTTCCTTCGAGGAAGGTGCCCGTGGCAAGCGCGGCAAATTCGAGCTTGAATATCTTAACAACTGGAAACCCGTCGTGGTTGAAAAAATCGTGGAGAAAGAAGTCGTGCGCGAAGTAGAGAAGAAGCACATCCCCTGGTGGGTGTGGCTGCTGCTGGCGCTGGCTATTGTTGGCATTGTGCTGGCCCTGCTGTGCCGTCCGAAAGCGGAGTCGCAGGTGGTCACCGTCACCGACACCGTGGTGCAGACCGTCGTCGACACTGTCTATATCCAGAAGCTGGAGCAGATAGAGGACAACTTCAACGCCGCCGAGTTCCAGAAGGACAAGGCCGACCTCAGCGAGGATGCCAAGTTCGTGCTGCACGACCTTGCCAAGCTGATGAAAGATTATCCTGAGTTGCGCCTGCGCATCGCCGGCCACACCAGCGCCGAAGGCGATGCGGCGCACAATCAGAAGCTGAGCGAAGCCCGTGCCCAGACCGCCGTCACCTTCTTGACCGAGCACGAGGGCATCGACGCCAGCCGCCTCGAGGCAGCAGGCTTTGGCAGCAGCCAGCCCAAGAACGCCGACGACCCGATGGCTCCGGAAAACCGTCGCACTGAATTTGAAATCATCTAAAAGAGACAATTCACGGTCTGTCGGGTTGCCAACCTGACAGGCTACATTTATTAATTTAAAACGTTTTAATTATGGCAGACATCAAAATGACCGGCAATATGAAGGTAAAGACTCTTCGCGCCGAATTCAAGAAAGCTTTTGGTTCGACCCTGCGCGTCTATAACGGCGCCCGCTTCGCCGACGACGATGCAACCCTCGCCTCGATCCGCGCCGAAGGCGCCAAGGGTGGCGAACTGACCGTGCGTGGCAATATGCAGGTTGGCAACTTCGAGGACAAGGTGAAGGAGCTCTACGGCATCAAGGTCCAGGTGGCCAACGCCGACGACAGCGCCCTGGCCGACAACGGCATCACCATCTCCGCCGCCGGCAAGTAAGCCACTGCGGCAACCAATCCGGCGGGCGGGCTAGCCCGCCCGCCGGGTTCCAAATCAAAGAGAGTTGGTTTTTAACCCTCTCTTTCACGCCTCAGCAAAAGAACAAGTTCTTCTGCTTTCGGCTTACAAAGAGATCTTTGACGTATTGTATTATTGCAGGTAGTTCTATACTTTATGCCAACAGCGTGTAGAAGTTGTCGCGGTTGACGACGATGAAGTCAGTGTCGGGATAGGCTTTCGCAAAAGTCTGCGACAGCTTGGCTTTCTTTTGGGAGTTCCACTTGAACTCGTAGGCCGTCAGGCGGCCGTCGGCTTCTTCGATATAGTCCACCTCCTGCTGTCCTGTGGTGCGCCAGAAGTAGCGGTTGACGAAACGGCGGTCGTAGTGTCGCTTCTTTATCAACTCACTAATCATCCAGTTTTCCCACAAGGCACCTATGTCGCCGCGCATCGACACGTCCTTGAAGTCGCTTATCAGTGCATTACGGATGCCATTATCGTAGAAATAAATTTTGCGCGAGTTCTTCAGTTCGTTGCGCAGATTTCGGCTGAGCGACGAGAGTCGGAATATCACCTGGGTCTGCTCCAATAGCTGGAGATACTTCTCAACGGTGTTCTTGTCCAATTCCACCTGCCGGGCCAGTTCGTTGAGCGACACTTCGCTACCTACTTGGAAAGCCAGTGACTTGAGGAGCGCCACCAGCTTGTCCGACTTGCGGATATGCTCCCATTCGAGGATGTCTTTGTAGAGGTAGCTCTCGGTGATCTGTTGCAGTATCTCGCGCTCGTCGCCGGGATGCGTCACCACATCTGGATAGTAGCCATAAACTAACCGTATGGGCAGATGTTTCAGTTCTTCAAATGTGCTCGTATGGGCTGCCATCTCGCCAAAAGAGAGGGGAAACATAGTGTATTCCCATTTGCGCCCGGTGAGCGGTTCGTTAATGCGGTTGGCAAGGTCGAGCGACGAACTGCCCGTAAGGATGAGTTGTACCTCGGACAGCTGATCGGTGATGAGCTTCATCTTCAAACCTATATTCTCGATGCGCTGGGCCTCGTCGACTACCATTATCCGCCGACTTCCGATAAGGCTGCGGAATTTCTCTACCGACACCTCTTGCAGCAGGTTGCGAGTCTCCATCTCGTCACCGTTGAGCCAGAGAACATTGTTCATTTCGCCAGTAAGTTCTTTAAGCAACGTGGTTTTGCCCACCTGCCGGGCGCCAATAAGGATAATGGCTTTCCCCGTAAACAGACGACCATTAATGACCTCTTTGAGTTTGCGTTCTATCATCATAGTTGAGTATTGAAATCCGGTGCAAAGATACATAATTTTGGTGAATGTAATCACCAAATATTATATTTTTTGGTGATTATATTCACCAAATCACAAATATTAAGAAACTATATAGAGATTATTAAGTGTTGGATATCAGATAGTACTATAAAAAATTGATAATGGCGAAACAATATGGAAAAATTTAAGAATTACCTGCAAACAATACAGCATATTATATACAATTATGTATTTGTAACTGTAAATTTTGAAATAAATGTAAACCATCTATACCGTAACCGCGGTTAGGATAAAAACGATAAACGACAATAATAAAATAATAATAACAACTATGAGCAACGAAACCAACAACATCCCCGTTTATGCCGAGCCAGAGGGCATCGACTACATCATCATCAAAGTGAAAGAGAGTGTCATCAATGGCGACCGTGGCGGCAACCTCTACGAGACTACCCGCCGGGCGTGGCGTGCCAAGCTGGAGACGGCAATGCCGTACCGGTATGTGCTGTCCGTCGTGGGTGGCGTGGTGCAGGAAGTGTACAAAGTTTCGCGCTGGTACACCAGCCCCGAATATGCTCCGCGCATCGAGTTTGAGGGCCAAGTGGCGGAGTTCGATATCCGCAATCTATTCGTCGGCAAGATGATTCCCGAATGCTATCGCCAGAAGGGCTTAGCCTCGCCGTTCCTCTACAAGAAGAAGGATGGGGTCCCTGTAGCCGAGTCAGAGCCGACAGTAGATAATGCAGCAGAAGAGGCCGCCCAAGCCGCAGCAGCCAAGAAAGCGGCAGAGGCGGAAGCCAAAGCAGAGGCGGAAGCCAAAGCCAAGGCAGAAGCGGAAGCCAAAGCCAAGGCAGAGGCGGAAGCCAAAGCTAAGGCAGAAGCAGAAGCCAAGGCCAAAGCAGAGGCGGAAGCAAAGGCCAAAGCGGAGGCGGAAGCTAAAGCAAAAGCAGAGGCGGAAGCTAAAGCAAAAGCAGAGACGGAAGCCAAGGCCAAAGCAGAGGCGGAAGCCAAGGCCAAGGCAGAGGCGGAAGCAAAAGCCAAAGCAGAGGCGGAAGCCAAGGTCAAAGCAGAAGCCAAGGCCAAAGCAGAAGCCAAGGCCAAAGCGGAGGCGGGCTACGTTGTAAAATGCGAAGACAATGGCGATGGAAAGTATGTTTTCAAGCAGGGCAACAACAAGCTTTTCTTCAAAGTAAACTATGGTCTTGCCGAGGTCGTATCGGAATACGATGGTATGTGGGACGAAGAGCCGCAGGGAGCGATTTCTATTCCCGATGCCATAAACTATGGAAATGGCATTTGTAGGGTAACCGCTATCAGCCGTCTCGCCTTCGCCAACTGCACCAAGCTGACCAAGGTCACTTTGTCGAGTAACATTAAACGCATAGACGAAAAAGCCTTCTATGCTTGCAAGGGTCTTCAGAACATCGACTTCAAGAACGTCACCACCATTGGTCAGTCGGCTTTCCAAGGCTGCACCGGCCTTCAGAGCATCGACTTCAAGAACGTCACCACCATCGGCCAGTCGGCTTTCTATGGCTGCACGGACCTCCAGAGCATCGACTTCAAGAACGTCACCACTATTGGCCAGTCGGCTTTCGAAGACTGCAAAGGACTAATCAAGGTCATTATTCCAAGTGGTGTTAAGGAGATACCGGAGAAATCTTTTTACAGTTGTGACAAGATAGAGAAGGTCATCATCCCTGCTTCGGTAGTGAAAATAGGTGATCGTGCATTCTACTGGTGTCGTGCTCTCGGCAATGTCGTCATCCCTAACAAGCAGTGCAGCGTCGGCTACGATGCATTTTACTACATTAAAGGACAAGTAATTCGTTAAAATATAACGATTATACAAGATTATTATACTTTAGCATTATGAGCATAAAGGATAATAAAAATACAGATTTCCGTCTGCAATATCTTGTACAGTCGTTCAAGTCTATTTCTCGCAAGCCGTTTGAGACGTACGTAATCCAGCGTATCTGGCATCGGTTGGGTGATGACCGCGTGCAGTTTGTCTTTCAGCAGTATGTTAATCGTGGCGAGAAGGACAAGTATGCCCTGGCCGACCTCTATCTGCCGCAGGTGAAGATGGTGGTGGAAGTCAACGAGAAGTACCATTACACAAGCGAAGAACAGAGGGAGCGCGACAGGCTTCGCAATGCCGAGGTTGCAAAGCGAGGCAAGGTAGATGTTAGGGTTGTCAACTGCGACCAGCCGCTTGAAGCTGTCCACAAGGAAATCGACAAGGTGGTGGATGAAATTCGCAGCCGCATCAAGAACTTGGGCGACAAGTTCGTTCCGTGGGATGGCTATGTTTTGCACGATGCCAAGTACTACAAGAAGAAAGGTTGCCTGAATGTGGACGACAATATCTATGTCCAGACCATCGACGATGCCTGTGACATCTTCGGCATCAAGGCCAAGCACAAAGGCTTCCTTCGTGCTGCAGGTGCCGACATCGACGACAAGACTATGCTGTGGGCACCAGATACGAATAACCGGTTGTGGAGCAATGAATTGTCGGAGGACGGCAACTTCATTGAAGAATATCCCAGAAACGACAAAGTCAACCCGACTCACCTATTCAACGCATTGAGCAAACCCGATCATAAACGAGTTGTCTTCTTCCGACAGCGTGACGATTTCGGTTTGAATCTCTATAGGTTTGTAGGAGTGTTTATGCTCGACGTGGAGCGCACCAAGAAAGAAAACCATACCATTTGGAAAAAAATGTCAAATAACTATAAACTTTAAAACCCCAACAATTATGAGCGTAGAATATTACCGCAAGAAACTTATCGACCTCCGCAAGGAGGTGGCCGACGAGCGCGAAGCCAAAAAGCGCGACAACGAACGTTATGCCGGCTACATCAAGAACGCCACCAGTACCAGTAGCAAGGCCAGCTACCGCAAACAGAAAATCGAGCACGCAGCCAGCCACGACCGCCACATCGAGAACCTGAAGCGCCAGATCGAGAGTGCCAAGGAAAGCCTCGCCCGCGAACGCGAAAGAGCAAAGAGGAAATAGATGGACTGGGCTTATATCCGTGGGCAGTTGAACCGCGTCTTCGACGACCGATTGGAGACGCGGCAGTGGGAAAACAAGGTGGACTGGGCCATCATCGGCCTGATTATCATTAGTACCGTCGAGGTGTTCCTATCCACCTTCGACAGCATCAGCCTGCGCTACGGCGGATGGCTCCGCGCCATCGACATCTTCACCACGGTGGTCTTCACCGTCGAGGTGTCGCTGCGCATCTGGTGTGCCGACCTGCTGGACCCCAAGTACAAAGGCTTTTGGGGCCGTGTGCGCTACTGTCTGTCGTTCTACGGCCTCATCGACATCGTTTCGACCTACAGCTTCTACCTCGCCCTGCTCTTTCCCGTGCCCTACTCGGCGCTGAAGGTGCTCCGCGTGTTCCGCCTGCTCCGCGTGTTTCGCTATATGAAGTCGTTCCGCCTGTTGGGCGACGCGTTCCGGTCGAAGCGGCGCGAGCTGTGGATCTCGCTGCAGTTCCTCTGCATCGTGACGCTTATCCTGTCGTTCCTGCTCTTCTTCGTCGAGCACCAGGCGCAGCCCGAGGTCTACGACAACGGCTGGCGCAGCGTGCTGTGGGCCTTTATGCAGTACATCGGCGACCCCGGCGGATTCGCCGACACGCCGCCCGTCACCTTCTGGGGCCGTGTGATAGCGGTACTGGTGGGCGTGCTGGGCATCGCCATCTTCGCTGTGCCGGCCGGACTGATAGGGTCCGGATTCATCGAGACCATCGAGGACACCCGCAAGGAAGAGGAACTCGAGGAACGCCGCACCCTGCTCTACCAGCGCTTCGAGTCGCAGCATTCCAAGAGGAAACTCCTGCTGATGAGCGACGACGGGCATCCGCGTTCGGCACCGGCCCGCTACCTCTCGGTCGACTATCTGCGCGCCATTTGTATGCTCACTGACAACGAGATACTGGAGGCCGTGCGCTCGTCGGACGATATGCGGCTTCGGCCGATGAAGAGCGACGAGAACCTGCGTGCGAACGATCTGACGGTGGTGGAACGCCACTTGCAAAGCAACACCAGCTACGGCTACCGCCGATGGGACGAGAACCGGCAGCTGGTGCTGGTCAACCCCCTCGGGGCCACCGAATACGGCCTCTCGCACTTGATGGCCACCCTCGACGAAAACTGCCCCGACTGCAACATTATCAGCCGCGAGCACCGTTTATACGGAGCCGCTACCGAGTTGAACCAGCTCACAGGCGAGTGTTTCGCGAAGATGGAAGTCGCTGACAAGGACGCTCCGGAAGCCCTCAGTGACTACGTGGCCGACCTGGGGCGGATCAGGCGAGGACAGCGCGTGCTGATACTGACGAGTGGCGCCAGCGGACGGGCCGACATCGAGGTGCAGTGGGGAATGCCGACAGGCACGGAAGGCTACTGTTTCGACGGCTCGCACGTGGCCGACGGCGACCGCCAGTGGGTCGAGTCGTTCTGCGAACGTCTCCGCACCGCCTCTGCCGAGGTGACCGTCCATTCCGCCGCCCGCAAGGACTTCACGTTCAATTTCTCGTTCACCACCCACGGCAGCAAGTGCTTTGGCCTTAAGGAGGAGCGTAACTACATCTCTCGTGCCATCTTTAACCACAGCGGTGCTTCGGTGGTGGTCGTGTACCTCAATGTAAAAACCGTCCTCAAAGCCCCCGACGAACGCTACTACGCAGCCCTCAAAGTGCTGATAGATACGTTGGAAGCACTCGAAAACCAATGATAGTAACCGATATTACCATAATATGTGTTACTATTTTCAAATGCTA
>JAFWYO010000224.1 GCA_017517715.1 Bacteroidales bacterium
ATAGCGCAGATAGATCTGGTAGATGCGTGTGCTGTACTTGATATAGTGGGCCATCCGTGGCGGCGCAGCGATGTAGTCGACGGCCAGTTCGGGATGTGCTTTGAGCTCGTTGTCGTCGGTCGACTTGCCGCTGAAGCGGTAGCCTGGGGCGTGGAACTGGCGGTCCTGGTTGACTTCGCGCAGCCGCTGCACGACTTCGAAGAGGCGTGCGCGGCCTCCGATGCCGTAGGCTTTGAGTGCTGGCGAGACGGCGAGGCAGATGGTCTTCTCGGTGCGCGCGGCGTCGGCCACCACGAGGTTGGTGGTGAGCGGATTGAGCCCACGTTCGGTGCACTCGACGGAGGCATAGAACGATTTGAGGTCGATGGCGATATATGTGCGCGCGCGGGACATTTTGTAACGGAGAACGGAGAACGGAGAACGGAGAACGGAGAACGGGCTGACGCGTTCGTGTCACTGGTCACTATTCACAATTCGCTATTATTTCTTTTATGTTGTTGAACGATTGTATGTTGGGTCTGCGGCCGCTGCGGAAGAAGCCTTCTTCGCCCATACGGTCTATCTGCTGCAGGAAGGGCTGCCAGAAGCCGTCGGGGTTGTAGAGGATGACGGGTTTGTCGCTGTGGTTGGTGTCACGGAGGGGCCCCAGCTGGTTGTGGACCATCACTTCGAGTACTTCGTCGAGCGTGCCGATGCCTCCGGGCAGTGCGACGAAGGCGTCGCTGTGGTCGATGAGGTACTCCTTGCGCTCGGCCATAGTGGCGACGCGGACGATATGGCTGACGGGCTGCGAGTTGATTATTTCTTCGCTGAAGAAGGTGGGTATGACGGCGATGACGGTGCCGCCGGCTTCGAGAGCGCCGCCGCTGACTTGGCCCATCAGGCCGAGGTTGCTGCCGCCATAGAGCAGTGTGTGTCCGCCAAGGGCTATCTGCCGGCCCAGTTCGCGGGCGGCAAAGGCTATTTGTTCGTTGCGCGGCTGCGACGAGCCGCAAAAGACTGAGATGTTCATAAATAATTAGTGCGTTAGTGAGTTCATTGAACGGTTACATTGACACCGTCGATTTTCATTCCTTGAGAATTTTTGCTACTTGATCTTTTCCTATAACAACCATTTTTGTTACGCTCCCAACAATATGTCCAGTTGGGCTTGAAGTTCTTCGCGTTTAGGCAGGTATAACTGGTATCGTGCTGCAAACAGTTGATTTGTGATGCCTTGCAGGGCATATTCCATCAACAGTTCGTCCTTCTTGGCTCCAAGTACAATGCCGATTGGTGGATTGTCGTCGGGTTGGCATATCTCGGTTTTAAAATAGTTCAAATAGAGATTCATCTGTCCGATGTCGCTGTGTTTTATTTCTGCCCTTTTCAGGTCTATCAATACATAGCATTTCAGTATGCAATGGTAGAAAACCAAATCCACTTTGAATCGGCGACTACCTATCGGAACAGTATATTGTCTGCCAATAAAAGCGAAGCCTCGTCCTAGTTCTAATAGAAACTGCTCCATATGAGACTTTAGCGCATCCTCCAAGTCTTTCTCCTTATACCTTTTTTGTTTGGGTAATCCTGCAAATTCCAAAACAAACGGGTCGCGGATGATGTCGGCGGCAGTCTGCACTTGATGTCCTTCGCAGGCAAGGGCCATTACCCCTTCCTTGTCGGTACTCAGGGCAAGACGTTGGAATAGGGAACTCTTGATTTGCCGTCTTAACTCACGGACCTTCCATCCGTCTTTAATTGCAGCATTGTAATAGAACTGCATCTCCATTGTGTCATCGCATTTGAGCAACTCCAGGTAATGGCTCCACGTCAATTGTCCAGACACTGTCTGGATTTTTGGAAATTGCACATAGAAGAGCCTCATATTAAAAAGATTAGACCGTGAATAACCCTTTCCTCTGAGTCTGGTAAGATCTCGCGACAGGTTTGTCAGAAGCTGTTTTCCGTACTCAGCCTTGATATTGCCGTGCTGTTCGTATTCGACTATATATCTGCCTGTTTGCCAACTGGCGTCAATCAATTCTGTATTGACAGCAAGAGCGGCTTTCCCTTTAGCCCCCTCCCACACATTTGATATGTGAGAGACAAGTCTAATGTATTCCGGATTGTCTGTCTGCAATACATTTGTCACTTCGGTCGTCGAATCTTTTGTCATATCTTGTTTATGTTTCATTTATAATGTCTTTGTTTCAATTTCGTGTTTTGCTTGCAATACTAATTTGTTGGGTTGTAGAAAGCTATTCGTTTTATTCGTCTAATTTTTGTTCGAAAAAATGAAAACATAGATGTCTCTTTCAATAGTTAATGCGTTAGTATTGAACGGTTACATTGACACCGTCGACTTTCATTTGCATTTTGCTGTCGGGACCCCCCGTTAAAGGGATAAACACCCCAACACCGACGGTCCACTCGCCCAAATCGACAGATGATTGTGCGTCGACCTTGCGCTGCAAATCCCCTTCCAAAAGAATGGGGAATCCCTTATAGTTTTGGTTCTGCCATAAAGAGAGTTTAGATACTCCTTTTGGCATCTTGAATGAGAATTCGCCATCATTGTTTGTGGCGGTTGTTGAGAGCAGACGGCCGCCACCCACTATAAGAATGCCTGCATCGGGATAAGGCTCAGGGCTATTGTTCTCTTCAATGGCCAAAAGGATTTGCCCTCTTATCGTGATGCTGTCGTTAGCATTCTGAGCCACAGCGCCCGACGCAATCGCAAAGGCAAACGTAAATAATACTATTATCTTATTCATAGAAGCATTTTCTCCCTTAACGAAAAGAATGCGCTTTTATTGTTTCATTATTTGATCCTTGGTATTGTATTTCTATTTTTAAATTATTGCTGTCCGCTAAAACTTTTCGTGAGTGCACAAAAAAAATGAGCTGACAGATTTTGGTATGTCAGCCCTTTCATCGGTGTTTTACTGTGTCGACTATTCCTTGAGGAGTTGCTCCCCAGCAGAGCTCCTCTCCGCTTCATCGACGGTGCAAAGGTACAAACTACTTTTCATTCGGCAAAATCCTTAACGATATTCGACCATTATTTTTGTCCATTAGCGAATAAGTCCTCTGAAAAACCATTAATTATGTCCATTAAACCCAAAAGTACGAAGAATTATCGAATTTTTCACAAAATAATTATAATTCATTGGTGTTCAAGGCCTGCAAAACAGGCAGGACAAAATGCAATTTTAATATAGTGTTATTTCTTGCGGCAGGTGCTGGCAAATGAATTAAAAAGAGTGTGGGATGAAGACAATCTTGGTTGCCACAAACTGTCGGTGTTTGTTGTTTCTCAATGTTCTGCAACCAATGCGTATCTCCATTCCTTGTTGGTGTTGGTTGAAATGACACATTTAAAGTTATAGTGTGGTTTATTAGTCACTGCCACTTTCTTTACCTGCATCAATGGCATAATATCTCCATCTGTCACGATGGTTTTATCCAAAACAACACGATTGAGTTTTTTCAATGGCCTTATACAATTTAGCGAATGCATATCCCCACATTTCACTAATACAAGGTCTTGAATATGCAAACATTTCGTAATTCCATCGTAATTGTTGAGTCGCTTCGCGTTTTCTATCATCAAACTTTTTAAACATTTTGATGCGTGTTCTATGCCTTCAAGTGTTTCCAACATAGGCAAATATGAACATTCCAAATATTCGATAGTATCGCTATGCAAACCGTGGAAGCATCTGATGTTGGACCTGATTAATTCAAGTCTCTTTATTTTTTCTGGCAACCTCAGTTCTGTGAAATCGCAGTTTGAAGAATTGTATTTCCGAATAGATACAGTTTCCAGTTTTTCATTTCGTGAAATGTCAAATCCGTCATCAAACCAATCAATATTCAACTCGACAAGTGCGTTCATACGAGAGAAGTCCACCCGGATGTTTTTCTTTGGGTCATTCTTCGCATTGGAAATAGTGAGACTACTAAGCTTTTTTAAAGAATAAATCCCATCAATGTTGCAATGATTTATATCTATTAGGCGAAGCTCCTTCAGATCAGGAATTCTTGCAAGAAAGTCAAGATTTGATATTCCGGAAATGAGAAATCCCTTTTCAACGGCATCTGTTACTACATCGTGCAGCATTGGTTGAATTGTCAATGATGTAATATTTTTCTCCTTGATATAGTCTAATGTGTCCTCTATGCGGTTGTCCAAAATAAGAGAACGCTGTTTGTTTCCTAAATCAAAGAAACAAAAACCATCTTGTCTGATAATTGCCATAATATGCCTGAGTCTGTGTTTATTGTTTACGTTCTTTTTCTTTTTTTGCCTCCATAAAGCCAATCGTGTTCTATATATCTACCGGCTTCGGTGGCCGCCGCGGGCGATGAAGCGGCCGAGCTGCCGCGCGGTCGCTGTGATTTGTTCGCTGTGCGGGAGCGACGTCCCGCAGAAGACAGAGATGTTCATTGTGTTGTTTCGTACAATGTATGTCTGTATTTATAGTTTCTGTTCAACTCCGACGCGGCGGATGTTTTGGGGTATGTTGTATCGGATTTGCAATCCGATACTGTTTAATATCAGGATTTTAAATCCGTAAACATTAGAACAGGTCTGAATGTGTGCCTGTACGGTATAGAGAAACAATGCGAACGGTCTCTTTTCGGCTGTAAATGAGAAGCCAGTCTGGATTAATATGACAATATTCCAATTTGTAGCGTATGCCCATAACTACAAGGTGGCAATTAGGTCATCAATACTTTCGGCGCATTGCACACCGTGCCCAGCCTCGACATCGCGAATGGCCTGCATTGTTTCTTCGTTGAGAAAGCATCCGCATTCAGGGTCGAAAAGTGCGTCGGCAGGTTTGGCTTCTGTAAGCGTCCAGCCCATTCTTTTGGCCAATTTCTGCATAAATGGGAGATCTGCCTTGGGTAACCCGACATTATAAGTGGCGGTGTTCATAACTTTTAATATTAAATTGTTATATTTCAACAACGAAATAATAACTTTTTTATTGTGTCTGTCAATCGGAATATTTCTAATATTATTCAGCGTCGGATCGCAGATTCGCCGCAACGGGTGTGAACCGTTTATACGTATTGTTCTGCCAATTCTGTAATCTTCTTCGCCAATGCCTTGGTCTCTTCCTGCGTCATGCTGATTCCGATGCGGTAGCTCTGCCCTCCGGAATGAATGACCCGCAAGGTGTAAGGATTCCACACGTCACGATTCTCGTAGTCGCAATACTCCACTTTGGTGATGGCCGACAGCGGTATCTCTTTCCGATGCCTGAACATGAGGTTGCGATACTCAACGACCAGCATCTCGTGCTGAACCGATATTGTTTCCGTCGCGCGTTTGTTTTGCAGATAGATTTCCAAATTGTACAGCACCACCGAGACAGACAAAAGCGTCAAAAGAATCGTCGCAACCAAGGCGGTCTCCGACGCTCCGAAGCCGTATCGGCATAATATGAATATCATGCATATGCAAGCGATAACGGACATGTAGCCTTGGTATGCCGCCCAAGAGCGTTCGTAGTACAACTCGTTTTTTGCATTGTTTGTCGCAAGTGCCTTCATTGTCTCAATGTGTTTATTGTTCGTCTGCAATTTGTTGTTTCATTTCTGCATTTTCACCGCGCACGGGTGTGGAGTGTTAAATTAGTTCCTCAGACCAGCCGTGGCCAAGATCCCAGTGATAGTCTTCGACAAACTCGAAGTCGATTGGCAGGTTGAACTCGTCCTCTATCAGCTCGTGCAGCTTCTCGGCATCCACCTGGTGCAGCCAGCTGCCGACGCAGACGTAGAAGCGGTCGGTCTTCTCGTCGAGGAATACACGGCCGCGTGGAATAAGCGTGTAGTTGTGTTCCTGATAAAATATGGAGCGTGTGTCGCCTTTGGCTTCGGCACGGTGGTGTTGCTTTTGCCAATAGGTCTTTGGAACAGCGGAAATGGTGGCGCGACCGTTGACAAATGTAGCCTGCTCGGCATCGATTTTCTCCACGCCGAAGAGCGACTGGTTGGCTGCGTCGTACCAAAAGATACCAAGTTTGGGCTTGCCGTTGTCGAGGAACGGTGCCATCGAGCCGACGAGGCTTTGGTGTTCCTCGCCGTTGGTGTGATTGATTCCGTTGTTGTCTTTAGTCATAATATCGTTGTAACGCTGTTAGTCTGAAAATATTGCTTTGTGCGGGAGCGAAGTGAAGAAAGTCCAGCGAACTTGGTGACCAAATGGAACAAAGTCGTTAAAAACTTTCTTTCACTGAGCTCGGCATCGACGAGCCGCAGAAGACTGATATGTCGAGGGCGAACACCATAGCACCGAGTAAAAAGACTTTCTTTA
Source organism: Bacteroidales bacterium (assembly GCA_017517715.1). Taxonomy (GTDB): domain Bacteria; phylum Bacteroidota; class Bacteroidia; order Bacteroidales; family P3; genus Colimorpha. Next base: position 6,311 of record JAFWYO010000224.1, read on the forward strand.
TCATTTTTCAGCGTTAGCTGTTTGAAAAAAATGTTTGTTATATATCCTATATGTAGCTTTTCTTGCTCTTTTTTTACAGGAAGCGGATTTTTTTTCACATATGCCCATTACTGTATTCCTGATGCATCCTGTAGATTACACTAATTGTTTGGTTTTGAGGTTGCCTAATTGTTTTTTAACAATTACTTAACGTCGATAAGACTGTTTTATTGCACAGCACCGCAAATCCGACGCAAAACGGCCTTGAAATGTTAAAATTTTTGTCTGATTTGCAATAAAAAATTAACATTTTTATGATATTCATTTTCAATATTTTACAATTTACACCTCCTGCAATGCACTAATTCAGCCCCGATTTTTAACCTTATAACATACTAATATAAACCTTATTAAGTTCTACTGAGGTAGTATTTGGTAAGAATTTAATAAGAACTTGAGTAGAATTTGGTAAGAAGATGGTACCTGGAAAACAGGGGGTTGACAGGGCGAAAAAACGGCAAAAGAATTGCTGGAAATGTTAAAATTTAACATTTTTTCTTAAAAATTGTTAAAAGCAGGGATTTGGCTCAGCTGCGACGGATGTTTTTCCGTTTGTTGTATCGGATTTGCAATTCGATACTGCTTAATATCAGGATTTTAATCCGCCAACATTAATGTTTTGGCAGATGTTTTATTGTGTGTTGCGGATTGCAAATCCTAATATTAATAAGCGGCGGATCACAGATCCGCCGCAACGGGTTTTTGTTTCTTCGGCAGCGACGAGCCGCAGAAGACTGCTATGTGCATATTTACTTGTTTCAATCCTTGTGATAGCCTGCCCAGCTGCTGTTGGACGGGTTGCCTTTCTCGTAGGCAATCTCTATTGGGTAGTGAGGGGCGAACTTCTCCCAGACCGACTTCTTCAATAGTGTTTCGCCGTGATACAAGCTGTCGTCAATGTAGAAATAATACGACACATAGTAATCACACTTGCGGCCACCGCTAACAGTATATGTTTTCTCAACGCGTGCAGTAGTCTTGACTGAGTCCTGCTCAATCCTATGGAATTGTATTCGTGCCTGAACTATAGCCACCAACACAACCAGCACTGAAATCCATACAGGGGACCCGCGCAGGATGCCGCGTCCAATCTTCTTGCGTTTGGCTTTGGCCTGCAGATTTTTATTACTGCCCTTTGTCGGGTAGTTGGGACGGCGGTTGATGTTGTGGGACATAGTGTTTTTGTTTTATTGGTTAGATCTGAGGTTTAAATTATTCTCCGTTCCGTTTGGCTATTTCGTTTTCTTCGGGCGGACTTTGTGATATTCGGGATTCATTCCAGGGTCTCTACCCGTAATAAAAAACCATCCATCTGCACCCCAAAACTGGTCACCACCGGGATACCAGCGTGGATGTGTTTTGTAGATATACGGTTTGCCCAATACGCCATACGCGTAATCGTAAGGATAGATATATACCATTCCGGTTGCCCCTTCTTGGTATGGGTCATAGTACATTGCATCCGACCAACAGCCTGCAAAAAAATTGTTAGATGATAAGCACATCCAGCAAGCGGGAACAATCGTCGTATCGCCAACAAATAGTGTTTCACAATAGTCGCCCGTCGCAAGTTCGACAATATCTCCCGCGCCCTCGAATCTATAGAAACCAGACTCTTCCATAAATTCATCGAAACCAAAGTCTGTTCCTTCGGCATATTTTCGGACGATGGCCGAATCATTTTCATTAGGCTTACGTTCAATGCGTTTTAGTTGATACTGCTCACGGACACGTGAGGCTGCCTCGAATTCTGCCTGACTAATTCTAACGTCTTCCCACACCATACCGTTTTGTGTCACCTCAACCGCCAGTTCCACAAAGGCTGTATCAGAAAGAGGGATGGTGTCGGTGGTACATACGGTGTCCTCTGTATTTCTGGTGTTGTCTCCGCCCTTGCATCCGGCCATCATCGCCACGGCGCAAAGCACCGCGAGTGTGAAGAAAGTCCGGTGGACTTTCGATATCGTAGCGGAGAACAAATTGAATGCTTTCTTCATATACATTATATATTATTGGTTGAACTTCTGTTTCCCGCCGGGGTTTGTTGCGGTCCCGCGCCGGTGGCGAGGTACTCGTAGTGCGCCGCATTGGCCGCGCGCGCGATGCTGATGGATTCAATTTGCTGAGGGATTTGCATAATGATATGGGTTTATTGGTTATTTGATTTTATTCAAAGAGAATCTGATTGGTAGATTGTTTTGCTGACGAACGGCATAGCCGTGTTGTGTTGCAGGTTTCCATTTCGGCATTGTGTTTAATACTCGCAGAGCCTCTTCTCCGCAGCCGTAGCCAATGTCCCGTACAACCTTCGCATCGGTGATGTCTCCGTCTCTTTCAACGACGAATGACACATATACTATGCCCTCGATTTTCTTGTCTTTAGCATCTTTTGGATAACGTATGTTTCTGTGCAGGAAAGCGTTTAGCGAATCTTCGCTGCCGGGGAACTCGGCGTCGACCTCGCAGAAGGTGAATATCATTGTGTCTAATCCCATTGTATCTATGGGGCCTTCAGAAGGAATAGAATACTTGTCAAAATAGCCAGGTGGGGTTATGAGCATTTCCTTTTGCGACAATGAGTCGGCCTCGGTTGCCGTTCGGTCATCAAGTTCGGCAGGCGTACCACCGCCCTTGCATCCGGCCATCATCGCCACGGCGCACAGCACCGCGAGGGTGAAGAAAGTCCAGTGGACTTTCGATAGCGTAGCGGAGAACAAATTGAATGCTTTCTTCATAATGTTTTTGTTTTATTGGTTAGGCTCTTCTTTCTTTTCTTTGTTTATTCTTTCAAATGCTTTCTCGGCTGCTTGGGAGCCTCTGAAAACGTAAAAGTCATCGGAGAACTCGGCCCAAGTGTAGGTGTGCTCATCCGCCATAATGTCTATCGACATCAATTCAATCATCGACGCAAGCACCTGTTCACGTCTTTCGGGGGAAAGTTTGTCGAGGCCTTCCTGTTCCATATTCTTTAAAAACCCAGTGTGCCGTATGCTTTTGTATAGGCTGTAGCCCATATCTTCGGAGTACCCGCCGTCCGCCTTGTAGATGTTCTGGAAGAGGAAAGACCATTCTTCAGGAAGGAGTGTGTCGCCCCCACGCATCTTTTCCGCCAGCCGCTCCCATTCGTCAACGTTGAACGTGTCGGTGTCCGTTGTCGTGACAGCGACGGTTGTGTCGGTAGTGCTTTCGTTTGCCGCCCCGCCCTTGCATCCGGCCATCATCGCCACGGCGCACAGCACCGCGAGGATGAAGAAAGTCCGGTGGACTTGGTGACCAAAGGGAACAAAGTCTTTAAAAACTTGGTGACTATAGGGGACAAAGTCGTTAAAAACTTTCGATAGCGTAGCGGAGAACAGATTAAATGCTTTCTTCATTTCTGTAAAACTGAATAGTAAAGATTGTATTGTTGTGGTTTCAGCGGTTCATTCCGTGACGGCGATGCCGCCGAACGTGGCGACCCATAGATGCCCTTCGTGGTCCAGATGGATGTCTTCGATGTAGGAGTCTGGCAGCAGGGAATTCTCAGGTGTGTAGAGCTCCCATTTGTCTTGTGCTATGTTGTACATCGACAACCCTATATGGTATACGGAAATCCACAACTCGCCGCGCTTCTCGTCAAGTTCGATGTCGGCAATGGTGCACTCCTTCCAGTATTTCAGCAACGGACACTCGTATTCGTGCCATTTGCCTTCGCTGTCGAAGCATCTGATGGCATTGGTCGGCTTGTCATCACTGCCGTATACCGACATCCAGAGGTTGCCCTTGCTGTCCTCGAGCATTCCGCTGAGTGTTATGTCTTTGATGCCGAATGGGGTGTCTTCAAAGGTCTCGGGGCTACCGTCAACCATAACGACGCTGCCTTTGCTGGTGCCAATCCATTTGCGGTTGCGGCTGTCGACGAATACGTTGAAGATATTGTTCCAGGGCAGTGGGTGGTTGATGGAGTCGACAACAATCCAGTTATTTTCGGCATACCGATAGGCTCCGTGGAATGTTGGCACCCACAGGTTGCCCTGTTTGTCGATGCTGAAGTCGGTG
>JAFWYO010000225.1 GCA_017517715.1 Bacteroidales bacterium
GAGTCGCCGCGATATGTTCAGCGACGGCGAGCAGCTGAACGAATACGAGATTCCCGAAATCGACCTCGCCATCGTCGACCTCTACCCCTTCTAGCAGACCGTGGCCAGCGGCGCCGCCGAGCAGGACATCATCGAGAAAATCGACATCGGAGGCATCAGCCTGATTCGCGCTGCCGCCAAGAACTACAAGGATGTCGTTATCGTCCCGTCGGTGGACCGCTATGCCGAGTTCCTGCAGATCTATAACGAGCAGGACGGCGCCACCACCCTCGAGCAGCGCCACCGCTTTGCCGCCTATGCTTTCGGCGTCAGCAGCCACTACGATACCGCCATCTTCAACCACTTCAACAAGACGGAGCAGCTGCCCGTCTTCAAGTGCAGCATTGACAAATGCTCGGAGCTGCGCTACGGCGAGAATCCGCACCAGAAGGGCTACTTCTACGGCGACCTCGACGCCTGCTTCGAAAAGCTCAACGGCAAGGAGATTTCCTACAACAATCTGGGCGACATCGACGCCGCCTGCTGCCTGATCGACGATGTCGACCAGACGGCTTTCGCCATCCTGAAGCACAACAACGCCTGCGGTATGGCCTGCCGCGACAGCCTGCTCGACGCCTGGAAGGACGCCCTGGCCGGCGACCCCGTCAGCGCCTTTGGCGGCATCCTCATCACCAACCGCAAGGTGACCAAAGAGGTTGCCGAGGAGATGCATAAGATATTCTTCGAAGTCTGCATCGCCCCCGACTACGACGACGAGGCCCTCGCCATTCTGCGCGGCAAGAAGAACCGCATCATCCTGCGCCGCAAGGAGTTCAAGATGTCCGGCGTTATGTTCCGCAACGTGCTGAACGGCGCCCTGGTTCAGGACCGCGACACCGTTGTTCCGACGGCAGCCGAACTGACCGAAAGCGTCACCAGCACCAAGGTCACGCCGCAGATGGCTGCCGATATGGCCTTTGCCACCATCCTCGTCAAGCACACCAAGAGCAACGCCATCGTGCTGGCCAAGAACGGCCAGCTGCTGGCCAGCGGCACCGGCCAGACCAGCCGCGTCGACGCTCTGCGCCAGGCCATCGCCAAAGCCCATTCGTTCGGCTTCGACCTCAACGGCGCCGTGATGGCCAGCGATGCCTTCTTCCCCTTCCCCGACTGCGTCGAGATAGCCCACGAGGCCGGCATCACCGGCGTTGTCCACCCCGGCGGCTCCATCCACGACCAGGACAGCATCGACTACTGCGAAAAGAACAAGATGGCTATGGTTATCACCGGCAAACGTCATTTTAAACACTAAAACGAAACAAAAACGCCCCGTTTACGTATTAAAGAGAAACGAAAATTAACAAGTATTAAGGATAAACACTTCTAAGGAACAGAGTATATGGGACTTCTCTCATTGTTTAACAAGGAACTGGCAATGGACCTCGGCACGGCCAACTCCATTGTGATTTATAACGACCAGGTGGTCATCGACGAGCCCTCGATTGTGGCTCTCGACAAGACTACCAACAAGATTATGGCCGTCGGCAAACGCGCTCAGCAGATGGACGGCAAGAACAACAAAACCATCGAGACCATCCGTCCGTTGCGCGGCGGCGTCATCGCCGACTTCGAGATGGCGCAGCACCTCATCCGCGAGCTCATCAAGATGACCAACATCAGCCGCTCGTTTATGCCCCCGGCCCTGCGTATGGTCATCTGCATCCCCTCGGGCATCACCAACGTCGAAGAGCGTGCCGTGCGCGAAAGCGCCGAACAGGCCGGAGCCAAGGAAATACGTATGATCCACGAGCCTATGGCCGCCGCCATCGGTATCGGCATCGACGTGCTTGAGCCCTACGGCAATATGATTGTCGACATCGGAGGCGGCACGGCCGAAATCGCCGTCATTTCGCTGGGCGGCATCGTCTGCAACAAGAGTATCAAGGTGGCAGGCGACGAGTTCAACGAGAACGTCATCGAATATATGCGCAAACAGCACAACATCGTCATCGGCGTCCGCACCGCCGAGAAGGTGAAAATCTCGGTTGGCTCGGCAGTGTCCGAGCTTGAGAATCCGCCCGACGACTACGAGACCCTGGGCCGCGACCTGCTGACAGGCCTGCCCAAGAACATCCTTGTCAACTACAAGGAGATAGCCCACGCCCTCGACAAATCGATTGCACGCATCGAGAGCGCCATCCTCGAAACCCTGGCCGACACACCGCCCGAACTGGCTGCCGACATCTACAAGAGCGGCATCTACCTGGCTGGCGGCGGAAGCCTGCTGCGCGGTTTGGACCAGCGCATCGCTTCGAAGACCAAGCTCAAAGTGCACATCGCCGAAGACCCCCTGCGCGCTGTGGCACGCGGCACCGGCATCGCCCTCAAAAACTTCAACAAATTCTCGTTCCTGATCAAGTAGTTTTTCGACTATACACAAAAGAAAACAGTGGATTTGTTGACAAATCCACTGTTTTTGTTTCTTCTTGGAAAGGTATTGCCCCTACTCCATCGTAGCTATCTTCATAATGATTTTCTCCAGTTTGGTGCGCATCTGGCTGCCAGTACAGGTATAGTCGTTAGCGATGACCGAGAAGCAGAGCTGCTCGCCGCGGGCGGTCGTGACATAACCCGCAAAAGCACGCACGCCGGTCATCGAGCCGGTCTTCACCCTCACCTTGACATTCGACGGCAAACCGCCTAGCATATTCCTCACCGTACCCTGCTCGCCAGCCAACGCCAGGCTTTTCTTGAAATCGTCATAATAATTGGTTTTGGCAACCTCGGCCAGAAAACGGCTGACAAACTCGGTCGTCACACGGTTGCGGACCGACAGGCCGCAGCCGTCCTCGAGGGCAACCCCCGACGGATCGAGCCGCAAACGCTGGATATAGTCGCTCACAGCCTTGGCACCGTTGGTGCTACTGCCCAAACCATACATTTTGTAACCAAGATAGCGATGGATCGACTCGGCGTAAGTATTATTGGAATTGATATTAGTATACTGGGCTATAACATAATATGTCGGCGAAGTATATTCCACCAAGGTCACCAGATTCGAAGGACGGCGCAGCGCCTCGCTGGCAGCCCCCGACACCATAACCTTGTGATTACGCAGATAGACCGTGAAGAGGTCGGCACAAACCTGGGCCGGCTTGGGCAACGATGCGCGAACCGAGAAATTCTTCGAGTCGATAGGCACCGTGCCGGTACACACCCTTATTGTCGATGCCGGTTCGCCATAGACCACGACCTGGTCGCCCGATTTGGCCGCACCGGTCGTGACCTCATTGATTACGTGAAGGTTGAGTCCCCTAGGCTCCATACGTTCCACCGAAGCGGGGTAGCCCAACTTGCCGCCAGGATTGAAGTGAATGAAAAACATATTTTCGTGGAAATTGAGGCCGCAAACGCCACTGCCATAGTAGTTTCCGATGTCGCCCCACTGCCAGTTGTCGTGCAGAGGATGGTTGTCGAAAATAGAGGCATCGTAATACACCCTGCCGTCCACCGCCTTGATGCCGGCAGCCACAACAGCCTTGTGCCAAGCGGCAAAGACGCTGTCGGGCAGCGTCTGGCGGTAGCGGTAAGAGCCCAACAGGGGGTCGCCGCCACCGATGATGTACAGGTCGCCGCGCAGGGTGCCGTTCTTCTCAATCTCGCCGCTGTAGGCCAGCGTAGTGCGGAAACGGAAATTCTTGCCTAACTTCTCGAAACCCAGGGCTGTGGTGAACAATTTGGTCAGCGACGCAGGAATGACCGACCGCTGGGCATTGTAGGCATAGACTTGCGATTTCTTACTAATATTGTATACGCTGACGGCCAATGTGGCGTGCTTCATAGCATCGTCGTTGGCTATATCGCTCACGGTTTTGGCCAGGGCCATCGTGTTTTGCGCCGAAGCCATCTGTGGCGCAATCAAAACAGAAAAAACGAGTATCAGAAAAAAATGTTTCATTTATAATTATAGTTGTTTTAGTTAGTAATTCATTTCTGGGATCGTAGTCAAGGGTTTGCAGCCGGCATCCTAAACCGACAAATTGCACTGTTCAATATAGTTAAGCAACTTGTCGCGGCCCGTACCCGACACCGACGAGGTGAGGAACATTGCCGGCAGCTCCTCCCATTCTTCAAGCAACGCTTTCTTGAAGGCATTGACATTCTTGGCCGTTTCGCTTTGGTTCTGCTTGTCGACCTTGGTGAACACTATCGACAGCGGCACCCCGTTGCGGCCCAAGAAGGAGATGAATTCCAAGTCGATACGCTGCGGCGCAATGCGCGAATCAATCAGCACAAAGGTATTGACCAGCGTCTGGCGCTGCGTGAGGTAGTCGCTAATCATCTTCTGCCAGGCGGCGCGCGCCGTCTTCGAAATACGGGCATATCCGTAACCCGGCAGGTCGACCAGATACCATTCCTTATTGATAAGGAAATGGTTGATCAGCTGCGTCTTGCCCGGGCGCACGCTGGTTTTGGCCAAACCCTTGTTGCGCGTCAGCATATTGATAAGCGACGACTTGCCCACATTCGAACGGCCTATGAAGGCATATTCATTGCGCCCATCGCTGGGACACTTGCTGTAGTCGCTGTTGCTGATTACAAAAGTTGCACTTTTAATTTCCATAATTACAATCAATTACTTCCTTTTTGCACGGCGTTCCTGACGTTCGTGGCGACGTTCCTGACGCAGTTCCTTGCGGCTGCGTTGCACCAGGCGCTGCTGGTCGGCATCGTCGGAACGGGCCCGGTCGCGGGCTATCTTGTGCTCCATCAAACCACGCAGGTCGTCCGACTCCTCCTCGGTATCGCCATTTTTCCACCACGGCAGCAACCGCATATTGATTTTAAACAACTTGCGACGCTCAAACAAACGGTTGCGAGTGACATACGATTCTATGTATCGGGCCCGCTTGTCGGGGTATATGTCGCGGATAGAAATCAGAATGCCCGTCTCGTCGGTTTCGCCAAAGGCGTGGTTATAAGCCGTTCCGAACGACCGCATCGACGACGAGAGGTTCATATACGCATTGACCAGCGGCGGCACATACGACCCCAGCGTGCGCACCGACTTGAGCAGTATCTGATAGTCTTCCTTATAGTTACGTCCGTTGAAGAGCGAATGCAGCTCGTTGAAATCGGTCTCTATCAGCATAGGCTCGTTGGGCCACACCAGGCCGTCGCGATCCGGGAAATGCTTCTGATAGAAATACAGAATCATATCCTTGGCCTTGCGGTTCATCTGCGGATACATCGTAATCTTGCCGAAATAGTAGCGCGTCTCGGGGATTTCGACGGCAATCGAAGCCAGACCGTCCCACAGGTTGTCGAGCGAATACATACCCTTGCGCAGGTTGTTACCCGGCTGATATTCAGGTTGTACAAACGAGCGACCCAATTCGAGGGTATACGGCAAATATTGTTTGACGAATTCGTCGGTGTAATGGAACAGCTCGGCAGTGGGCGTATAGATCGAACCGTCGATGGCACGGAACATATTGCTGCCGTGGATGAAACGATAACCACCGACAATGGCCTCGTTTTCAGCGTCCCACACAAACAGTTGTTTGAAACAGTAGGGTTCGGGAAGGGTGTCGAACTCGTCGATGTCGACCTCCTTGCCCGTTCCGCCGCCTTCTACGGCAAACGACAGTTCGCGCAGCCTTCCTATCTCGCGCATAATATTGGGCGAAAGATGTGCCGAAGTGACATAGATATCCTTGCCGCCATAGTTGGTGTGGCGCAGAAAATTCTTGTTCGACAGTTCGGCCTTAAGCAGCTCGCGCGGAACCGGCGGAATGATATAGCTCAAATCTTTTTCTGTGTTCATATTGTAACAATGTTAACAACTGGTTTCAAACTCTTTATCGGCATCTGCCGCAAGCGTGTAGACATAGTCGTGCAGGCGCGACGCCCATTCGCGGGCCGTGCCGCCCTCGGCAAAAACCTGATAAGGGACAGGCCGCCCCACAACCATACGGAATGTCTTGCCGCGCTGGGCGAACATCTCGCCCGGAAGCAGCGCCATTTCAAAATTAAACTTGATTCCCAATCGTTTACGCAGATTGGCAATGGTGTAAAAGCGTCTGCGGTTGCGAGCCTCGACATAGACCGGAATGATGTCGCGCTTGTGCTCGACTGCTTTCTTCACGACGGTCGGTTTCCACTCCAAATCAACAACTTGACCATTGATTCGGCGCGAGCAGAGGCCGGCGGGGAAATAGAGCAGAGTGTTTCGAGCGGCAAAAGCGGCCTCGAGCCCCGCAGCGGTTGCCCGGTTGCCGTGCACCTTGTCGATGGGCACAAACACCGAGCGCAGGTTGGGCAGATGCATCAGGAAGTCGTTGACCGGAAACAAGATATCGCGCCTCACGCCACCCACGGCGGCAATCAGTGCCATACCGTCGGGACCGCCCAGCGGATGGTTGGCGACCACTATCGGGCAACCCTCGGCAGGGATACGCTCGCTGTGCTCCAGTTGCACGCTAATACCCAGATAATCAAGTATTGCACTGGCAAAATCGACACCCTCCTTGTCGCGGTTGCGACTGATACCTTCGTTCAGCTCGTCGACGTGCAGCAGGCGGTTCAGCAGGCGCAACACAAAACGCGATGTCTTGATGCCTTTGGCCTCAAACACCTTTTTCAAATCGATGAATTTTTCGCTCTCTTTCTCCATTCGAAAACAATAAGTATTTAATTTATATACATTTTCGACAAACACAACATCTCGTTTACCACTGCAAATTTACAAAAAAAATACAAAAACGACAGCAAAATCCAAAAAATAACGCGCGCCACCAACATCGCCGACGGCTTGCAACACCCACAAAAACCTCATCGAACGAAGAATCCACCGCCCACAAAACCAAACCCCACTCCCCCATCCGGCCGGCCGGCACATCGCTGCCGACTGGCTGGCACCCCACAGCCACCCGGAAGGCCATTTCCTATATATATCCTATATATATCCTATA
>JAFWYO010000226.1 GCA_017517715.1 Bacteroidales bacterium
ATTAAAAGGCGTCAGGCTTTCAGACTTATATGGCAATGCGACAAGCGGGGATTCGTCCTCAAGCTTCTCTACACTGTGTGCAACAGCCTTTTGCCGCTGTTGAACCTCTACGTGCTCAAGCTGCTCGTCGACGCCATAACGACAGCTGTCGAATCGAAGCCTGTCGACGCTATGCTTTGGGGCGCACCCCTCGCGGGATATATTGCAGCTTTTTGCGCAGTGATGCTGCTCAACCGCTGGATTGGCGTGCTCAACACCGTCAACAACGACGTTCTTACCCAGCGACTTACCGACTACATCAACAACATCATCCAAACCCAGTCGGTAAGGCTCGATATGGCCTACTACGACAACCCCGACTATCACGACACCTTCCACCGCGCCCAGCAGGAGGCGGCATTCCGCCCCATCCGCATACTGGAAAATACGGTCACCGTTGTCGGCTCAGTTGCAGCACTGGCGGGCATTGCCGCTATGCTGCTGGCAGCCTCGTGGCAGGTGGTGGCGGTGATGCTTGTCGCCGTGCTGCCCTCGTTCGCCGTGAGGCTATACAAGTCGCGACGCATCTACCGTTTCCGCCGCGAAACAACACAAGACCTGCGCCGCACCAACTACTACGGCCAACTCCTCACCAACCGCATCTTTGCCAAAGAGGTGCGCGCCTTCGGCCTGGCCGACCACTTCCGCCGCCTCTATGTCGACATCCGCGCGCGACTGGTGCAGCAACTCCTGGCCATATCGCGACGTCTTGCACTGTTCGACGCCATCACGGCCATCTTCGAAACCGCCGCAATGGCATTGGTAATCATCTTCTTGATACGTCCTGCCATCAGCGGCACAATGACCATCGGCTCGTTCGTGATGCTCTTCGAGGCCTTCCGTCGCGGACAAGGCCACCTCAGCAGCCTGGTGAGTGGCGTCAGCGGCCTTTACGAGCACAAGCTGTTCATAAACAACCTGTTCGAATTCCTCAACCTCAAGCCATCCATCGTTTCGCCACAAAAGCCCCTACCCTTCCCGACAAAGGTCGACGAGGTGTCGTTCGACGACGTAACGTTCTCATATCCCGATATGAAGCAACCCGTACTGTCGCACTTCTCGCTCACCGCACGGCGCGGCGAAGTGACCCTCATCGAAGGCGAAAACGGACGCGGCAAGACCACGATGCTCAAGCTGATGCTGCGACTCTACGACCCTCAGCAGGGCGCGGTGCGCATCAACGGCATCGACATCCGCTGCTTCGACGTCGCCGAACTGCGCAAGGGCATCAGCGTCATCTTTCAGGACTATGTCCAGTTCTTCTTCACGGCACGCCAGAACATCACCTTCGGCGACATCGACAATGCCAACGACGCCCGCCGCCTGGCCGACGCCATACGCCTGGCCAATGCCGACACCGTCGTCGACAATCTCGGCAAAGGACTTGACACCCAGCTGGGTCGCCAGTTCGCCGGTGGCGAAGAACTCAGTATGGGCCAATGGCAACGCATCGCCCTGGCCCGTCAGCTATATTCGCAAGCACAGGTGCTGCTGTTCGACGAACCCACCGCCTGGATGGACGCCGCCGCACGCTCCAACTTCAAGCAAACCCTCGACAACCTGCGCACCGACCACATCATCCTGCTCGTGCAACACAGCCAGAGCGACAACTGAGTGCAACTACCGATACGCAGGCGCCACACACAAACTCATACCTGCGCGCCCCCCCAAAACACCCCCTCGTGTATAAATAACGGCGACCTCTATAATTCGTGAAATTCGTGCTTTGCACACAAAACTAACTCATTGGAATATAAAAATATACTCATAAAATTTGCATAATTCGTGTTCAATTAATGATTTTTTAAAAGTCTCCTAAAAATATTTTACGTATCTTTGCAGTTTTTAACCATATTAATGAATACTAATATAATTATAGATTACCTCTTGATTTTCGGAGGAATAGTGGTGTGGGGATTGCTGCTGCCGAAGGAGCGAAAAGTGCCGCACACGGTCACCGAAGGCTTTGCCGTCTTTGGCGGCGCGTTTCTGCTGGCCTCCTGTTTCATCAACCTGGTGCCGCATCTTTTTGCACACGGTTTCGCCACCCCCGTCCACCACGTCAAGATCGGCGTCGCCGTCCTTGTGGGATTCCTCATCCAGCTGCTGCTCGAATTCGCCACACACGGCGTCGAACACGGCCACGACCATTGTAAACACAACGACGAAAACGAAGACGAAGACAAAAACACACACATACACAAGCACCTACACGAACACAACGAAAAGCACACCCACCCCGTTGTCGGCTTGCTGATAGGGCTTTCGATCCACGCCTTTATGGAGGGTATGCCTCTGGTGGACACCGACGGCATCGTCCACCAAAGCCTGCTCTACGGCATCATCCTCCACAACATACCCATCGCCATCGTGCTTGTGGGACTCTTTATGAACAACGGCTACAGCCGCCTGAAGTCGGTGCTGCTACTGAGCATCTTTGCCGTGATGACGCCGCTGGGGTCGCTGTGCAACATCTATGCCGTAAGCAGCAACGAAACCGTCCAGGCACTCATTATGGGCGTTGTGGTCGGCATCCTGCTGCACGTCAGCGTGAGCATCCTCTTCGACGAGGAACACAAACGTCTGACCTGGTGGAAACTGGCCTTGATAGTCATCGCCTTCACCGCCGCCTACTTCACGCCGGGATGTCCGGAAATTTACGGATAAAATTAAAAATTAAATATTAAATATTAAATTTTTCTTACTCAATAAAACTAACACAATAATAAATGCTTCTGTCGGTCGTCATAGTGAACTACAATGTCAAGCACTTCCTCGAGCAGTGCTTGCAGTCGGTCTTTGACGCTGGCGAAAGCATTGACTTGGATGTTTGGGTCGTGGACAACAACTCGACCGACGGCTCGGTGCAGATGGTGCGCGACCGCTTCCCGCAGGTCCACCTTATCGCCAACAGCGACAATCCCGGCTTCGCCAAAGCCAACAACCAGGCACTGAGGGAAATACTGGGAGCGGAAAGCGGAAAGCGGACAGCGGAAAGCGAGGGCGCGGAGAACGGGGAACGGAGAACGGAGAACGGAGAACGGGCTGCCGCGTCAAAGTTCTCACATCTTACTTCTCACATCTCAGAGTTCACTTCCCATTATGTTCTTTTGCTTAATCCCGACACGCTGGTGCAGCGCGACACTTTTACGTCTTGCATCGAATTCTTTGAAAGCCATCCCGACTGCGGTGGCCTGAGCGTCAAGATGATAAACGGCGAAGGACAGTTCCTGAAAGAAAGCAAGCGCGGCTTCCCGTCGCCGGCAACGTCGTTCTTCAAGATCAGCGGCCTCATCAAGCTTTTCCCGCACAACCGCAAGGTGGGAGCCTACTATATGGGCCATCTGGACGACGATGCGGTCAACGAGGTCGACGTGCTGCCCGGCGCATTCCTGATGCTTAGCCGCGAGGCGCTGGAAAAGACTGGTTTGCTGGACGAAAGCTACTTTATGTACGGCGAGGACATCGACTTCTCGTGGCGCATACGGCTGGCGGGCTACAAAAACTACTATCTGCCCACCACACGCATACTGCACTACAAGGGCGAAAGCACGCGCAAGTCGTCAATGAACTACGTCTACACCTTCTACAACGCGATGGCCATCTTCGCCCGCAAGTATTTCAGCAAGGGCGGCGCCAAGACCTATTCCATTCTTATCCAGCTGGCTATATGGCTTCGCGCCTCGATCGACTTCATCAAGCGCATTGTCCGCTTTCTGGCTGTGCCGGCATTGGATTTCGCGGTGTCGCTGGCCGGATTCCTCGCCATCAAACAGATTTGGGCCACCTATTGGGCTGAAAATGTGAACTATTACCCCGGTTTCTACACTTGGACCATCCTGCCGCTCTACGTGCTCGTCCTGCTGCTGACATCGTTCCTGGCAGGCGGCTACGACAAGCCCGTCCGGCTGGGCCGCATCATTCAGGGTATGGGCATCGGCGCACTGCTGCTGCTGGTGTTCTATTCGCTGCTGGACGAGACGCTGCGCTTTTCGCGCGCCATTGTGCTGCTCGGCTCGCTGTGGAGCATCGTCGCCGTCATCGGAATCAGGGGGCTGCTTGGCGCCATTGGCGTCGAAGGCTATCGCCAGCGGCCCATCCGCAAACGCCGCTATCTAGTGGTCGGCTCGCAGGAAGAGACCGACCGGCTGGAGACCCTGTTCGACCAGCTGGGCATTGAACACGACGGCTTTCTGGCGGCTCACGACCCCGACGACAGTGTCCTTTACGGCGATTTGCCCAAAGTGGACGAAGTCATCTTCTGCTCGCGCGACATCACGACGAGCAAGATACTCGACATCCTCGAACGCCAGTCGGGCAAAGGCGTCGACTTCCGTATCCTGCCCGATGGGATGGACGTGCTGATAGGCAGCAACTACATCGGCAGTCCCGAAGACCTCTACACGCCTGATTTCGGCTCCGTTGCCAACGCCACCAACCGCCGCAGCAAGCGCCTGCTCGACATCGTCGCCGCACTGCTGCTCATCGTCCTCTCCCCCATCCTCTTCTGGCCACAGCAGCGCAAACACCGCTACTTCGCCGACTGTTTTTCAGTGCTTTTCGGCAAAAAAAGCTGGGTAGGATACAGCAGGGGAACGGAGAACGGAGAACGGAGAACGGAGAACGGAGAACGGAAAGCGGAAAGCTTTGAACCTCTGCCGAATATACGTCGCGGCGTGTTCCGCACGCGCGACCGGATGCCGCGCGTCAAAAACCCCGACATAAAACGCCTCGACAGCGACTACGCCAACAACTACCACATTTCTACCGACATAACGATATTAATGATAAACATTTTTAAGATATAGTGACTCACACCTTCACAACTCACAATAGATTATGACCATTCCCGAGACAATAAAAGACCTGGAACAGCGCAAAGAGACGCTGAAACGATTTCTGGACATCGACAACCTGCTCAGCGCCATCGCCGAAGAGGAGAAGAAGACCGAAGCCGCCGACTTCTGGAACGACCCCAAGGAGGCCAAGAAGGTGATGCTCGAAATCAAGAGCAAAAAGACCTGGACCACAGCCTTCAAGACCGTCAGCGACAGCTGCGACGATATGGCCGTTATGGCCGAATTCTTCGAGGCCGGCGATGCCACCGAAGAGGAAATGATGAAGCAGATAGAAGCCACCACCAAGCTGGTCGAAGAGCTGGAATTCAAGAATATGCTGCGCGGCGAAAGCGACCGCCTGGATGCCGTCCTCTCAATCAACGCCGGCGCTGGCGGCGTCGAGGCACAGGACTGGGCCGAGATGCTGATGCGTATGTACATCCGCTATGCCGAACGCAACGGCTACAAGGTGGCCATCAGCAACTCGCTCGACGGCGACGGTGCCGGCATCAAGAGCTGCACGATGCAGATCGAGGGCGACTTCGCCTACGGCTACCTCAAGAGCGAGACGGGAGTGCACCGCCTGGTGCGCGTCAGTCCCTTCAACGCCCAGGGCAAGCGTATGACCAGCTTCGCCTCGGTCAGCGTCACGCCCCTCGTCGACGACTCGATCGAGGTGGTCGTCGACCAGTCGCGCCTCAGTTGGGACACCTTCCGCAGCGGCGGCGCCGGCGGACAGAACGTCAACAAAGTCGAGTCGGGCGTGCGCCTGCGCTACCAGTACAAGGACCCCTACACCGGCGAGGAGGAGGAAATCCTCATCGAAAACACCGAAACGCGCGACCAGCCCAAGAACAAGGAGAACGCCCTGCGACTGCTGCGCTCGCAGCTCTACGACCGCGAGATGAAGCACCGTATGGAAGAGCAGGCCAAAATCAAGGCCAGCCAAAAGAAGATCGAATGGGGCAGCCAGATACGCAGCTACGTGATGGACGACCGCCGCGTCAAGGACCACCGCACCGGCTACCAGACGGGCGACGTCACCGGCGTGATGGACGGCAAAATCGACGAATTCATCAAGGCCTACCTGATGCAGTTCGGCGCCGAAGCTTGACGAACGGAGAACGGAGAACGGAGAACGGAGAGCGGAAAGCCATAAAAAAAGGCTGCCGCATCTCTGCGGCAGCCTTTCCTTTTCATAGTCCAAATGTCTGAGCAGCGACTATTCGTTTTCGCACTTTGTCTCGTTGACCATACCCATAACCTCCTGCTTGACATCCAGTTTCGAGCAGTTGCCTTTAGCTTCGGCTGTTGTCGTGCCCACCAGCTCTCCATTCATATAGCTTTTGCAGGTGCAGGTCTTGGTGCACGAATTGAAACTTGCGAGCATTGCGATAACGCCCATTGCCAAAAAGATCTTTTTCATAATGTTGTATTGTTTTTAATTGCGCAGACCCGCTGTTTTTATCCGTTCCGACCGCTGCGTCGGGTCCGCAAAAGCCACAACGCGCCGAAAGAGAAAAATGTCGTCCAAACCTTTCTCGCTACTATATGTAGAATTTTCGGCGCGTTTTTTA
>JAFWYO010000227.1 GCA_017517715.1 Bacteroidales bacterium
ACTCTGACAAGCGGCTTGACGTCAGCTTTGAGACTTTCCGCGACAAGCTCGAACCCGGCAGCAACGAACGCTGGACGCTGCGCATCAAAGACCGCAAAAGCGGCAAGCCGATAGCTGCCAATCTGCTGATGACGATGTACGACCACGCTCTGGACACCTACGGCAGCCTGAACTGGCATCTTAGCCCTTGGAGCCAGAGCTCATATTCCTCTATTTTTGGCAATATAAACTATGAAACGTCAGGAAGTTACGGATTTGCTCCAAACCTGCCATTCCGACCCAATGTCTCCTATCGCTACCGCATCACAACGCTGAAGGAGGGCTTTTTCGAGCGGCAATATGCTTCAAACCGTATGTACAAATCGGCATCGCTGCATCGTGCCACAAGTACGGCGCGCGGCGAATCGGGTTTTGTGGTTATGGCTGAAAAAGTGCCGGTTATTGAAATCGGCGAAGCCGAAAGCGCAATGCGGCTCAGCGTCAACTCAGCTTTGGATGCCGTTGATGCAGCCGACGAAGGCGCCGTGATGGAAGAAGAGATTTTGACTACCGCCGAGGAAGGCGGTGGGGAGGATGTCCAGCTGCGCCAGAACCTCAACACGCTGGCATTCTTCCGTCCGACGCTGCGCAGTGGCGACGACGGCCTTGTCGAGCTCTCCTTCACCGCTCCCGAACTACTTACCGAATGGAGCATCAGCGGTCTGGCGTGGACCAAGGACCTTAAGGTTGGAAACATCAATGCCCGTGCCATCACGCAGAAGCGCCTGATGGTGGTGCCCAATGTACCGCGTTTCCTGCGCCACGGCGACACCTGTGTTTTGTCGGTCAAGGTCAGCAACCTCAGCGGCAAAGACCAGACGGTCGACGTCTCGCTCGAAATGTTCGATGCTGTCAGCAACGAGCCGCTGCCGATGATTGTGGGTGGCGACACGCGTCGGGTTGCCGTCAAGGACGGCGCCAGCAGCGAAGTCAGCTTTGTGCTGGCGGCTCCAAGGGCTCCGGTGTTTATGGCCAACTACAGGGTCATCGCCCGCGGCGACGGCGTCAGCGACGGCGAACAGGCGGCACTGCCGCTGTTGCCCAGCCGCCAGCTGGTCACCGAATCAATGGCTTTCTATATCAATGGGGCAGGGGAGAAGGAGTTTGAGCTCAAACACTTGGTGGAAACAGCAAAGCAATCGGCCGACGATATAGACTGGACTCTGAAGAACCATTCGCTGACAGTCGACTTGACGCCCAACCCCATCTGGCTTGCCATCCAGTCGTTGCCGTACGTGGCGCAGCAGAAGAACCCGTCGAACATCTATCTGGCCAATGCTATCTACACCAACAGCCTTTCGTTCAATATAGTCAAAAGCAATCCCCAAATCGAGCAGCTGTTCCGCGAATGGGAGCAGAGCGAGCCCGAGGCCTTCCAGTCCGAGCTTGACCGCAACACCGACCTCAAGCAGACGGTGATGGACGAGACACCCTGGCTGCGCGACGCCATCGGCGAGGAGCAGCGCCACCGCGACGTGGCTCGCTTCTTCAACCGCACAACTCTGAGCCGACAGTTGCAGAAGGACCTCGACCAACTGCTTGCCGCACAGCGCGCCGACGGCGGATGGAGCTGGATCGACGGCGGCCGCTGGTCGAGCCTCTACACTACGCAGTACATCCTCAAATCCTTCGGACATCTGCGCCAGCAGGGCGTGGAACTCGACAACCGCACACGCCGCGCCCTCGACCGCGCTATGGACTATGTCGACAAAGAGACATATACATATTATATAAAGTATATCAAAAGTCGCGGCTACGACGTCGTCAACCTCGACTACCTCTATCTGCGCAGCCTCTATCCCGACAACAAACTTAGCAAGCGGCAGCAGGAAGCTTACGACTTCTTCTATGGCAACGCCAAGAAATACAACGAGAACTACCGTTCGCTCTTCACCCAGGCAATGCTTGGCGTAGTCTTCCAGCGCGCAGGTGATATAAAGCTGGCTCGCGAAATGGCTGTGCGCATCCGCGAAAAAGCCCTCTACAGCGACGAGATGGGTATGTACTGGCGCGACAACGTCGGCGGCTGGAGCTGGAGCGAGCGCCCAATCGAGACGCAGGCTATGCTGATACGCACTTTCGACGAGGTGCTGGGCGACAGCGAAAGCATTGCCAAAATGCAGCAGTGGCTCCTCAAACAGAAGCAGACCACCAACTGGAACACCGACGTCAGCACCGTCAGCGCCATCCAGGCCCTTTTGCTGAACGGAGAGCGGAAAGCGGAAAGCGGAAAGCGAAAAACGGAAAGCCACGATACGCAGTTCTCTGTTCACAATTCACCCATTTCTGTCACTTTCGGCAGTCATACGCTTGCCACCGACACGTCGCGTGCGCAGCTGCATATCAGCCGTCGCCTGCCCGGCGACAGCATTACCCCCGACGACGGGCACCTCACCGTGCGCAAGGCGGACGAAGGCATAGCCTGGGGCGCGATGTACTGGCAATATTTCGAAAACATCGAAAAAATACCCGCCAGCGCAATGGGCATCACCATAAAACGCAGCCTCTACAAAGTGGACGGCGACAAGCTCGTTCCTGTTGGCCAGCAGCTTAAGGTGGGCGACAAGGTTCGCGTCCGTATCGAAATCACTGCCGACCGTAATATGGAATACCTCGAGCTGAAAGATCCGCGCTGTGCCGGCTTCGAGCCTGTCAGTACCCAGAGCGGATGGCACTGGAACGGCGGACTGAGCTACTATCTTGCCGTAACCAACACAGCACATACTCTCTATATCGACCGCATCGAGAAGGGCTCCTATGTGGCCGAATACGACTTGTACGTCAACAATGCAGGTACATTTTCGCTGGCTCCGGCCACAATGCAGTGTCTCTATGCTCCCGAATTCAGATCCACCTCCTCCGGCGAAAGAATTATTGTGAAAAAATAAAAAAAAATATTTTTCAGAAAGACTTGATTTCTAACTAAATACTAAAAATTAACTTAAATTTTTTTAGATTTTTAACTTAAAAACGCAATAAAAAAAACTTTTTTGTGTTATACGGGTAGAAATCTTTTACTGAGACCTCTTTGGACTCTAGTAATTTAAACTATTAGATTATGAACTTAGGAATTAAATTGTTAGTAGCCGAGGACGACCCCAATATGGGCGTGATTCTTAAAGCCTATCTCACCCAAAAGGGCTATACAGTCTTTATCGCCACCGACGGACAACAGGCCCTCGATATCTACAAGGACGGCAACGTCGACGCCTGCATCCTTGACGTGATGATGCCCGTCAAAGACGGCTTCACCGTCGCTAAGGAACTTCGACGCATCGACAAAAACATCCCCATCCTCTTCCTTACAGCCAAATCCCTCGAAGCCGACAAACTCAAAGGCTTCGAAGTCGGCGCCGACGACTATATCACCAAACCCTTCAGTATGGAGGAACTCCTCGCACGCATCAACGCCACCATCCGACGCTCATTCGACGAAAACAAACCCGAAAACAACCAGTTCTCTATCGGCAAGTTCAAATTCGACTACAACTACCAGACGCTCTCGCTCGAAGGCAACGACCCCGTACGGCTCACCTCCAAGGAAAGCGAACTGCTTAAACTATTCTGCATTAACTTCAACCAACTCATCGACCGCTCCAGCACCCTCCAGAAAATCTGGAAGGACGACTCCTACTTCGCAGCTCGCAGTATGGATGTCTACATCACCAAACTGCGCAAATACCTCAAAGCCGACCCCTCCGTCCAAATCGTCAACGTCCACGGCGTCGGTTTCAAACTCACGCAGAAACAGGACTAGTAATGTATCTCGCCTTCCTCGGAACGGGCACATCGCAAGGCGTGCCCGTAATAGCGTGTCATTGCAACGTCTGCCAATCAGCTGACCAACGCGACAAAAGGCTGCGCTCCTCTGTACTCGTCTCCGGCAACGACGGCACCAACATCCTTATCGACATCGGACCTGATTTCCGACAGCAGATGCTTCTCAACAACGTCCAGCATCTTGAAGCTATCCTCATCACTCACGCCCATCGCGACCACGTCGGCGGTATCGACGACATCCGACCGCTCAACTGGGTGCAGAAACGCAAAATGGATGTCTATGCCAACAACGAGGCCATCCGGTCGCTGACGCACGACTATCATTATATATTCGAATACCACCAGTATCCCGGGCTGCCGGAAGTGACTCTCCACGACGTCTCGCAGGCCGAACCTTTTCAGGTGGGCTCAATGACCGTCACCCCTGTCAAGGGTATGCACAAGGACCTGCCTGTCTTGGGCTTCCGTATCGACGAATCTCAACGCCATCTCGCCTACATCACAGATATGAACCATATCGACGACAACGAACTGAAAAAACTCGACGGACTGGACGTGCTGGTTATCAATGCCCTCAGACACGAAAAACATTTCTCCCACTTCTGCCTGCCCGAAGCTTTGGATATCATCGACCGATGCCAACCGCAAAAGGCATTCCTTACTCATATGAGTCACGAAATGGGCCTCCACGCCGTTGTCGACCAAACACTGCCCGAAAACGTTCGGCTGGCATACGACAATCTGAAAATCAGTATTTAATATCACACTTACGAAGATAATAATCCAACATTCAACCTCGCATCGCAACCTTTGTCCAATAAACTTCACATAGTATCTTTCAACGTTCCTTACCCTGCCGACTATGGCGGTGTGATTGACGTCTACAACCGCCTCGTGGCTCTACATCGACTCGGCGTCGACATTCATCTCCATACCTTCACCTATGGCCGGTCGGAATCCAAAGAACTGGAGCAATGCTGCACAACGGTGACCTACTACCGTCGCCATACTGGACTGGCCAGCGCAATGGGACCTAAACCTTATATCGTCAAGTCGCGGCAGAACAACGAACTGCTGCACAATCTGCAAGCGGACAAAGCACCGATCCTGCTCGAAGGCCTCCACTGCTGTTCGGTGCTTGAGCAACTCGAAGGCCGCCGCATCCTGGTGCGCGCGCACAACGTGGAACACGAATACTATGCACGTCTGGCTGCCGCCGAACGCAACTTTTTCCGACGCCTCTACTTGCGCAGCGAGGCTCGCCGCCTGCTCCGATACGAACCCGTCCTCCTCAAGAGCAATGCCGTACTGGCTGTAACACAATCCGATGCGGAGCACTTCAAAGCCATAGGGTGCCACAATGTGCTGCTGATGCCCTCCTCGCACAACGACGACGAGGTGATCTCGTTGCCAAACAGCGACAATGACGTGTCTCCTCGCTACGTTCTCTACCACGCCGACCTATCGGTGCCCGAAAACATCGAAACTGTCGATTTTCTTTGCAACAACATCTTCGGCCGATGCCCCGATATCCATTTTGTCGTCGCTGGTCGCAACCCCTCCAAACGGGTCACAGACTCTCTCGCTTCGCACCGCAATGTCAGCCTCGTCACCAATCCCGACGACGACTCTATGCGCAGACTGATTCAGGATGCGCAAGTCCTGATGCTCTTCACGAATTTCCCTACAGGACTGAAACTCAAGCTCCTCAATTCCCTCTATGCCGGACGCCACTGTCTCGTCAATTCCGCTATGGTGGCCGGCACCGAGCTGGGACGGCTGTGCACCGTCGCCGACACCGTCGAGCAGCAGCTTCAGTCGCTAAAAACCCTTATTCGTCAGCCTTTTACAAAGGATAACGTCGACCAGCGCCGCACCCTGCTCGGATCGCTCTACAGCAACGAAGCCAACGCCAGAATATTGCTCTCCCAGATCTGACAGCACGCATCGTCGTTATTTTCGTTTTCGTTTTTTTTCGTTTTCATTATCGTTTTTATTTGTTTTTTCGTTATCGTTTTCATCATTTTTTTTGCCAGTTCCAAAAAAAATGATTACTTTTGCAGTTTCTTTATCAGCAGAACAAAACAATTAAATTATTATAAATTAATTCTTTTATTTAAATTATGACAAAGTACGTTTACACTTTTGGAGGTAAAACAGCCGAAGGCAAGGCCGATATGAAGAACTTGCTGGGCGGCAAGGGTGCCAATTTGGCAGAAATGTGTTTGCTCGGTCTGCCTGTTCCCGCAGGCCTCACCATCACTACCGAATGCTGCACGGCATATTATGCCAACAACTGCCAACTGCCCGCAGGACTGATGGACGATGTGTGGAAAGCAATGAAAAATGTCGAGAACATTATGGGTATGCGCTACGACGACCCCGAGAACCCGCTGCTCGTCAGCTGCCGTTCCGGTGCCCGCAGCTCTATGCCCGGTATGATGGACACCGTCCTCAACATCGGCCTCAGCAGCAAGACCATCCCCGGTATGCTCAAGAAAACCGGCAACCCCCGTTTTGTGTATGACTCGTACCGCCGTCTCATTATGATGTACGCCGATGTCGTTATGGAAAAATCCGAAGGCATCGAACCCGCCGACGGCAAAGGCATCCGCAAACAGCTCGACGATATGCTCGACGAATTCAAAGCCAAACGCGGCTAAAAGAGCGACACCGAAATCACTGCCGACGAACTCAAGCAACTGGCCGAAGACTTCAAGAAGAAAGTGAAAGAAGTGCTCGGCACCGAGTTCCCCGACGATGCCAAAGCCCAGATGGAAGGCGGCATCAAGGCCGTGTTCAAGAGCTGGAACGGCAAGAAGGCCGTCAGCTACCGCAAGATTGAAGGCATCCCCGACGACTGGGGCACCGCTGTCAACGTGCAGGCTATGGTCTTCGGCAATATGGGCGACACCAGCGCCACCGGCGTTGCTTTCACACACAACCCCACCACCGGCGACAACCACTTCTATGGCGAATGGCTCATCAACGCCCAGGGCGAGGACGTCGTTGCCGGTATCCGTACCCCCAGCCCCCTCAACGACGAAACCAAGAACGAGCAGAACAAGAACTTCCACTCGATGGAAGAACTGATGCCCGAAACCTACAAGGAACTCTGCGACATCCGCCGCACCCTTGAACAGAACTACCACGATATGCTCGACATCGAGTTCACCATCCAGGAAGGTGTGCTCTATATGCTGCAGTGCCGCGTCGGAAAACGCACCGGCGTCGCCGCTCTCAATATGGCTTTCGATATGCTCAACGAAAAACTCATCGACGAGCAGGAAGTCGTTATGCGCATAAGCCCCGCACAACTCGACGAGCTGCTGCACCCCATCCTCGATGCTGAAGACGAGAAGAAATACGATGTCATCGCCAAAGGTTTGCCCGCAGGTCCTGGCGGTGCCGTGGGCGTTATCGCTCTCACCAGCGAGAAAGCCAAACTCTATGCCGAACAAGGCATCAAGAACATCCTGGTGCGCGAAGAGACCAACCCCGAAGATGTCGAGGGTATGCGCGCTGCCGACGGTATCCTCACCGCCCGTGGCGGTATGACCAGCCACGCCGCCCTTGTTGCCCGCGGTTGGGGCAAATGCTGCATCGTCGGATGCGACGCCGTCAAGATCGATTTCGAGAAAGGCTTTGTCTACATCAACGGCAATGTCTTCAAGGAAGGCGACCTGCTGGCCCTCAACGGCACCAAAGGCTATGTCTATGACAAGGAAATAAAGATGATCAACGCCACCGAGAACCCGCTCTTCCAGCGCTTTATGACTATGGTCGACAAGTTCCGCACTATGGGTGTCCGCACCAACGCCGACAACCCCGACGACGCTCTGCGTGCCGTCAGCTTCGGCGCCGAAGGTATCGGCCTCTTCCGCATCGAGCATATGTTCTATGGCAAGAACAGCGAGAAGCCCCTCGAAAAACTTCGCAATATGATCCTCAGCGACTCCACCGACGAGCGCATCGCCGCCCTCGACGAGCTCGAGCCCGACATCCGCGAGTATGCCAAAGCAACCCTCAAGGTGCTGGACGGCAAACCGCTGACCTTCCGTCTGATGGACCCTCCGCTGCACGAGTTTGCACCGCAGGGCGAAGAGAAGATGAAAGAGGTTGCCAAGCGTCTTAAAATCTCCTACGAGGAGGTCAAGAAGCGCGTCGACGCCCTCCACGAGGTCAACCCTATGATGGGTCTCCGCGGTGTCCGTCTGGGTATCATCTATCCCGAAATCACTCGCGTCCAGTTCCGCGCCCTCTTCAGCGCCACTGCCGAGCTGATGAAGGAAGGTCACAACCCCAAACTCGAAATTATGGTTCCTCTGACAATCAACGTCAAAGAGCTTGAGCATCAGAAGAATATCGCCAACGAGATCAAGGCTGAGGTCGAAGCCAAATATGGTGTCAATATCAGCTATATGTTCGGTACTATGATCGAGATTCCGCGTGCCACTCTCGTTGCCGACAAGATCGCCGAGGTCGCCGAGTTCTTCAGCTTCGGTACCAACGACCTTACGCAGATGACCTTCGGCTTCAGCCGCGACGACGTCAACGCCATCGTCAAGGACTATGTCGACCAGAAGATTATCCCCGCCGACCCGTTCAACACCCTCGACCAGGAAGGTGTTGGCCAGCTGGTCAAACTCGGTGTCGACCGCGGTCGCAGCACTCGCGCCAACCTCAAGTGCGGTGTTTGCGGAGAGCACGGCGGCGACCCCGATTCGGTCGAGTTCTTCTACCACGCCGGCCTCAACTACGTCAGCTGCAGCCCGTTCCGCGTCCCCGTGGCACGTCTCGCCGCTGCTCAGGCCGCCATCAAAGAGAGCCGCAAGAAATAAATAAGTGACCTGTGAATTGTGAATTGTGAAACGAGCACGCTCGGGTCACAATTCACTATTCACTAATCACTACAATTCACCGATCACCAAAACAAATTGCTATGATAGATAAAATCAAAAAAGACCTCGAAGCCATTGGCATCAAGGGTGTTAAAAGCATTTGCTACAATCCCTCGTACGAGGATCTGTTCAAAATGGAGATGGATCCCAGCCTGACGGGCTACGACAAAGGCCAGCTCACCGAGCTCGACGCCGTCAACGTGATGACCGGCATCTATACCGGCCGCTCGCCCAAGGACAAATACATCGTTATGGACCAGAACTCCAAGGATACCGTCTGGTGGACCAGCGAAGAGTATCCCAACGACAACCATCCTATGGACGAAAACGTGTGGAAGACCGTCAAAGGTCTGGCCACCAGCGAGCTGTGCGACAAGAACCTCTTCGTCGTCGACGCCTTCTGCGGCGCCAACAAGGACACCCGCATCGCCGTCCGCTTCATTATGGAGGTGGCTTGGCAGGCTCATTTCGTAACCAATATGTTCATCAAGCCCACCGCCGACGAACTCAAGGACTTCAAGCCCGGCTTCACGGTCTATGCCGCCAGTAAGGCTAAGGTGGACAACTACAAAGAGCTGGGACTGCACAGCGACACCTGCGTGGCCTTCAACGTCAGCAGCCGCGAGCAGGTGATCCTCAACACCTGGTACGGTGGCGAGATGAAGAAGGGTATGTTCTCGATGATGAACTACTACCTGCCGCTCCAGGGCATCGCCTCGATGCACTGCTCGGCCAACACCGATATGAAGGGCGAGCACACCGCCATTTTCTTCGGTCTCAGCGGCACTGGCAAGACCACCCTCAGCACCGACCCCAAGCGTCTGCTTATCGGCGACGACGAGCACGGCTGGGACGACGAGGGCGTCTTCAACTTCGAGGGCGGCTGCTATGCCAAGGTCATCAACCTTGACAAGGAGAGCGAGCCCGACATCTACAACGCCATCCGCCGCAACGCGCTGCTCGAAAACGTCACTGTCGATGCCAACGGCAAAATCGACTTCAAAGACAAGAGCGTCACCGAGAACACGCGCGTAAGCTATGCCATCGACCATATAGAAAAGATAGTCCTTCCCGTCCACGGCAAGAGCGCCGGCCCCGCAGCCGACAACGTCATCTTCCTCAGCGCCGACGCTTTCGGCGTGCTGCCGCCGGTGAGCGTCCTCACCCCCAAGCAGTGCAAGTACTACTTCCTCAGCGGCTTCACCGCCAAGCTGGCAGGCACCGAGCGCGGCATCACCGAGCCTACGCCGACCTTCAGCGCCTGCTTTGGCCAGGCCTTCCTCGAACTGCATCCCACCAAGTATGCCGAGGAACTGGTGAAACGTATGGAGAAGAGCGGCGCGAAAGCCTACCTTGTCAACACTGGCTGGAACGGCACTGGCAAGCGCATCAGCATCAAGGATACGCGTGGCATCATCGACGCCATCCTCGACGGTTCCATCCTCAAGGCCGAAACCAAGAAGATCCCTTATTTCGACTTCGAGGTGCCCACGTCGCTGCCCGGTGTCGACCCGAAGATCCTTGATCCGCGCGACACCTACGCTGACGCCAAGCTTTGGGACGAGAAAGCCCGCGACCTGGCTGGACGCTTCGTCAAGAACTTTGTCAAGTTCACCCACAACGAAGCCGGCAAAGCCCTCGTCGCCGCAGGCCCGAAACTCTAAGAGGCATAAATTTTTAAGTTGAGAGTTGAAAGTTGAAATGACAGCGTAAGCCAATAAATTTCAACTTTCA
>JAFWYO010000228.1 GCA_017517715.1 Bacteroidales bacterium
AATTCCTGTTAAAAGAAAAAAATGCTCTTCGAGCAGAAATTAAACAAATTATAAACAAATTATGTAAAATTTATATTCAATTTGCATAATTTCTCGCCGAAGGCGATATCAAATGCCCTTCAAGCGGAAATCGAAAAAAAATTGCTGATAATTGCCGTTCAATTGCTGGTAATTGCTGTTCAAAAAAAATATTCTGGTCATTTTTAATGATGATTAAACGTTGTTTTTTATATATAAGAGCATTTTCGAAGGAAAAAAGTCAATTATTTAACATTATTTATGAATTTTTAACATATAGTCACAACTACACCAACACGCATACTACTGTATATCATCCGTTTAATCCAAAACAGCCACTGTTTTATTGCTGACAGTCTTAACAGAAACACCGGACTCGCTTCGGCAGCGACCCGCTCCGCCATTTCCTATATATTTCCTATATATATCCTATATATATCTTATTATCAAAATATAAGAACGATATAGGATATATATAGGATATATAGGAAATGGCGGAGCGGGTCGCTGTCAGAACTGGAAGTAGATGAAGGGCTGCAGGTCGGCAGTGATAAATTGGTAGACAAGAAGGACGCAAAGCACGACAGCGATGGCCATAAGCCACAGGGGCATCATAGCAAACGAGAGGCGGTAGCGGCGTTTGAAGCGTTCGGGCAACCAGTGGATGACCATCCCTATGAGGAAGACGATGAATACGCCAGCATAGTTGGACAGGATGTCGGCAACATTGCCCTGCCACGGGCTGCCGATGCGAGTCACCATATTCTTGGCGGTGTTCCAGGCCACCTGGTTGGCTTCGGCCGGGTCGAGGTTGGAGCCGCTGCGGAAAAAGAGTCGGGTAAAGGTGATGAAGACGAAAGTGAGGAAGATGCTCCAGACCTTCTGGATTTTGGATTTCGCACCGGGAGCTTTGTATCTGTCGCACAAGGGATTGATAACGAGGTAGCGCAGAATGGTGCCTGCGCATATTATGCCGGTCCACACCACGCCGACCTTGAATGCCGGCGACGGCCAGACGACATCGAGGAAGAGGAAAAGGGCAAATAGGGCTTCGGTGGCCACAACACGGGCCCGCGAGGTCTGTTTTTTCCACCATTTGTAGACAAGGATGCCCATACCGTTGAGGCCGCCCCAGGTGATGAAGTTGAAACTGGCGCCGTGCCACATTCCGCCCAGCAGCATCGTGTCCATATTGTTGACGTTGGTGTTGAACTCCTTGCGGTGGCGCGGGAAGATGAGGTAGACGGCTATCAGGGCGCCGATGACGGTGGTGACGACCAGCGAGACCCACGCCGTCTGGGCCATCAGGGCCACGACGATGAGCATTCCGCCAAGGATGATGTAGCTGGCGGCACTGGCACGGCGGTTGCCTCCCAGGGGGATGTAGAGATAGTCCTTCAGCCAGTTACTGAGCGACATATGCCATCGTTTCCAGAACCCTGCGGGGCTGGTGGCCTTGTAGGGCGAGTTGAAGTTCTGCGGCAGGTAGAAGCCCATCAACATTGCCACTCCGATGGCTATGTCGGTGTAGCCCGAGAAGTCGGCATAGACCTGCAGCGAATAGATGAACAGCGCCGAGAGGTTCTCGAAGCCTGTGTAGAGCAGCGGGTTTTCGAAGACGCGGTCGACGAAATTGACGGCCAGGTAGTCACTCAGGATTATCTTCTTCATCAGGCCGTTGAGTATCCAGAACACGGCGATGCCGAACTGGCGGCGACCGAGGAAGTAGGGCTTGTAGAGCTGCGGGATGAACTGGTCGGCGCGCACAATGGGGCCTGCCACAAGCTGGGGAAAGAAGGTGGTATAGAATCCGAAGTCGAAGATGTTGGAGGCGTGGCGTATCTTGTGCTTATAGACGTCGACTATGTAACTGATATTCTGGAATGTGAAGAAGGATATACCCACGGGCAGCAGTATCTTGGAGGCGTCGAAGGTGGGGGTCTTGGTGAAGTGGTTGGCAAAGAGGGCCAGATGGTTCACGACCTGATGGTCGGTGTGGAAGATGGTGTTGTGGATGTCGGTGAAAAAGTAGGCATATTTGAAGTAGAACAGCACCAGCAGGTTGACGGCCACGCCAATGATCATCAGCAGTTTGGCGCCCGCCGGGGCGGCGCCGTTGCCTTCCGCCGCCACGGCGCCGTCGGCCGCGGATTGGCGCCCGGCTTTGTCGGCGCAGCGGTCCATCCCGATGCCGAGGAAGTAGCCCAGCAGGGTGGAAAAGACAAGCAGAAGGACGAAAAGCCCCGAGGTCTTGAAGTAGAAGAAGAGGCTGACGAAGAAGAGGTAGCCGTTGCGGACGGTGAGCTTGAGGTTGGGCCGGCGAGGGTCGTCGGCGTTGCGTTTCAGCACTTTGGTCCAGAACCAGGGGGTCTGTATGAGGCAGAATCCGGCAAAGACAATAAGGAAGAAGGCCCAGAAGTTGAACTGGGTGAAAAGCAGCGGATGCTCCTTGTCGAACGAGAAGAGGTCAGTAAGAAATGTAATTAGGTCTCTCATCTTCCTTGTTGCTGTTCAGGGTGTTGTTGCGTTTTTTTGGATTGCGTTTCTTATACAGGTGTTTGTCTTCGCTGTCAGCTTGCTTGGGTCTGTTCGGTTTCAGTTGCACCAGGGTCTCGAAAAGGGCATTGCTCATCAGGTCGGCGAGCATCTGATAGCCCTTGCGGGTGAAGTGGATATGGTCGCGCTGGGCCAGGTCGTTGTTCTGCCAGGTGCCCATCGAGCCCAGGCCGCCCATAATGGTGAACTGGTCCCACACGGCGCCGCCGGTGAGCTGGCCCAGGCGCAGAAAGGCCTCGCGGGCTGCCGGACCATTGTCGTTGACGATATAGTTGCGCTTGACGCGGCGGAAACTGTCGTTGTTGGTAATGAACAGGAAAGCGCAGTCGGGGCTGACGGAGCGTATGGAGTCGACAAGCTGGAGGTAGCGCTGCTGGAAGACAACCGTGTCGAAATTGGGGCCCGAGGCATCGTTGATGCCGATGCCGAAGATGACCAGGTCGGGCTTGATCATCCGTAAATCGGTGGTCAGATAAGGGCATTTTGTCGTATATTCTTTCAGCGAAGCGCCGTTGACACCGATGGAGTGGTAGCTGATGCCCGGCGCGCCGTTGTCGAGGTAGATTCCGGTCAGCGCAAACGACTGGCCTTCGGTGCAGGGCAGGACGATATGGAACGAGTCGACGGCCTGCGGCAGCTGGAACAGGTATTGGCGCAGCGACGCGTCGGTCGACGTGGCCTGGACGGCTACCGAATCGCCGTTACGGTCGGTGATGGTCAGATAGGGTTTCACCCCTCCCCTTCCCTCGCCCAGCAGGATTATGCTGTTTGAGGCGAAATTGATTTCGGGTTCGTTGAGGGTTATGCCTATGTCGGCCGGTTCGTTGGCCGCCGTCACGGCGATGCCGCAAAGGCCCAGTTTTTCGGCCGGTTCTTTATATACGCAACGTGTCAAATCGAGCGCACGGGTGCGCGACACCTTATAGTCGTAGGGGTTGTTGCACTTGGAGGCTGCCGAATAGGGGAATATCAGGCCACGCGCCGAGACGAGGTTGGGCAGGGCCGTGAGCAGATTGTAGCGCACACGGTGCGGCAGGGCGCCGCCCTGGACGTGCGATGCGCCGAGCTGGACGATGTTGAGGTGTCCCTCGCCGGTGCTGAGCAGGCGGTACCATTTGTCGGCAAAGAGGCGCATCTGGCTGCTGTCGGACGGAAGGATGAGGTGGTTGGAGTCGTAACGGATAAAGGAATATGACGTATCGATAGGGACAAACATCATACTGTCGTCGATGTCTTTCATCTCATAATCAGCATATCCGGACTGTGCTCTTCCGCACGCCCATACGCAGACAAATGCCGATAATATCATTAGACCCTTGAATACCATTTTGATGAGTGTCAGTTTAAAGCGAGTTTCCATCCGTAGTAGTTAAGTTATTCCATAATTCGTTAAATTGCTGGTTCGTAATCTGTTGTCTAATTTTGTATAGTTCGTAAACATTATGTAATGCATCGCTAAGATAGTCGCCCATAATGCGAGCGCCCTTGTGGGTGAAGTGGATATAGTCGGGGCCGGCATATCCATTCTTGACCCAGGTTATCATTGAGTTGTGGCCGCCCATAGCATCGTAGATGCTCCAATAGGCTGCGCCGTGGGCATTGGCCATTTCGCGCAGTTTTTCCACCACCGTGGGCAGCATAGGATAGGTGGCCAGCTGGCCGCCGACCTTGGTGCTCATATCCGACGGGCCTACGAAAAGGATTACGGCCTCGGGGCAGGCCCGACGGACAAAGTCGATCTGCTCGCCGAGGTGCTTGCAATAGTTGTCGATGGTCTTTTCGTTCTTGAGATAAGGCACCGAATTGCCGCCGAACTGCATAATTATCATTCCAATGTCGAGCAGCCTGTAGGATTCGGCCAGCTGGTCGAAATTGACCATCTTGAACTGGTGGCCCGACACGCCACGCATCGAGATGTTGTCGACAGCCACGCCGTAGCCGTCGTCGACAAGGATGCCGTATATGTCGGCCGTGCCGCTGAGCGTCAGCGAGGCCGACGAGGTCACGGTGTCCATCTGCCAGGAGAGAAGTCCTATGCCAGGCTTGGCCGAGGAGGCAGAGAAATCGCCTGCACCCTTGCGGTTGTGCATCGAAACGCTGAGCGGACCCGGCCGGTTGTTGTAGAGGACTTTTATCGACGAGAACCGTCCTGCCTTTTCGGCAGCGTGATTGCCTTTTGAGGCATAGAGCGACATCGTTGCGCCACCTGTCAGCCGCCAGCACCGCAGCATCGGGCCGTAGTTGCCGTTCGAGCGGCTGAAAGTGCTGTCGCCGTAGGTGGAGAGGCCCTGGATGGCGCCGGTGGTGGACTGGTTGAACGAGATGGTGGGTATTGGTTGGCGCAGGGGCAGCATTCCGGGGCCGCCTCCGCCAAAGACCATCTGCAGGCGCTCGCGCAGGCGGCAGCTGATGCGGTCTTGTTCTATCTGCGAGTCGCCATAGTGCAACACGCGCACTATACGACCCTGTTTCTGTGCCTTTTCTGCTTTTTCAAAGAAACGGTCGAAACAGCTCACATCGTCGTCAGGAAGCCAGAAACGCGTCTGGCCCTCGAACATAATGTGGCGGCATTCGGCAATAGAGTCGCGCAGCCCGCTGAGGTCGCGCTCTTCGCGCTTGACGAGCAACTGGTCTATACTCTTCTCTTTTTCGCGCACAAGAACCTTGTGCAACGTCGGGAAGCGCAGCACGACACCGCCAATGGCGATGCCGTCGCGCGGGAAAACGATGCACAGCAACGCCAAAAGCGCCACTACGGCGGCGAAAAATTTCAGAGTACCTGAAGCTCTCATTCGATTGCCTAACTTAAAGAAGCCAGTTTCTTTTCCAGTTCACCGACACGCTTGTACAGCTGTTCCAGATTGCGCTCAAGGACGTAGGTCTTGCGCTGCTTGATGGCGTCGGTAGCCGGCGAGCCAAGTATGGTCACGTTGTCCGGGAAACTGCGGGTCACGCCCGACTGCGCGGCGACGGTGACGTTGTTGCCCACCTCGATATGGCCAACGATGCCTACCTGTCCGGCGATGATGCAATGGCTGCCGACCTTGCCCGAACCGGCGATGCCGCTCTGCGAAGCCATAACGGTGCTTTCGCCGACGACGACATTGTGGGCTATCTGGCACAGGTTGTCGAGTTTGACGCCCTTGTGGATGATTGTCGAGCCCAGCGTGGCACGGTCGACAGTGGTGTTGGCGCCTATCTCCACATCGTCCTCGATGACGACATTGCCTATCTGGTCAATCTTCTGATAGCTGCCATCGCCTGTGGGAGCAAAGCCGAAGCCGTCGGCTCCGATGACGCAACCCGAATGCAGAATGCAGCGGCTGCCGACAACGATATTCTGATAGATACGCACACCGGCGAAAAGGGTCGTGCCGTCGCCTATCGACGAATTGTCGCCCACGTATGTCTGCGGGTATATCTTGACGCCGTCGCCGATGCGGGCATTGTCGCCAACGAAAGCAAAGGGACCGATGTAGCAGTCCTTGCCTATTGTGGCACTGGGCGATATGAAAGCCAAGGGGTCGACACCCTTTTTGTCGAGCTGCATCTCGTTGTATTTCTTCAGCAGGTTGGCAAAGGCCAAATAGGGATCGGCCACGCGAATCAACGACGCCTTGATTGGGTGTTCGGGGACGAATTCGTTGCTGACAATCACCGCTGTGGCGTTGGTTTCGTAGATATAGTTGGTATATTTGCTGTTAGCCAGAAACGAGAGGCCACCTTGTTCTCCCTCTTCGATTTTACAAAGTTTCCAAACCTCGGCGTTGGAATCACC
Source organism: Bacteroidales bacterium (assembly GCA_017517715.1). Taxonomy (GTDB): domain Bacteria; phylum Bacteroidota; class Bacteroidia; order Bacteroidales; family P3; genus Colimorpha. The sequence continues at coordinate 6,353 of JAFWYO010000228.1, forward strand.
TTCCACGCTGCCTCCCAGCATCATCGCTATCTGACTGATACTAAATTTCATACGGACTGTTATTTGATTATATAATACGTGATAATTCAATAAGAACGGAAAATAGTCAATTAAATTGTATGTACCCCTGCAATTTTCTTACTGTCTCGCGATCGAGGAGGTTCACAAGGAGCAAATCGTCTGCATTTTCAATGCGTTTGCCATATTTGCGATAATCCACAATGGAACGCGCCTGATAGTAGTCGAGGTAAGGATGGCGTTTCAGTTCGTCGACCGTGGCATTGTTGATGTCCAACCGCACCACGGCATTGCTGTCGACAACAATATCGTCCACAAAACCGGCGTAGCGGACAGAATCCATTCCGTAGACCTCCAGCAGCTGTTCCTTGCGCACAAATCCGCCTAGCCGCTGGCGGTAGCGGACAATCCGGTTGGCAAAGACCGGGCCGATGCCATAGAGGAGCTGCATCTCGGATGTGTCGGCTGTATTGATGTCGACAACATATCTCCGCTTTTCGTGTTGGGCGTATTGTTTCTCCTCGTATTGGTGGTTTTCCTGACGGAAGGCGGGTGCTTCTTTGCGCCAATCGCTGCGCCGCCGGTAGGGATACACCTTTGTGTGCGCTTTATCTTTTCGTTGCCGGGACAGGATGCTGTCGCCATAGTCGGCAATGGCCTCTTTCAGCTGCGAATGGTCGGCGGCAACGGGCGTGTTCCTGTCGACAGGCCAAAGGAAAAACGCCGCCAGCGATGCTGACAGCACGATGCCCAGAACGGCATATCCCCGCCATTGTCGGCGTGTCGGCTTGGCGTTCATTCGTCAAAGGTCATTGTGCCGCGCTGATGCAGGATGCGTGGAGCCGTGAACTCGTCGTCACTTTCGAAGCCGTCACCATAGGTCACCCTTGCACCATTGACCGACTTTATCGTATCTCGCGAGAAAATGCGATGTTCGGCAGAGTTCCATATAATGCTGTTCAGGTAGGATGTGTCGCCCGAACGGTAGTCGATTATCACGACATCCTTGCGGGCCTCGATAATTTTTTTCTCGTCGAGCGAAGAGGCGTACTTGGCCTTGATAGAGGCTGTAACCTTGTCGTTGCTGCCGAAAATCAGCATATTTATTCCGTCAGGATAAATCGTCTTGCGCTCCGGATGGTCGTACATAACGACCTTGGGAGCGACAAGAACCATCTGTTTTTTGCCGCCCAGGCTCCGAACAGCCCTGACCGTGTCGAGATTCTGCTGCGGGAGATTTTGAGGGTCGAACAGACGGACCTTTTCCATATCGTTGCGGCACGACACCAGCGACAAAAGCAGTAAAACAAAGCAAGGAAGCACGCCAGCGGTGTGCCTCCTTACTTTGATTGGGGACTGTCTCATTGCGTTGCGCATCGTTCCCCTCTCCTTATTGTTATTTTCTGGTTCTGACGGTCGTGCTCACGCCAATCCATCCGGGAACCGTGAAGCTGTTGCCGTCGATGAGGTCGAGCATAAAGGCCTCGTCCTGTTTCGGGAAGTGGCCCGAGTAGGATCTGATGAGGTTGTTGGCAGCTTCGACATTTTCGGGCGAATCGTCGACGTTGATGGACTTGCGGGCAGCGTCGACAGCAGCCCAGTAGGCCGAACGGCCACCCATACCGTCGCTGACGGCGCGGGCTCCGCTGGCATACAGCTGTGCGATGAGGCGGTAGGGCTCACCCTTCGAGGGTTCCATATCGGCGGCTTTGTTGTAGGCTGCGCGGGCAGCGCCATAGCTGCTGGCGTTGGCATAGCACAGACCCTGAAGGATATACATATTGTATTTGTCCTTGTCCTCTGCGCCTTCGAGAGCGTCGCTCACATACTTGGCGGCCTCGCCGAAGCGCTTCTTCTGGTAGCACATCTGGGCCATCAGGTAGGCCGTCGATGCTGTGGGTTCGAGCGCGTGCAGCTTCTCGGTGGCGGCGAAGAAGAGCTCGGTGTCCATACATTTCTTCTTGCGGAGGATGGTGGTGATTTTCTTGAGCAGCGTGACGTCGTCGGGCGTGGCGGCGAACTTCCTGCTGTAGATCTTCACCAGCTCATCGCACGAGGCGAAGGGCGAGAAGCGGTTCTCGATATGGGCTATGACGCCGTAGATCTCGGCGCGTTTGGCGCTGTCGGTCTCGCTCGATGCCAGGCCTTCGAGGGCGTCGCTGACCATATCGTAGTTGTCGATAATAACCGTCGTGTCGGCAAAGCCCGAAGTGACATACTTCACCGTGGCGTCAAAGTAGCGCTCCACAAAGGCCAGCTCAAGCTTGTCGGCTCCCAGACGCATAGCCTCGTCATAGAGCTCGTAGTACTCTTTCAGAGCCGCATTGCCAAGCAGCTGTTCCATATCGTAAGCCTTGCGGGCGGTAACCTCGGCGGCTTCGCCAAAGTACTGGATACGCAGGTCGTACATCTTCATCAGTTCGTCGACAATGGCTTTGCGCTCAGTGGCGTCTTTAGTGGCATTGTAGCGCGACTTGAGGATAGTCACACCACGGATATAGAGGTTCTTGTTGTTACCGGGGCACTTGTCCAGGCACTCTTTCCAAGGCTCATAGGCTTCAACATACTGTTTGTTTTTGAAAGCCTCACGATAGAGGAATGTGTTGGTTACGCAGCTGACGCTGTCTTCCGGGCTGTTGCCCCATTTCTGGGCAGAAACCGACATAACCGACATCGTCATTATCAATCCGAGTGTTAGAAATTTTAATGTTTTCATCTCTGTGTTATGTTATTTTTGATTTATCTCTGTTTTCTACTTTAGTGTACCACCGTCGGCACGTATTGTATGTTTATGATATTTTAACTTTATTATTAACCTTAACTTCAGATACAAATACTATTGTCCTTTAACTTCCCTTTAACTTCCCTTAACTTCCTCTTTAACTCCCTTCAACTTCCCTTAACTCCCACTCTACCAATCTCCATCAATTGAATTTTCTCTTTACAAACCAGCTCTCGCAGCTACCGACTGATATGCCGATAGAGAACACATCGCGACGCAGGAGGTCGGTTGTTCCCATCGAAGAGTACGATGCCGACACGTTGAGAACCGAGCGGCCTTTGCGCATAGGCAACGAAATGCCTGCACCTATGCCCCATTCGTTGAGTTTGTACTCGTTGCCGTCGGTCATCTGCAGCTGCAAACGTCCATTCTCGTAGTGCGCACCTATCGAGTAGGTCACACGGCGCATATACGCAGCGGCATTCTTGTCGCCAAGCATCTGGAAACCCAGTGCCCAGCGCTGGTTGCTGCCATAGCGCATCGGGCTCTGGCCAAAAATGGAATAGCTGCTGTTTTCGGTATATTTCATTCCGCTCCAAGGGGCGAAAGTGGCATCGAGGGCCACAAGCCATTTGTCGTCGCGCTGGAACGAAAGGCCGACGCCGGTGGTCATAGGCTGCTCCAGGGTGCTTTCGAACTCGCTGTCGCCACCGTCGAGCGGGAAAATCGTATCACGCATATATTCCACAGCAGCACTCGTCACAAAGGTATAAACCAATGCGTTGTCGGTAATGGACATCGTCCTGTGCGGACGCATCGTCAGACCCACATTCAGGTGATATTTTCCGCCCAGCGGCTGCTCGTACTGCAAGCCGAAATCCAACAGCAGGTTCTTCACATACGTGTCTTTCTGGCTGCGGCTGTCCATCATATAGGTTGTGTCGTTGGCCGTGAAATCGTATGTCACCGCGCGCGTCAAGTTGCCGAAAATGTAGTCGATATTGAAGCCGGCGCGCAACTGGGGCTTGCTGGCGTTGCCATTGCCCAATATGTTGAAACCGTGGCCCCAGAAGAACTGCGACACACCGCCATTGCCTTCATACAGGGTCTTCATCTCGCCGCCGGGGTTGATGGCCCTGGTGCTCACCGACTGATAGTTGACATCGCTCATCGGCATCACTCCCAACGCCGTTTTCCACCATTTGGTCAGCGGAAAACCGACCGCCAGATATCCCAAGTTTCCGTCGGCGTCGAACTGCGAACTCGACCCATTGCGCAGCGTCATCATATCGATAGAAAGACCCATATCGAACACCAGAGTTTCCTTGCCGATGGCAGCATACGAAGCCGGGTTGAAGGGGTTGATCATATTCATCGACGAGCGCGTATAGGCCACGCCGCCCAGGGCAGCGGATGTCGGAATATTGTACGGCATATTGCTCAGGCCGATGCCGTATTGCGAATAGGGCGAATTGATACCGTTCTGAGCCGTCGCCACCAATGCCGACAGCATAAGGGCGAGCGTCAGAAACAGCTTTTTATTATAAAATATATAAGACATTATTTGCTATTATTCATTACACATTATTCATTTCCAGTATCTTGTTCAGCCCGATATACATCAGGCTTGAATTTGCAAAGTTCGGAAAAAATAATTGTTTTGCAAAAAATTCTGCATTTCCACCTGTTAAAAAAAGTTTAACGGATGGGTTCTCCTTTTTATATGCTTCAATAAATCCCTGAATTTCAAAGACTGACGCATTCAAAACTCCCGACACTATCGACGCTCTTGTCGACCGTCCCAATAGCGGGCTCGTGCAATCCCCTCGCCATTCGCTGTCGGAGAGTTCGACCAGCGGCAACGCGGCCGTAAATTCTTTAAGGGCACGCAACCGCATAGCGATACCCGGCAGGATGGCTCCCCCGCGGTAACAATCTTTCGCATCCAGGAAATCGACAGTAATGCAACTGCCGGCATCCACAACAACCAGCGGCCCTTCGGAGCACAACTGGCGCGCGCCAACCACAGCAGCCACGCGGTCCATACCAAGCGTTTCAGGCGTTTCGTAGTCGATGCTTATCGGCAATAACGACCTGTAGCTGAGACGATGAAGATGATTGCGCACCTCCACAGGCAGTATCTTGTCCCATTCCGGTTCGCGTCCCACCACCGAGGCTATTGCCTGCCCCACCGCATAGCGTTCGGTCAGTTCCGCTATTTTCGCTCGCGCATCGCCGTCCAGAATGCACACTTCCAGCACTTCGCCGCCATCCATTATGGCAGCTTTCATTCTCGTATTGCCTATATCCAAAATCAGATTCGACATTTTCACTATCGTTTTCGTCCTCGTTCTCAATCAACTAGTTATACATATTCATAGCCCTGTCCGGCCCCAGGGTTGCAAAGGTCTTTATGGCCTCGACAGCTCGGTCGAGGGCGGGATCGAGCAAAGCCTGCTCGTCGTCAGTGAAGCGTCCCAGGACGTAGTCAATCTGATGTCCCTGGCCGAAATTGTTGCCCACGCCGATGCGCAGGCGGCAGTAGTTGGCGGTGTGAAGCAGCTGCTCGATGTTGGCCAGGCCGTTGTGGCCGCCACCCGAGCCCTGTTTTTTCATCCTGATCTTGCCTACCGGCAACGCTATGTCGTCGACGACGACCAGCAGGTTCTCCAGCGGCACCTTCTCTTTCTGCATCCAGTACTGTACCGCCTTGCCGCTCAGGTTCATATAGGTCGTAGGGCGTATCAGCACCAGCGTGCGGCCCTTCAGTTTGACCTCGGCGCGGTAAGCGTGGCGGTCCAGCACATAGGTGGGCCGTTCGCCACCTTCGCGTGTGCAGGCTTTCAGCAGACGGTCCAGCACCATAAAGCCGCTGTTGTGGCGCGTACCTTCATATTCGTCGCCAATGTTGCCAAGTCCCACTATCAAATATTTCATTGTCGTATCTTCCTCTTGTTGTTCTTTCTTTCTGTGAAACAGAAAATCGAATATTCCCATTTATGATTGTATTTATTTGTTTTCTGCAACGCCCACAAGTGCCTCAAATTCACTTCGCAATCCGCGGCCCAGCGTTGTCTGCTGAGCGACGAACTCGCCCTTGTTGGCTTCGACGCACACCCACCCCTCGGGGGTCAAGGCCATATCCCAGCCTATGTAGGTGACATCCGGAAATCGCAGCGCCATCCGCTCCGTAAGCGACAGCACCTCGTCCCATCGGGGCGCCTGCCAGCCGCAGAAGGTCATTCCGCTGTCGGGATGCGCCGCAAAGCGGTTCCCCGACTCGTCGAAACCATCGGTAATAATGGTGCCGCTGCGGACATCGATCGAGGCGAACAAACCTCCCTTCGCTCCGTTGTTGACAAAGCTGCCCTTGCGCCCCACAAGGATGAACGGCGTATAGTGCAGCACCTTGCCGCTGCGCGTTATCGTATTCATTCTGACCGTATTGACTGCATCGGCATTCCATTGGGCCATCTCGTCGCCCTGAACAATCCGTTCTTCGACAATCCATCGCCTGTTTTCGGCCAAAAGGCTCTCCAGCTGATGTCTGAGCCCGCAGGCATCGACAGCCCCAAGCAGCCTCACCCCACGCCCACCGCAGCCGTCGGCAGGCTTGGCAACAAGCTGGCTGGAAGCCGAAGGGCCATAAAGCGAAGCAATCCGTTCGGCATCGGCAGAGCTCTGCAAAAGGAAAGCCTTCCTCTTGTAAAATTCACCGCAACGGTTGTAACACAGCCACTTGTCCTCCACCTCGCGCTGACCTTGGCGGCTGTTGATGCGGCGGCAGATGCGGTTGCGCACAGCATCGGTCAGGTACTGGCGACGCTCGGCGTCGCTTTTCGAGGCGAAACCATACAGGACGTATTCCTCATAGAACGTCCCGTGCAGCAACGTCTCGCGCACCATATCCACGTTGCCATCGGCACGACGCAGATAGTTGCGGTAGCGGCGCGGCATCAGCAGCCTATAGGCAGCAATGTAGAGGTTCATTGCCAGCAGTTTACTTCGACGAAACCAGCGTCATCTCGTCGACCAGATGGCCGGCACCGGCAAACTTGTCGATGATGAAGAGGCAGTAGCGTATGTCGAGCGTGATGTTGCGGCAATAGTCGGGGTCGAAGAGCAGGTCGCTCATCGTGCCCTCCCAAACGCGGTCGAAATTCAGGCCAATCAGGCGGCCGTCGGCATTCAGCACGGGGCTGCCGCTGTTGCCGCCGGTGGTGTGGTTGGTGGCGATGAAGCCCACGGGCATCGTCTTGGTGGTGTGGGTCGTATAGTTGGTGATGATTTCGTTGCCGTTTTCGATCACGGTCGAGTCGACGGTGGTCGTGGTTATGCCGTAGCGGCCATAGTCGCGCAGCGCATAGAGCTCCTTCAGGCGCGGCTCGACGACGTAGTCATAGATGTCGGGATTCTCTTTCTGCATAATGCCTTCGAGGGTGCTATAGGGCTTGTAGTAGACACCGTCGCGGGGACGGAAGCCCTCGACGTGGCCGTATGCCACGCGCAGCGTCAGGTTGGCATCGGGGAAGAAGTTGACGTCGGGCTGCATTTCCATCATACCCTTGACGTAGGTACGCATCAGTCGCTGAATATCAGCGTATGCGCGACGGTAGGTGGCCAGATTCTGCGGGTCGTAGGCCAGCGTGTAGGCCTGGTCGAAGAGTGCCACGGCGGGATCATTCATCAGCTTTTTGCCCTGTTTGATGGTGTAGCCGTCCAGGAAGCTGCGCAGCTTCTTCTCGTTGTTGAGCAGCGACTCGTCGTAGATTTTTTCGAGCTGCTTCTGAACCGAAGCGCGGTCGCCCGTCTTCGTGTTGAGGTAGGGGGCGTAGCCGGCCTGCCACATATAGAGCATCGTCTCGACAAAGATGGCGCGGTCGACAACCGTATGTTGGTCAAAATCCTTGAAATACTTATCGTTAGCTTCCTTCAGTTTATTGACGGTACCCACTACGCTCACTTCGTCATCCTCCTGCGCCAGCTGGCGGTAGGCCTGGGCGCGCAGCATCAGGTCGCTGGCACGGACGGCCTCACTGAAGTAGGTCAGCACCACCTCGATGGGGCGCAGACGGTCGTAGGCCTCGTGCAATTGCGGCAAAACATTGTAGTACATCGGTTTGTCCTTGGCCCACTCCTGATAGCGGCTTTCGAACTCGCGCTTCTGTTCAACGCCCTTCAGGCGATTGATTCCCAGCGTTTCTCCCTGCCATTTCTTCCATCCGTTGGCAATCGAAGCCACCTTCGAAGCGTATTTCAGGCGCTGCGCCGGGCTCTGGTTCATAGCGTTATTGTAGTGTTTCAGGCGAATGGTGCGCAGGTCGATGCGGATAGGGTTTTCGATGTTCGCGGCCAGTTCGACGGCGTCGCTGGTGACGTAGCGCTGCGTCGTGCCGGGATAGCCGAAAACAAAGGTGAAATCGCCCTCCTCGACACCGTCGAGCGAGATTTCAAGAAACTTCAGCGGCTTGTAGGGACGGTTGTCCTTCGAATAGTTGGCAGGCTTGTTGTCGGCACCGGCATAGACGCGGAACATCGAGAAGTCGCCCGTGTGGCGCGGCCACATCCAGTTGTCGGTGTCGCCACCAAACTTGCCGATATTCGACGGCGGAGCACCCACCAGACGCACGTCGGTAAAGACCTCGTTGATGTACATAAAATACTGATTGCCATAATAAAAAGGCTTAATGATAGCCTTATAGTGCGTCCCCTCGACGGCACGCTCGGTGATGCGCTTGATGTTCTTCTCGATTGCGACGGCGCGGTCGCCCTCGGGCGTATCGTTCGTTATGCCTTCAAGTACCTGGGCCGTAACGTCTTCCATCCGCACCAGGCGCGTTGCCGTCAGGCCAGGACAGGGAATCTCCTGATCGCGGCTCATCGCCCAGAAACCGTTGGTCAGATAGTCGTGCTCCACCGTGCTGTGCATCGTGATGTAGCTGTAGCCGCAGTGGTGGTTGGTAAGGAACAGGCCCTCGCTACTCACATACTCGCCCGTACAGCCCTGATTGAAAAGCAGTATGGCGTCCTTCAGGCACGCGTTGTTGATGTCGTAGATATCCTTGGCCGTAATGCGCATTCCGGCCTTCTGCATATCGGCCTCGTTGCGGCCCAGCAACATAGGAATCCACATACCTTCGTCGGCCATTGCGCTGAATGTCAGCGCTGCCAACGTCAGAAACATAAATAATTTCTTCATAATATTATCTTTATATTTTTTTGCAAAAGTACACAATTCCACAA
>JAFWYO010000229.1 GCA_017517715.1 Bacteroidales bacterium
TGCTGAATTGCGCAGATATTCTATGCTGTCCTTGTCTTCAGTCGTAAGTATCAGTTGCAGTTCATCGCGTGTTATGTCGCGTGTTTCGCGGATATGATCAACAATATTCATATTACATTCTTACATTTTATTGCACGACGCTTCGCCGCGTGCAGCAGGCTGGCAACAAGCCGGCAGTTTCTCTATTGCACGGGGATTGGGCTTTTCGTTGGCCGTACGGACTCCGTTTGCAGCCAAAGCCTTCTCAATCTTGACTGGGTCGGTCTTGCCTTCGCGATAGACAACAGTCACCGACTTCTTGTCTTGATGTAAGGTCCATTCTACAACGCCGCGTTCGTAGGCCAACGTCTTTTCAATTGTGGCATTCAGACCTTTGCAGCAATAGCCAGGAATGGAAATCTCTGCAGTTTTTGTGTTTTTCTTGTTCTGTGCATATGTTACCGAACTGATGGCAACAAGAAGCACTACTATTAATATCTTTTTCATTCTTTATAAGTTTTTCAAATTAATAACGTCATCCAAGAAAAAATATTATAAAGCAATGGGAAAAAAGCTCTAAGTGTCACATAACGTTAAACCTCAAGCCAATATAATATAATCTTCCCATCAGGGGGGCATAGACGATGCTGGCATCGAAGGCCGACGAGAACGGGGCGTCGTAGCCGATGACTGGATGGGGCTGGACATAGCCTGTGATGTTTTCGATGCCGGCATAGAGCTCGAAACGCTTGAATTTCCTTGTCACCTGGCCAAGCATATAGATGTAAGGATCGGTCTGGCCCTGATGCGTCCCCTTGTTGAGCGGCAGGCGCTGTGGCCCGTTGAGCTGCGTGGTGAGGTCGAAGCGCCACTTGTCGAAACGCGTGTGGTAGCTGAGCACCAGCAGTCCTTTCCAGAATGAGGTGTAGGGCTTGCGCATCAGCTGGTTGTGGTAGGTGCACCACACATCGTTGAGCTTGCCTGCCAGCGAGAGCGAGAAGCCGTCGAGGGGTTCGATGCTGAAATCGGCTTGCAACACGTTGGAGTAGCTCTGGCCGTCGAGGTTGTAGATGTGCGCCTCGTCGGCAGCGACGTCGAGGTCGAGGACGGCCTGGCTGACAAAGCTGGTGCGGTAGAAATCGACCGTCAGGCTGGCTTCGCGGTCGTCGCCAACCTTGAAGCGCTTGGAAAGGTTAAGTCCGCCGTTCCAAGCCTCTTCGCGTGCTATCCACTCGTTCAGCACAATGCGGCGTCCCGATGCCAGGATGCCGAAATTCTCAGCGATAAGGTTGGGCGTGCGGAAACCGCGTCCTATGGAGCCGCGCAGAATCCAGTCGTGCCAGACGTTCCAACGGAAATGCAGACGCGGAGTCAGCGCGTAGCTGCGGAAATCGCTGCCGGCATAGTGGGCAAACATCACCTGCTGCCGCTCTTCGGGCGGGACGCTATAATCGTAGCGCAGCCCCAACGTGGCGTTGAAGCGGTCGCCGTAGAGGAATGTGAACTGGCCGAAGAGGCCGGCCAGGATTTCGCGATAGTCGAAGTTGTCGCCGTCGCCGAACCAGTTTTGCGTGACGGCGCCGAGATACGGGAAATAGCCAAGCCGCTCGTCGACATCACTGTAGCGGAACGAAACGCCATAGTCGACGGTGTGTCCGCCAGCGACTTCGGCATTGACCAACAGGTTGACATAGAGGTTTTTCTCTTCACCCCGATAGTCCGACATACCGTAGTATGCATCTTGCCGGAACCAGGTGGCCGCCACCTGCGAGCCAAACGAGGCGGTGTTGGAAAGGCGGAAGCCGTTCTTGGTGAAGAAATGCAGACGGTCGGTGGTGCCGCCGAAGCCGTAGATGCTGTCGCTGCCGCGCATTTCTTTTTCGAAGCGCATATCGCCACCAAGGCGATACTCGTGGATGTAGTTGAACAGCGTCTGCGAGTGGAATCCTGACGGAGCCTCATAATCCCAGCGGTTGACGACGTTGAGCTGCTGCTGGAGCGGATAGTCGGCAAAACCGTCGTGGCCGATATGGTCGGTCCGCTGGGCGTTGTAGGTGCCGTAGACCAGCAGTCCGGTAGCAAGATGCTCGTTGAAACGATGGTTAAGCTTGGCGGTGATTTCCGACTTGAGGTCGCTGTTTTCGTAGAGGTTGAGCGAGAAGCGGTCGCCTTTGTGCGGCTTTTCGTACTCGAGGTTGATGGTGCCGGTGATGGCCTCGTAGCCGTTTTTGACCGTCGCCACGCCCTTGCTGACCGAGATGCTCTCCATCCATTGGCCCGGCACATAGCCGAGGCCGAAGGGCGCCGAAAGCCCTTTCAGGAAGGGGACGTTTTCGAGCAGCATCTGCGAATAGACGCCCGTAAGTCCAAGCAGCTGAATCTGTTTGCTGCCCGACACGGCATCGCTGTAGCCGACGTCGACCGTGGCCGAATTCTCGAAACTCTCGCCCAGGTTGCAACAGGCCAGACCGCGCAAGCCTTCGGTAGTGATTACTTCGGTTTGTTCGATGGATGTCATTTTGCTGAACGTCGCACGCCGGCGACCACGGATCCGGACCTCCTTGAGGACCTTTCCGTCGCGGCGCAGGCGTATTTCCACCACAGTGTCGGCAGCGGAATGGACAATCAGGCTGTCGGTGGCATACCCCATATAGCGGGTAAGAAGCAGATGCGACTTGGGATGCTTCTCGATAACGAAATGTCCGCCGGAGTCGGTCAACACCCCCGACGCGGTGCCATCCCAGGCTACGGGAATCATATACATAGGCTTACCGCTGCCTGCATCCACTACCCTGCCACGGACTTGCTGCCCGGAGGCGACAAGGACGGAAAAGGAGAAAAGAGCAAGCAGTAATAAGCGCAACATCGGTATTGATTATCAGAACAAAAGACCGACGCCGAGACGATAGAACATCTCGCCTTTGGAATAGCGAGCCACGCGGGCATCGACATAAAGGACGTCGAACAGGTCGACACCGACACCGGCAAGGATGGAATACTTGCTGAAGTCCATACCGCCTTCTTCCGTGGCACCTTTGATGGTAGTGTAGAACTCAGGACCCGCATAGACGCGCAGGTCGAGAAGTTTCTCAAGGTCAATCAGATGGACAGCAGCAAGAACAGGTACAGACAGATTGATCGTCTGCACATTCTGGAAAGCTGTCATCGTCGACGAAATGAAGTCGGTCTGCGCATCGACCGAATCCCATATCGAGCCGATGGAGAAATTGGCTTCCGGCTGGATTGTTATCAGGCGGCCAATGTTGACACGCAGCAACAGGCCGGCTTCGCAGCCCTTGAGGAAATCAGTAGAGAAGTTCTGCATTTCGCTAGTGACATTGTTAATCATATCGTCGACAGATTCGGACGAATACTGCAGTTTCAGACCCATCTGAAACAACTGGGCACGTGCCGGAATGCAAACGGCGACCAGCAAGAATGCCAAAATTAAAACTCTTTTTTTCATAAGTGTTTGATTGTTTATTTAATTTATAGGATAAATGTTTTCGTTTATCAGCCTTCCAAGTTTTCGTTTATCAGCCTTCCAAGTTTTCGATTATCAGCCTTCCAAATCGCGGCCGTGGCAGTTCTTGTATTTCTGGCCGCTGCCGCAGGGGCACGGGTCGTTGCGTCCCACCTTCTTCTCGACGTGCACCGGCTGCGGCTTTTCGCGCGGAGCGGTGCGCTGGGCCTCGGGGGCGTCGTTGCGGCTGGTGCGCAATCCCTTCTGGTTGCTGGTAGGCTGGTGTGCCTCCTTCATTTCGCTGTCTTCCTTGACCGGCAAGCTGGCGCGGCTCAGGAATGAAGCAATCTGGCGGTTGATGTCGAGAAGCATTTTCTCGAAGAGGTTGAACGATTCGAACTTGTAAATCAGCAAAGGATCCTTCTGCTCGTACGAGGCATTCTGCACGGAAGTCTTCAGGTCGTCGAGTTCGCGCAGGTGCTCTTTCCAGGCGTCGTCGATGATGGCCAGGGTGATGTTCTTCTCGATGCTGAGCTGCACCTCGCGGCCACCGTTTTCGTAGGCTTTCTGGACAGGGCATATCACATTCATCGTCTTGACGCCGTCGGTGATGGGGAAGACAACGTTGAGATAGCGCGTGTTGTCGTGGATGTTCTTGATGAACGGATAGGCCGTTTCGGCCAGTCGCTGCATACGTTCGCGATAGGCGTTGTAGGTCAGCTCGTAGAGTTTCTGCACCATATCGTTGCCGCGCGAATTGAAAAGTTCCTTCTCTGTGAAGGGCACATCCATTGCAAAAACGCGGATCATCTCCATCTTGAAACCTTCGTAGTCGTGGTTCTGGTCGGCATCGTTGTACAGCAGCTCGCAAGTGTCGTAGAACATATTGGAGATGTCGATGCTGAGGCGGTCGCCATAGAGGGCGTTGCGGCGCTTGTTGTAGATGACGGTACGCTGGTTGTTCATCACGTCGTCGTATTCGAGCAGGCGCTTACGCATACCGAAGTTGTTCTCTTCGACTTTCTTCTGTGCACGTTCTATCTGCTTGGTAATCATCGAGTGCTGAATGACTTCGCCCTCCTGCAGACCCATACGGTCCATAATGGCGGCGATGCGTTCGGAACCGAAGATACGCATCAGGTCGTCCTCGAGCGAGACGAAGAACAGCGAGCTGACCGGGTCGCCCTGACGACCGGCACGACCGCGCAGCTGGCGGTCGACGCGGCGGCTTTCGTGGCGTTCGGTACCGATGATGGCCAGACCGCCGTGTTCGCGGACATCGCCCTTCAGCTTGATATCGGTACCACGACCAGCCATATTGGTAGCGATGGTCACGCGGCCGGGCTCGCCAGCCTCGGCAACGATATCGGCCTCTTTCTTGTGCAGTTTGGCGTTGAGGACATTATGCTTGATACCTTTCATTGTCAGCATCTTGCTGAGCAATTCAGAAGTTTCCACGCTGGTGGTACCGACAAGGACGGGGCGTCCTTCGCCGCGGAGGCGTTCGATTTCGTCTATGACGGCTTTGAATTTCTCGCGTTTGGTCTTATAGATCATATCGTCCA
>JAFWYO010000230.1 GCA_017517715.1 Bacteroidales bacterium
CCTGTGATCTGTGGCCTGTGAAACGAGCGGGGTCGTATCACAAGTCACTGGTCACAGGTCACTTGTCACTATTCACTTGCTGTTAGCAGAGCTCGTGGATTACGAGGCCCGAACGCAGCTTGGGTTCAAACCAAGTGGTCTTCGGGGGCATAATGTTGCCGGTGTCGGCGATGTCGATGATCTGCTTCATCGAGACGGGATAGAGGGCGAAGGCGACCTTCATCTCGCCGTTGTCGACGCGACGTTTCAGCTCGCCCAGACCGCGGATGCCGCCCACGAAGTCGATGCGCTTGTCGGTGCGCAGGTCCTTGATGCCCAGAACCTTGTCGAGGACGAGGTTGCTGAGGATGGTGACGTCGAGGACTCCGATGGGGTCGTTGTCATTGTAGGTGCCGGGCTTGGCGGTGAGCTTGTACCAGTGGCCGTCGAGGTACATCGAGTGCTCGTGCAGCTTGGCGGGCTTGTAGATTTCGGTGCCCATATCCTGTACGTCGTAGCTTTCGCCCACGGCGGCGATGAACTGCTCCTTGGTGAGGCCGTTGAGGTCCTTGACAACGCGGTTGTAGTCGATGACGTTCAGCTGGTTGTCGGGGAAGATTACGGTCATAAAGTAGTTGTACTCTTCCTTGCCGGTGTGGTGGGGGTTCTGTTCCTTCTTCTCCTGTCCCACGAGGGCGGCGGCGGCGCTGCGATGGTGGCCGTCGGCGATGTACATAGCGGGAACCTTCTTGTCGAAGAGTTCGACGAGTTCGGCGATCATAGCCTTGTCGTCGATGACCCAGAAGCGGTGGCCGAAGCCGTCCTCTTTGGCGATGAAGTCATAGATGGGCTTGTTGGCGGTGACGCTGGCCACGATTTCGTCGATGCGCTTGACGGCGGGGTAGGCGAAGAAGACGGGCTCGACGTTGGCGTTGGTGATGCGGACGTGTTTCATACGGTCCTCTTCCTTGTCCTTGCGGGTCAGCTCGTGTTTCTTGATGACCTTGTTGACGTAGTCCTCGCTGTAGGCGCAGGCCACGATGCCGTACTGCCACTTGGCGTCTTTGTCCTTGGGGTTCATACTCTGGGCGTAGATGTAGAGTTTCTCTTCCTCATCCTTGACCAGCCAGCCGAGGTCCTTGAACATATTGTAGTTCTTGACGACCTGGAGGTACACTTCGGGCGAGTGCTCGTCGGTGCCTTTGGGGAGGTCGATTTCGGCCTTGGTGACGTGCAGCAGGCTGTAGGGGTTGCCTTCGCACTCAACGCGAGCCTCTTCAGAGTTCAGAACGTCGTAGGGACGTGAAGCCAGTTTTTCGACGATGTCGACGGGCGGGCGGAAGCCCTTGAAAGGTTTGATTATACTCATAAAATTAATCTGTTATTTGTTGTTAATGATTTTCATTGCTTCAGATACCCACAAGTCGTGGTATCGGCTGCGCCGCGATACGCACGGTATCAGGCTGTTGGTGTCAAGAACGAGTTTCATTCTTTTGCGTGCAGATCTTTGGTGCGTAATTGGTCTAAACGCTCTTGGTCGAGAGTGCCTTCTTCCCAAAGGCGGTCGGATTCGGCATCAAGACGCTCCTGAAAATATCGCATCAGGACTTCTTTGATTTCCAAAGCACGTTTTTCGCTCTTGTCGAAAGAGAAGAGCTTGAGCAGATGCATCTGTGACGGGGTTATTTGTGTCGCTGTCATCATAATTGTTTACACTTTTTTCCGACTGCAAAATTACGAATATTTTCTGATACGGAGAAAAATAATTTTGCCGTAATGAAAAATATGCGTAATTCTGTAGCCGATTTCAACAGAGTATTAACAAAACATTTTGCCAATGAAGCATAGTGCGAGCACTATAGGCACATCATAGCACACGTTGTGGCGGATTTGTAATCCGCCACTTCTTTTTATCAGGATTTGCAATCTGTAAATACTGGCAATTAAACTGATAAGTAATACTTCGGATTGCAAATCCGCTGCAACGTGTTATTTTTTTTCGCAGTAATTCCAAACTTCGGTTGTTCTTGTATAGGGAGTGGTGTCGCCAAAGTTGTCCTGATAGTTTTCTGCAATACTCTTTTTATAGACAACCATTTCATTCTTTGTAATATCTTGAATGGTATGTGTGGTTGTCCAAATGGATTCTCCTCCTTCGTCTGTCAGCGTGATGACTCCACAGTCGCCATCAATAGTATAAGTGAAGGCAATTGTGTCTATACCACTCAAGCCAGGTCTGATAAACCACGAATCGAGAATCATTCCTGTTTTGTCCTCGTTGAAGACGAATCTCTTAATCCCAGCGCCAACTAGCTGTGTCACCGGGCCACCACTGCTGTAGTTACTTGATGCGTTTGGACTTCCAGAGTATGCCCAGTACGTGGCTACACATACCCACTCTCCAATAATTTCCTTGCTTTTGTCCTTGGAGCAACTGGAAAAAACAATAGTGCTGCCGCAAACAAGCAATGCTCCGATTGATAGTGTGAATAATTTTTTTTTCATATTTTGTATATATTTGGGTTTGTTTAAACAACAAGGGGGCATTTGGAATTAAACCTACCCCCTTGTCTGTGTTACATAGTTTTTAGCCTTGGGCTTTTCTCATCAGCGCTTCGCTTGGCCCCCTTTCCATATCGAATCCATTACGCGATTGTATATTTCCGACTGAGAGACAGAGCTCATCTCGCCTTGTTCGTAAGCGTCCATACGTCGCTCTATTTCGTACAGTTCGCGGTCTGTGACGGTCTCGGTCTGCTTAAACAGGCCTGACTTTAGCAGTTCGCTCAACATACGTTGCGCAAGAGCATTGTCTTGGTCGTAGGTTAGGGATATTGTGCACATAGGTTATTGTATTTAGTTTTTCGATTCGCTATTGGAAAGAGCCACTGGCTCTTTCCTTTAACCCTCGTAGAACGGCATCTTGACGGTGACGGCCTTGAGGAGTTTCTCGCGGATCTTGATATAGATCTCGGTGCCGACTTTGGCGTATTCGGCCTTGAGGAGGGCGGTGCCGATGTTCTTGCCGGTGCTGGGGCTGGGGGAGCCGCTGCGGACTTCGCCGATCTTGTTGCCCTGGGCGTCGCAGACCTCGTAGCCGTTGCGGGCGATACCGCGGTCGATCATCTCGAAGCCAGCCACTTTGCGCTTGAAGCCAGCGGCCTTCTGTGCCAGGAGGAGTTCCTTGTTGATGAAGTTGTTGTTCTCGGCTTTCAGCTTGACGATGAATGCCAGCGGAGCCTCGAGGGGGCTGATGGTGTCGTCCATCTCGTGGCCGTAGAGGGCGAAGCCCTTCTCAAGGCGCAGGGTGTCGCGGCAGCCCAGACCGGCGGGCATAATGCCGTATTCCTTGCCAGCCTCGAAGACAGCGTCCCACACCTCTATGGCTTTCTCGCGGGGGATGTAGATCTCGCATCCGCCGGCGCCGGTGTAGCCCGTGGTCGAGAGGATGATGTTGGGGATGCCTGCGAAGGTGAGGATCTTGAAGGTGTAGTATTCCATATCGACGATGTTCTCAGAGGTCAGCTTCTGCATAGCCTTCAGGGCGTTGGGGCCCTGGACGGCGAGCTGTGCCCACTGTTCGCTTTCGTTGACGAAGTCCTTGCCGAGCTCCATACCCATCTTGTCGGCGATCTGGCTCATCCAAGCCCAGTCCTTGTCGATGTTGGCGGCGTTGGGAACCATAAAATACTCATCGTCGTGGACGCGATAGACGAGCATATCGTCGACCACGCCGCCCTGACCGTTGGGCAGGCAGGTGTACTGTACCTTGCCGTCGAAGAGGTCCTCGACGTTGTTGGTGGTCACATACTGCATAAAGTGCTTGGCGATGGGGCCTTTGGCGCGGAATTCGCCCATATGGCTGACGTCGAAGACGCCGACGTTGTTGCGCACGTTGTTGTGCTCTTCAACCAATCCGGTGTACTGGATGGGCATATTGTAGCCTGCAAATTCGGCCATCTTGGCGCCCAGCTTGATGTGTAAATCTGTGTAAGGTGTTGTTTTCATTATTATTGTTTTTTATTGTTTATTTTCAGTTTGTTGGTTACTTTTTAATACGGTGTTCAGAAAGATATAACGTCTTTGCCTTTTTTATATTGCGTAAAAAAGACATTATTTGTTGTCGATGCTGACGATGGTGTATTTCTGGCTGCCGAGGCCGATTCGTTCGGCATATTCGATGGTGTGCACACCGTGCTGTTTCTCGATGCGCTGGATGAGGGCCGTATTGTCGTCGCCCTCAGCGTTTTTGTGGTTGTAGACGAGGTCGAGGCAGGCTTTGTCGAGGGCGACAGGGTCGGTCGAGGCCAGGATGCCCATATCCTTCAGCTCGGGGGCGTGCGGATGACCGTCGCAGTCGCAGTCAACCGAGATGTTGTTCATCACGTTGATATAGATGATGTTGCGGCCATCGGCCTTGAAGTGGTTGTGCACAGCCTGAGCGGCGGCAGCCATACTTTCGAGGAAATGGTCCTGCGGCAGCGTGTTGTCGACATAGTTCCAGGCCTCTTCGATTTGGGCGGCGTCCTGATATTCGCCGGCGCTGTGGATGTAGAGCTTGCCAGCGGTCGAAGCCATACCAATGCTCTGATTCTTAAGCACTCCACCGTATCCGCCCATCGCGTGGCCTTTGAAATGGGCCAGGTTGACCATAAAGTCGTAGTTGGCCAGATGGCTTCCCACGATGTCGTATTTGATGTGCGTGGAGTCGGCAACAGGTATCTGCATTGTGCCCTCCTCGTCCATAATGTCGAATTTGGCAATGTCGAGGAAACCGTGCTCGCGGATTGTTTTCCAATGGCTTTCGTTGTCCATACGCGTGCCCGGATAGGCCGTGTTGCATTCCACCAATGTGCCGCCAACGGTATTGACAAAATCGCCTATCAGTGCGGGCTGCAGGTAGTGGGTGTTGCCACCTTCGCCAGAGCTGATTTTCACTGCCACGCGACCTTCGGCCTTGACGCCAAGGGCCTCGTATATTTTTATCAAAGCCTCGGGGCTTATCTCGGTAGTCATATACACGATGCTACCCTCCGGCTCGGGGTTGTCGGTGGCCGGTTTGCTGTTTTGCTTGCATCCCGCAAGCAAAAATAATGCTGTAATTGACAGAATAATAATTCTTTTCATCTGAGAAAATTAAATGATTAATGAATGCAAATTTAATAAAAAAATGGAAAATATAAGCCGTTTGCCGCAATAAAATATCAAAACAAAAAAAAATAAAAAAGTTATATATATTTATACAATAAAAAATGTTTCTTTTCGTTTTTAGTAATTCTGATGCTAAATACAGCAGAAGTATTGATTGAATAATATTTTGTAAACTAATATGATAGATATAGAAACGTCAGCGCGAAGAAAGGCCTTGGACAAACTGATTGTGGTTGGCGATCGTGTGCTTATCGAACAGGGGACTGCCGCGCAAAAAACCAAGAGCGGGCTTTATCTGCCTGCCGGATACCAGGAAAAGGAGGATATCCAGTCGGGCTACATACTGAAATGCGGCCCGGGCTATGCGTTGCCGAATATGGACAACGACGAGCCGTGGAATCCTAAAGACAAGGAACCCAGATATTTGCCATTGCAGGTGAAGCCGGGCGACCTGGCACTCTTTATGCAGAAAAACGCCGTGGAAATAAAATACAACGGACAGAAGTATTTTATTGTCCCTCAGAATGCCATCCTGCTTGTGGAACGAGATGAGTTTTAATGTGTAAAAATATCAAGTTCCAGATTAACAAATTAACGAATTCTCAAATTAACAAATTAACGAATTAACATATTAACGAATTAAATATATGACATCAAACGAGATACGCAGCCAGTTCCTCAAATTCTTTGAAAGCAAAAACCATCATATCGTGCCGTCGTCGCCGATGGTGGTGAAAAACGACCCCACGCTTATGTTCACCAATGCCGGTATGAACCAGTTCAAGGACATTTTCCTCGGCAACAGCCCGGCACCTTATCCGCGCGTTTGCGATTCGCAAAAATGCCTCCGAGTCAGTGGTAAACATAATGATTTGGAAGAGGTTGGCCACGACACATACCATCACACGATGTTCGAGATGCTGGGCAACTGGTCGTTTGGCGACTATTTCAAGAAAGAGGCCATCGCCTACGGCTGGGAGTTCCTGACCGAGGTTATGAAAATCGACAAGAATTCGCTGTATGTCACCGTTTTTGGTGGCGACGAGAAGGAAGGTCTCGCTATGGACACCGAGGCCTTTGAGTTCTGGAAAGAGCACATCGCCGAAGAGCGCATCCTGAAAGGTTCAAAGAAAGACAATTTCTGGGAGATGGGCGACCAGGGTCCCTGCGGCCCCTGCAGCGAAATCCATATCGACCTGCGCGACCCCGCCGAAAAGGCCAAAGTGCCTGGCGCTGAGCTGGTCAACAAGGACAACCCGCTGGTTATCGAGATTTGGAACCTCGTCTTTATGCAGTTTAACCGACTGGCCAACGGCACCCTCGAACCGCTGAAAGCCAAGCATATAGATACCGGTATGGGCTTCGAGCGCCTCTGTATGGTTATGCAGGGCAAGAAGTCGAACTACGACACGGATGTTTTCCAGCCTTTGATTCAGGAGATTGCCAAGAAAGCAGGCCTTGTTTATGGCAAAAACGAAGATGCCGACATCGCTATGCGCGTCTGCGCCGACCATCTTCGTGCCGTCAGCTTCTCCATCGCCGACGGACAGCTGCCGTCGAATGCCAAGGCCGGCTATGTCATCCGCCGCATCCTGCGCCGCGCCGTGCGCTACGGCTATACGTTCCTTGGCTTCAAGGAGCCGTTCCTCTACTCGCTGGTGCCGACATTGGTCGGCCAGATGGGCGACCAGTTCCCCGAACTGAAAGCACAACAGGAACTTATCTGCCGCATAATCAAGGAGGAAGAACAGTCGTTCCTGAAAACCCTTTCGAACGGAATCCTCAAATTCGAGAACTATATCGCCAATGCTATGCAGTGCGAGACCGGCTGCGAGGCTTGCGAACAGAAGGTCACGGTCGACAAGGTCATTGACGGCGCTTTCGCCTTCGAGCTGTTCGACACATACGGCTTCCCCATCGACCTTACGCAGCTGATGGCCGCCGAAAAGGGTTGGACTGTCGATATGGACGGTTTTGCCAAGGGTTTGGCAGAGCAGAAGGACCGTTCGCGTGCCGCTGCCAAGACCGAGAGCGACGACTGGGTGGAGCTGAAGCCCGGCGTCGAGCAGCAGTTTGTCGGCTACGACGAGCTGGTGTGCGATGTCCACATAGTCCGCTACCGTCACGTCCGCGCCAAAGACCGCGAGTTCTACCAGCTGGTATTCGACCGCACGCCGTTCTATGGCGAAGCTGGCGGCCAGGTGGGCGACAATGGTACTCTTGGCTGTGGCGAAGAGGTGATTCCGATTGTCGACACCAAAAAGGAAAATAATCTTATCGTTCATATTGTCAATAAGTTGCCTAAGGACGTCAATGTCACTTTCAAGGCTGAGGTCG
>JAFWYO010000231.1 GCA_017517715.1 Bacteroidales bacterium
CATACCCTCGCTGGCCACGATGCGGAAGTCGAACTCGCTGTGGATGACGCAGATGGGGGTGTTCCACTTGTCGACAAACAGGTGGGGCGAGTTGCTGTAACTCTTCTTGATTTGCGGGTTGTTCCAGTCCCAGTAGGGGCCACCGAGGTCCCAGTTGTCAAACCACATCTCCTCGGTTTCGAGGTACTGCTGCTCGAAGTTGAACATACCGTTGTGGGCCAGGAAAGCCTTGAAGCGGCGTCCCTCGTTGTAGCCCTTCACATCGTGGTTGTGTCCGGCGAGCCAGTAGATGCTGTATCCGCCGAAGCTGGCGCCGCAGGCACCGATGCGCTCGCGGTCGATCATCGGCAGCGAGGCTGCCCAGTCGGTTGCGGCCATATAGTCCTGCATACACAGTCCACCGTAGTCGCCGCTGATTTCTTCAAGCCATTCCATACCGAAACCGGGAACGCCGCGGCGGTTGGGGGCGATGACAAAATAGCCGGCGCCGCTCATCACCTCAAAGTTCCAGCGGGTGCTCCAGAACTGGCTGACGGGGCTTTGCGGGCCGCCTTCGCAGAAGAGCAGGGCAGGGTAGGTCTTGGTGCTGTCGTAGTCGTAGGGGTAGATGAGCCAGGTCAGCATATCCTTGCCGTCGACGGTCTTGACGTAGCATTCTTCGACTTTGCCCATACGCACCTGCGAAAGGACGTCGTCGTTGAAGGTGCTCAGCTTGGTGCCTTCGGCCATTTTGTCGCTGGTGCTGTAGGCATAGAGCGTGGCGGGATATTGTATAGAGACCTGAGTGGCAACGATTTTGTCGCCATTCATCTGGATGCCGTTGACGTCGTGGTAGCCGTGGCTGAGCTGACGAACCTCCTTGGTGTCGCAGTTGAAGCCGAAAATCTCGCTCATACCGCGATACGAAACAACGGCGAAAAGCTCCTTGTCGTCGGCGGACCAGCAGAGGCTGCCCACGCTGTAGTCGAAGTCGGCGGTGAGGTCGGTTTTTGCACCGGTTTCAAGGTCCATAACCATCAGGCGCAGTTTGTCGCTCTCGTAGCCGTCGCGTTCCATACTTTCCCAAGCCACCATCTTGCCGTTGTGGCTGAAGACGGGATTCTGGTCGTAGCCCATAATGCCGTCGCTGATGTTGATGGTTTTGCCGTCTTCGATGTTGAAGATGAAGATGTCGCTGTTGGTCGAGTGTGCATAGTCATAGCCGGTTTTCTTGCGGCAGGTGTAGACGATGGTCTTGCTGTCGGGGCTGTAGTTGTACTGCTCCGTGCCGCCCCAAGGACGCATCGGGCACTCGAAGGTGCTGTCGATGATGTTGACGACCTTGTCCATCTGTGCTTTGCCGTTCTCGAAAGGCACATAGAAAATCTGCGGAATCTCGTCCACCCAGTTGTCCCAGTGGCGATACATCAGGTCTTCGTTGATGCGACCCGTGGTCTTGTCCAGACCAGCATAGAGCTTCTCGAGGTGCTCGGGACGCTCGACGGGGATGGTGCTGATATAGACCAGCGACTTGTGGTCGGGAGCCATCTTGAAGCCCTCAAAACCGCGCTCGTGCTCGGCAACAACGGTTTCGTTCTTGCTGCCGAGGTCCATCGAAAGGATCTGGGCGCCGCGGCAGAACATAATCGTGTTGTCGTCGAGCCATACGGGGTTGAACTCGCTCTGCGCCGTGGTCGTCAGACGCTCGCCGTCGCCGCCCTCGATGGGCATCAGGTAAAGCTCGGCATTGTTCTTGTTCTGCTCCATATCGGTGTAGCGCAGCGTGTAGAGCACCTTGCTGCCGTCGGGGCTGATAGCGTATTCGCTCATAACGCCAAGGCTCCACATCACCTCGGGGGTGAAACGGCCGTCCTGGACTTGGACTTGCGGTTTCTCAACGATGACTTCATCGTTGCTTTTCTGCTTCGAACAGGCACATACCAGTGCCAGCGAAGCCATTGTGATTAGTAATTTTTTCATAAAATCGATTTTATTAATTGTTTTTCAGATTCTTCTCATCAGTTTTTCGACCGTGGCGGCTTTCCACGTAGAGTAGTCGCCGTCAATGATGTGCTGCCGAGCGGTGCGCACCAGCGTCAGGTAGAACGTCAGGTTGTGGATCGACGCTATCTGCAGGCCTAGCAGCTCTTCGGCCTTGATCAGGTGGTGCAGGTAGGCCAGCGTGTAGACGCGGTCGGCCTCGGCGGGCGACGTCGGGTCGATGGGCTCGAAACAGGTCTCCCATTTCTTGTTCTTGATGTTGATGGTGCCGTTACAGGTGAAGAGCATACCGTTGCGCCCGTTGCGCGTAGGCATCACACAGTCAAACATATCCACGCCGCGCTCTATGGCTTCGAGGATATTGGCCGGGGTGCCGACGCCCATCAGGTAGCGCGGCCGGTCGGCAGGCAGGATGGCGTTGACAACCTCAATCATCTGGTACATCACCTCCGTTGGTTCACCCACGGCCAGACCGCCAATGGCGTAGCCTATGGCGTCGTGGCTGGCGGCGTGCTCGGCGCTGATGCGGCGCAGGTCGGGGTATTTGCAGCCCTGCACGATGGGAAACAGGGCCTGCTCGTGACCATAGAGGGGTTCTGTCTCTTTGAAATGCTTTACACAGCGGTCCATCCAGCGGTGCGTCAGCTCCATCGACTTCTTGGCGTAGTTGTAGGGCGACTCGCCCGGAGGGCACTCGTCGAAGGCCATCATTATGTCGCTGCCTATGCGGCGCTGAATGTCAATGACATTCTCGGGCATGAAGGTGTGGCGCGAGCCGTCGATGTGCGACTTGAAGGTGCATCCTTCTTCCTTTATCTTGCGGTTTTCGGCCAGCGAAAAGACCTGAAAACCACCGCTGTCGGTCAGTATGGGGCGCTCCCAGCCGATGAAGCGGTGCAGGCCTCCGGCGGCCTGCAGCGTGTCCATACCTGGACGCAGGTAGAGATGATAAGTGTTGCCCAGAATTATCTTGGCGTCGATGTCGTTGCGCAGCTCGTGCTGATGGACGGCTTTGACGCTGCCCACAGTCCCCACAGGCATAAAGATAGGGGTCGGAATGTCGCCGTGGGGGGTGTGCAGCACGCCGGCACGGGCATTGCTGTGGCTGTCGTTCCCTGAAAGTTCAAATCGGAATGCGGAATATGGAAAATCGTGGGGCACTTTGTATATATATTATTGTATAACTTATTTAGTATCACCTGATGAGGGTGCACTTTGTTGATAAATTGTTTTTAAATTAGGTTGCAAAGTTACGAATATTTTCCAAATA
>JAFWYO010000232.1 GCA_017517715.1 Bacteroidales bacterium
GCTCGACATCACAGGCCGCACCGTCGCACGCACCATAGGCACAGGCAACGACACCTTCCGCCTCCCTACCAAAGGTGTCTACATCATCCGCATCCAAGGCCTCGGAACACAAAAAATAGTAAACTAACGTAGAACGGAAAGCGGAGAACGGAAAGCGGAAAGCGGAGAGCGGAAAGCGAGGCTGACGCGGTAGCCACTAACGCAATAACGCAATCAAACTAACATTTCCGACATTTGTCGGAAAAACATTTCCAAGATTCGCTCGCTTGCGAGCAGATTTCCAAGATTCTGCCAAACCCGATATAAAAAAAAGATTTCCAAGATTTCGCTCGCCTGCGAGCGGGAGACCAACCAAAGACCAACAAATTAGTACACCAACACAAAGATTTTAATTTTTAATTTTTAATTATTAATTATTTAAAAATGCTTCTTTTAGACGAAACTCCTAATCTCTTGGCCGCTGCTGCGCAGCAGGCCACAACAACAGCGCCAGCCGACACCGCCGTCGTTGAAGGCGGAGCGCTCGATGTGGTCCAAAAGACTGACAGCATCAACCACGCCGTCATCGACAGCGTGCGCAATATGAACCTGGGCGACCTCAAGGCCGTCGTGTCGGGCGAAAACACAATTTTCAAAGACGCCCTCTCGGGACTGATGGACCTCACAGTCGCCTTCATCCCCAAGCTGCTGGGCTGCATCCTCGTCCTCTGGGTCGGCTTCAAGCTCATCAAGCTGCTCAAGAAAGCCCTCACCAAACTCCTCGACCGCCGCAACGCCGAGTCGACCCTCAAGGGGTTCCTCACCTCGCTGGTCGACGTGCTGATGAAAGTGATGCTCATCATTATGGCTATGGACATCATCGGCATCAAGGCCACCTCCTTCATCGCCGTCCTCGGTGCCGCCGGTCTCGCCATCGGTATGGCCCTGCAGGGCACCTTGCAGAACTTCGCCGGCGGCGTCATCATCCTGCTGCTGCGACCCTTCAAGGTGGGCGACTATATCGAAGTGGGCTCTTTTAAAGGCTACGTCAAGGAGATACGTATATTCCACACCCTAATCCGCCCCTTCAACGGCCGCATCATCATCGTCCCCAACAGCGAGCTGGCCACCAAGAGCCTCATCAACCACACCAAGGACAACGTCATACGCCTCGACGTCGTGGCCAGCGTGGCCTACGGCACCGACCTCGACAAGGCCCGCCAGGTCATACAGAGCGTCATCGACAACGACCCGCTCATCCTGAAGGACCCGATGCCCAAGTTCTGCGTCAGCGAGCTCAACAGCAGCTCGGTCGACTACTCGCTGTGGCTCTGGACCACCGTCGACGACTACTGGACCGTGTGGATGCGCATCCGCGAGAACATCTACAAAGCCTTCGCCGACAACGGCATCAGCATCCCCTTCCCGCAGCTGGACGTCCATCTGGACAAATGAGATGTGAGAACGGAGAAGTGAGAACGGAGAACTGAGAACTGAGAAGTGAGAACGGAGAAGTGAGAACGGAGAACTGAAAGCCAAAATGCGGTAGCCAGTTCTCCGTTCTCACATCTCACTTCTCACTTCTCAAATCTCACTTCTCACATAAAAAAAGGTGTCCGACGGACACCTTTTTTTTTTTCAAGCAACAAGTATTATTCGTTGCTGATCTTTACATTGTCAATCATCAGCCAATACATATCCGTGCAGTTGTGACGGAAAGCAATCTGGATATCCTGACCCTTGAACTCATCAAGGTTAAAGGTCTTCTGCTCCATAGGATCATTATTGTCATAGAGACCGACCGTACTTTCACCAGAGTACAGAGTAGCCTTTGAAACGAACACGCCATTTTCAACAGTACCCACCAGGACGCTGTAGCTGTCGGGATACTCAGCCTGGAAGTTACCGACATAGTAAGTCAGCTTATATCCGCCGGCACCCGGAATGTGCATTGTCGGTGTAACAAGATAGTTGTCTGCTGAAAGTGCTCCAGTTCCATTGATGTACGAAGCAGAAGCCACGCAGTCACTTCCGTCAACACCATAACCCTCCGAGAAAACCTCGCTGCAACGCATCCAGGCATAACTGTCTCCGTCAGCATCGATGTTAGTCCAAGTTGAAGGAATACCATTGTTGAAGTTCTCGTCCAGCAGCACGGGTTCGCCCTGCTCTTCCTGCTGGGTGTTGTTGCCGTTGCCGTTGCCTTCTTCCTCGTCACCGCCGCAGGCCACCAAATTTGTCATTCCGAATGCAAGAGCTGCAATCGCAAAAAATCTTACTACTTTTTTCATAACTTGTAATAATTTATGTTAATAAATGAATTAATTAAGGTTTCCTTAGTGGATTCGGGTGCAAATTTACATAAAAAAGCGCACTGCAAGCACATTTTCAGCATAATAATTTTTCCACAAAAAACAACACACTGATTTACAGCCACAACAAATCACACAAATTATCAATCATCACGCGTCGCGCAACATCAAAACAGCCACAAAGATACCACAAAAACAAAAAAAACAGCGCAAACCGTCATATTCTGCGACATCCGCAAAGCGTGCCGCCCAGCGACAGAAAGACACCCTTCGCCCGACACCCCGCGCGCAGCAAAAAAAGCCCATCCGCAAAACACAGCAAACCAGACACTTCAATCCACCTGCACTGCCCGTTGTACGGTATATGTACGCTATTTGTACGGTATTTGTACGCTTTCGAAGCGTACAAATACCGTACAAATAGCGTACATATACCGTACAACGGGCAGTGCAGGTACTGGAAAACAGGCCGTTAGGAATGGCATTTCTGACGCCCGGAGCGGCCATCGGAGGGCGTTGGGTTTAAAAAAATAAAAAATTCGCCAAAATTAGTGATAAAAATAAAAAAAATTGTATCTTTGCATTTTGGAAAGAAATTCAAACCAATTATTAATTAAAACCGAAGAGCCTGATGGTCAATAACAAGGCGCAAAAAATACGATGAAAAAAATATTATTAGTTGCATTGGCTTTAACGCTCGGCGTCTCGGCCTACGCCCAATTCGAAAGCGCAAAGGGCAACGCTCCGAAGGGCGGTGCCAAATCGACTCCCACCTGGTATCAGATCCAGCAGGACGTCACGGGTGTCAATTTCCTCGACAACACCCAGACCATCAGCACTGCCGACATCCGCAATGCCGGCAAATGTATGGTCATCGACTATTCCGCAACCTGGTGCTCGTGGTGCTGGGTGATGCACACAAACGGCATCCTCGAGGCTATCCACAACCAGCTTGGCGACAATGTCGAGGTTATCTGGGTTGAGAGCGACCCCTCGACCACCGACCCTGCCGAACTCACCGGCACCGGCCAAACCCAGGGCGACTGGACCAACGGCGGCAATGTGCCCTATCCTATCATCAACGACGAAGGTTTCAACAACCTGATTGGCAACAGCAACATCAGCGGCTATCCCACCGTCGTTTTCGTTTCGCCCAACGGTTACTGGTGTGACCTCTACGGCAACGAGGACTGGCAGTTCGGTCCCTACGACTCGACCCTGGCCGTCATCAAGGTCAGCGCCCTCCTGAACGCTTATCCCCAGGCCGGTGTCGCTCCCGTCATCAGCATCAACGGTCCTTCGACCGCCATCAACGGCAGCACCGTGACCTTCACCGCCAACATCGTCAGCGTCGACTCGATCACTGACATCACCTGGACCGCTACCGGCGCCACCACCACCAGCGGCAACACCGCTACCTTCACCACCAGCTGGACCACCGACGGCAACTACACCGTGACCCTCAGCGTGACCAACACAACCGGCACCACCACCGAGACCATCAACGTCAACGTATTCAGCTGGAACTGGGGCAACACAATGAGCTATGGCTCCAACTTCAACGATGCCAACGCCACTGCCGGTTTCCGTTTCAACAGCGGCTCCACCAGCACCTGGGCTGCTATGTATCCCGCCCAGTTTATGAGCGGCCGCCAGTACCTGAAGAGCGTCAGCTTCTATGCTGTCGGTACGATGAACTACACCCTCGATGTCTATCAGGGTGGCGACAATGCTCCCGGAACCAAGATCTACAGCCGCACCGTCAAGGGACAGGGCGAAGGCTGGCAGACAATGAACTGCAGCGGTGCCGTGCAGCTGGACCAGACCAAGAACCTCTGGATCTCCCTCACCGCTCCTCACGCAGCAGGTTATGTTATGAGCCTCTATATGAATGACGCTGCCGACAACTACGCCTTCTGCGGCGACCCCAATGGTTGCTGGGCCAATGCCGGCGGCAGCTGGACCACAATGAGTGATATGGGTTATGAAGTGACCTGGGCCATCAAAGCCACCACTGGCAACGAACCCAATGCAGGCATCAGCACCCTTGGCAATGTCGAGCTCAATGTCTATCCCAACCCGACCACTGGCATCGTCAACATCGACGCTGAGGATGTCGTGAACGTCGAGGTTATGGATATGACTGGCCGCACTGTTATGACCGCCAACGGCAGCACGGTTGATATGAGTGCCCTCAACAACGGCGTCTATATGCTCCGCGTCAACACCGTGAACGGCAGCAGCCTCCAGAAGATTGTCAAGAAATAAATTTTGACTTTCAGCTTCGTTATAACGACATAACGACATAACGATATAGCGACATTTCAAAACAAAAAAGCCGGAATGCAATTGCATTCCGGCTTTTGTTTTGTCTGTTTTTTACAGATGCTGCCTGACGGCGACGCCCAGATTTTTCAGATAGAAGCGGCGGAACATCGACTGCTCGTAGATGGCACGGTATTGGCGGCTGAAACGCAGATACTTGCCGCTGCGTCGCGCCACGCGCACCAACGCGCTGGGATGGCGTTGCGGGCAGCACATATAGATGTTGTAGAAATCGTCGTCGCGGAGACGCTTCTTTTCGAGCCTTTCGTGGTCGCACGGCAGTTCGAGCCCAAAGAGCGTGTTACAATAGTGCGTCAACAGGTCGGCAAACACATCGACATCGGTACCCTGCTTCAGGCGGCAGAAAGCCGCGTAGTCGAATGCGTCGCCAGAGAGCAGCATCACCCAGTCGAGCAGCGTGCGCAAGCGTACCGGAGCGTGGAAAAAAACCGAATGGTGCTCACAGTGCTTGGCCAGGAAGAAGGCCGACTCGGCTGGCGGAAGGGTGAAATATGCCTCGGACGGCGACGGCGATGTGCCTTCTTTATACTCCTGCTGAACCGCCTGGACGCTGTGCCACTGAGGGTCGTCGTTGTGGTAGAGCAGGTAGTTGTGAGCCTCGAAGGTGGTATGTTCGTAGAGGAACGTTATGTGGCGCGGATCCTTGCGGTCGACGTCGATGCCCATCGCCTCCAGCATCGCGCCGATGCACTGGGTGTCGCTGCCGGAATAGAGGTCGTTGTCGCCACATTCACGATGCAGCGGTTCGGGATAGAGCGCGGAGAGCGACGAGCCTTTGACGACGGTGATGTCGAGTTTCAGCTGCCGGCGGCAGAGAGCCGCAAAGTGGCACAAGGCCGCCTCGCGCCGCCGATTGTCCCTTTCGACTGTTTCGGCCACTGTGGCAAAATGGAACAGCACGCGTCGCGGAGGGCGCAGGTCGGGAGGCAACTTCAGTACGGCATCGCAGGTCAGCGCCGTAACAGCCTGACGGCGAGAGAGGTCAAAGAGAGACTGCCATTGGCTTTCGGTCAGCGGCATAGGCGACGGCACGGCGCCGCCAAAGAGGCCAAACCGCAACAGCGATGCAAGGGATTCTATTTCAGGCGACGCAATTTCCGACATAAGAAAGCGAATAAAAAACAGATAAACCGAGGAGTGCGCCGCGGAGCTCCGACAACGTCAATAAGGCGGACTAGGTTGGCACGCGGACAACCCTTTACGGCCATTACCCGTAGGTAGACATAGCGCATACGCTCGTAGTAGGCAGCGACCTGAGGGCAGTCGCTATGCGCTGCTGCGTACTGCTGCAAAAAAACGAAGAAGCGGCACACATCGCTGGTGAAGCGCTCGCTGCGCACGGCCGACCAAGCCCCCGAAGTCGACGAGGGGTTGTAGGTGTGGTGACGATAGAAACGGTATGTGTCGTTGCAAAGGCAGCTGCCGGCCGATTCTATCACCTTAAGACTGAAGACCGTGTCTTCGAGCAAAGCCATATCCTCGCGATAGCGCACCTCGGGGTGCTGCAGCAGCCAGCTGCGTCGCAGGATGTTGGTGGTGTGGTCGGCGATGCTGCATCGCGGCGCTAGCAGTTGCAGCGGCACAGCAGTCCGCGTTGCCGCCCGGTCGGGAGGCACCGGCTGCGGCACCTGTCCCGGACTGCTCACGGCCACCATCGGCCCGATATGGAACAGCGGCACCGAGGGGTCCATCGCCTGAAGGTCGGCAAGAAGAGAGTCGATAGCGTCGGTGCTGATCTCGTCGTCGGCATCGACGAACCATACGAATTCGCCCTTTGCCGTCTCGATGCCGGCATTGCGAGCCGCCGCCGCGCCGCGATGGTCGGTGCGCAGAAGACGCACCTTGTGTCCGTCGGGCACCAGCGGCACGACGGAGCCGTCGTCGACAGCCACGATTTCAGCGATGCCACTCTCGACAAGAGGAAGTAGCGACCTGCGGCATTGGGCGAAGGCTGCGGCATTGTTATAAACCGGAACGATGAACGAGAGCAGCATTGAAAGCAAAAAAAAGGGGACGTCCGCGGGACGCCCCCCACAATCAAAAATATTGTTATGAAAAACTTTATTTCTTTTCGGGTATAGCCTCGAGAGCAGCGACAAGATAGTCGAAGAACTTCTTGCAGCTGGGGATATTGGCACGCTCGTCGGGGCTGTGCGGGCTCTGCAGCGTGGGGCCGAAGCTGATCATATCCATATCGGGATATTTGCCGCCCAGCAGGCCGCATTCCAGACCGGCGTGGATGGCCACCACGGCGGGTTCCTTCTTGTAGAGCTTCTTGTAGGTCTGCTTCATAGTCTTCAGCAGCGGGCTCTGCATATTGGGTTTCCAGCCGGGATAAGCGCCGGTGAGCTTGCAGGTGCCGCCAGCCAGTTCGGCCAGGCAGACGAGACGTTCGGCCAGAGCCTCCTTGGCGGTGTCGACCGACGAGCGGAGCAGAGCCTGGACGGTGAAGTTCTTGCCGGTGGTCTTGACGATGGCCAGGTTGAGCGATGTTTCGACCAAACCTTCCATATCGCGGCTCATACGGATAACGCCGTTGGGAGCCACCATCATCAGGTTGATGATCTTCTGCGTGTCGGCGTCGCAGATGACATTCTGCGTCATACGCACCTTCTCGTATTTCATAAAGAAATCAGGCTCGACGGAAGCCAGTTCCTTCTTGACCCAACCAGCCACCTTGTCGAATTCGGCGAGGATACACTCGGTGTGTTCTTTCGGGAAAGCGATGACAGCTTCGGCGTCGCGCGGGATGGCGTTGCGCATATTGCCGCCGTTGATGCTGACGAGGCGCAGGCCGCATTCGGCCACCCAACGCAGATGGCGGAACAGCAGTTTGTTGACGTTGGCGCGACCGGTGTTGATCTCCATACCCGAATGGCCGCCCTTCAGGCCGCCGAGGGTGAGCTTGTAGGCGCAGTAGTCCTTGGGAGCCTTTTCGGTGCTGTAGGGGATGCTCATCGTAGCATCGACGCCGCCAGCGCAGCCCACATAGAGTTCGCCTTCGGTTTCGGAGTCGAGGTTGAGCAGGAATTCGCCCTTCAGTTCGTTGGCTTTCAGGCCGAAGGCGCCGGTCATACCGGTCTCTTCGTCGGTTGTAATCAGAGCTTCGAGCGGACCGTGCTTGATGGTTTTGGACTCAAAGACAGCCATAATGGCAGCCACGCCCATACCGTCGTCGGCGCCGAGGGTGGTGTCGCAAGCGTATACCCAGTCGTCGACAATCTTGGTTTCGATAGGATCTTTCAGAAAATCGTGCACTTTGCCTGCGCGGGCCTGCGGCACCATATCCATATGCGCCTGCAGAACGACAGGACGGCGGTTTTCCATACCCTTGGTGGCAGGTTTGGACATAATGATGTTGCCCACCTTGTCGACGCGGCAGTCGATTTTTTTGTCTTTAGCCCATTTAACAAGGAAATTGCGAACGGCCTCCTCGTGCTTGGAGGGACGCGGACAACGCGTCAGCGAATAGAAATTGCCCCATAACGCTTTCGGTTCGAGATCTTTGATTGTCATAATATTATATGATTTAAATGTTATACTTTCTTTCGTTAGAGGATACAAAATTACAATAAATATTCGGAACGGCAAAATTTTTTTTCGCACAAAGCGTTAAATAAAGCGGAAAACGGAAAGCGGAAAACGGAAAACGGAGAACGGAGAGCGGAAACCCCGAAGGGGTGATGGGACCACAGGCAGGGGTGAAGCGCAGCGAAACCCCTGAACAGGACACCAAAAAAATAGAACCCCGAAGGGGTGAAAGGAGAACGGAGAACGAAGAGCGGAAAGCGGAGAGCAGAAAGCAGAAAACAAAGAACGAAGAAAACGGAGCCGAGAGGGGCGCGAATAATTTTAATTTTTAATTATTAATTTTTAATTCCAAAAAATGTCTTGCCAGAAATGTCCACGCCGATGCAATGCCCTGCCGGGCTTCTGCCACAGCGACTCGAAATCGCCTGAAGTGGCAGCTGTCTACGCCCATACCGGCGAGGAACCACCCATTTCGGGGCGCAAAGGCATCAGCAACATATTCTTTGCCCATTGCAACCTGCAATGCGTGTTCTGCCAAAACCACCGCATCTCGCGTGCCAAGGTGGACCCCGACCTGATAACGCTGCACAGCGTCGAGCAGATTGTAGACGCCACCGCCGCCAGCCTGCAGCAGACCGAGAACATCGTCGGCCTGGTCAGCGCCACACAATACAACGACCTTGTCGAGCCCATTGTCGAAGGGCTCCACTCGCGAGGCCTCTACCCTACTGTCGTTTACAACACCAACGGCTACGAAAGCGTCGAGGTGCTGCAACGCATAGCCCCCAATGTCGACATCTACCTGCCCGACTTCAAATACAGCGACGGCGACCTGGCGCGGCGCTTTTCGAATGCTGCCGACTATCCCGAAGTGGCAGCGCTGGCAATCAAGGAGATGTACAACCAGAAAGGGTCGTCGCTGCCCACCGACGACGACGATATGGCCTTCCGCGGCCTGATAGTGCGCCATCTGGTTCTGCCCGGCCAGGTGCAGAACTCGATACGCTGCCTGGAGTGGCTGGCCGACAACCTGTCGACCAACATCCACATTTCGCTGATGGCGCAATACTTTCCGCCCGACGGCGTCGAGCTTCCCGACCAGCTGAGCCGCTGCATCAGCGAAGAGGAGTACCGCGAGGTGACCGACGCTTTCTACCGCCTTGGTTTCCACAACGGATGGGTGCAAGAGCTTGATGCCTCGAGCAATTATCGGCCCAAGTTCGACAGCAACATCTCATTCGAATGAGTCACAGCATATTAATTTGAACAAACACCAACAAAAACATTCAGCTATGGCCAAACAAGAGAAAATACCCTTCGACTATGAGGAGTTTTTCAACGACAGACTGGAGGAAGCATCCATACTGACCTGGAACACTCGCCACCAAGCCTTTACGTTTGCATTCTACCTGAACCAGCTTTATGGGCTGAACCTGGAGCGAAGCAACGAAGTGGACATCGAATCCAAAGAGGGAACAATAAGGTATTCTATATATACATATATCTCATACGTCAACCAGCAGGTGTTTTTCCTTGTCGACATCCCCGCCGTTGCGCCAACGGCGAAGGGAGGCGGCGTCATTTTCGACAAGATGCTGATTATCTTGGGCCCCGATGCGCTCGAAACAGGCGAGCACATATACGACGAGACGTCGCAGAACCGGCCTGGCGAAGAACTGCCGGCCAACGACGAGCGCAACGCGATGCTGATCTCGTTCGTCGACGGAGGCATTTTCGAAAGCGGGATGTTCGACTTCTCCGACCCCGAGCAGCCCACAACCACCTATTTCCCCGCAACCATCAGCAACCCGACACTGCAAAAAAGGAAAACAAAATTCCTCAAAGAACAGCGCAACCTTGTCTCCGACCTGATTCTGGCTCTCGACGACCTGATTCCCGACTTCGACTCCTGAACACGACAATCATCAACCAGGCCAGCATATCGACACGGAAACCAACGGGCGCAAAATATAATTTTTCGAAAGAAAAGCGGCCAAAACATCATCCGTTAGAAATTTTTTGTTTACTTTTGCACTTCGAATTTACAGGACAAACGTCCAAAAAACATCATTAATCTACTTTAAAACAAGCAATTGTAACACAAACCCAACACCAAATGGAAGAGCTGAAATAAATGCAAAACGCGACCACGGAGTCAATTCCGAACAACGAAGGAAACGACAAAATCCAGTCCGAGCAAACTCCTGAAAACCTGACAGAGACATCTGTTGAAAACAACCCGAACGAAGCTCCGCAAACGGATGCCGAACACTGCGAAAACGAACCCGACACCGTTCAGCCGAACGACACAACGGCAGAACAGGCAACCGATACCCCCGTTGCCTCGCAACCGGCCGACGAACCGGCCGTAGCCGAAGAAGAACCCGTTGTCGACTACAGCGCTATGAGCCGCGAGCAACTGACCGACGCCCTCAAGGAGCTGCTCCAAACCGACGACATCACCAAGATCAAGAACCGCGTGGGCGCCATCAAACTGCGCTTTGCCGAAGCCGACCGCGAAGCCAAGAAAGCCGCATTCGACAAATTCATCGAAGAGGGCGGCAACAAAGACGAATACGAAGGCGGCGACGACGCTGTCGCCGAAGCCTACCGCAAAGTATACAGCATATACCGCGAACGTCGCCAAAAACACATCGACGAGCTGGAAGCCGCTAAGAAACACAACCTCGAGCTCAAGCAGCAAATCCTCGACGAGCTGCGCAAGCTCATCGACAACGAGTCCGAAAGCCTCAAGCAGTCATACGACCAATTCAACGCCCTGCAGGAGCGCTGGAAAGCCATCGGCGACGTGCCCCGCACCGAAATGAACGCCCTCTGGCAGAACTACCACTTCTTCGTCGAGCAGTTCTTCAACAAAGTCAAAATCAACAAGGAACTCATCCTCCTCGACCAGAAGAAAAACCTCGAAAGCAAAACCCTGCTCTGCGAAAAAGCCGAAGAGCTCATCGTCGAGCCCTCCATCACCAAGGCCGCCAAAGAGCTGCAGAACCTGCGCGAACAATGGCGCGAAATAGGACCCGTCCCCGTCGAGCAGAACGACGAAATCTGGGCCCGCTTCCGCAACGCTGCCAGCCAGATCGACGAACGGCGCCGCGAATACTACGAGCAGCGTCGCGACGAAATGGAGAAGAACCTCCTCGCCAAACAGGCCCTCGTCGAAAAAGCTCACAACCTGACAGCCGAAATGCCCACAACCACCAAAGCGTGGAACGACATCTCCGCCCAACTCGACGAGCTGCTCAAGATATGGAAGAGCGTCGGGCCCGTGCCGCGCGAACAGAACGAACAGATCTGGAGCGACTTCAAGGGAGCCATCGACCGCTTCTATGCCGAAAAGAAACAGCATTTCGACACCATCAAAGACGAACAGTCCGAAAACCTCAACAAGAAAATAGAACTCTGCCTCCAAGCCGAAGCCATCGCCAAACGCGACGACTGGAAAAAAGCCACCGAAGAGCTCCTCAAGCTGCAGGAAGAATGGAAACAGATAGGCCCCGTCAACCGCAAAGTCAGCGACAAGATATGGCACCGTTTCCGCGGCGCCTGCGACGAGTTCTTCAACCGCAAATCCGAGCACTTCAACACCCTGCGCGGCTCCGAACAGGAAAACCTCGAAAAGAAAGAAGCCATCCTCAGCGAGCTCAAAGCCTTCAACTTCGGCGACGACAAGGACGAGAACCTGAGCGCCATCAAGGACTTCCAGCGCCGCTGGATGGAAGTGGGCTTCGTCCCCATCGCCGACAAGCAGCGCCTGCAGAAAGAATTCCGCGACACCATCAACGCGATGTTCGAAAAAATGAAGATAACAGCACGCGAAGCCGAGCTGGCCTCCTTCCGCGAAACGCTCCACAGCGGCAAAAACCAGCACCACCTCGGCGACAAACGCGAACAGCTGATAGAACAAATTCAGAAACTGCGCGCCGACCTCAGCCTGTGGGAAAACAACCTCGGCTTCCTCGCCGAATCCAAACAGGCCGACCTGCTCAAAGCCGAATTTGAAAAGAAAATGCAAAACGCACGGCAGGAAATCGCCCTGCTCGAAGCCAAACTCAAAATCATCGACAACGAGAACAAGGCCGCCGAAGCAGCAAATTCGGATACGAATGAGTGAATAGTGATTTGTGATTAGTGAATAGTGACTTGTGACTTGTGACCTGTAACACGACCGCGTAAGCCACATCCCCTCTCGGAGAGGGGTGCCCGCAGGGCGGGGTGTGTCGCACAGCCATTAACACATTAACACAATAACGCACTAACACACTGACACATTATCAGCAAGCCAGATGGCACCGCCGCAAGGCAAGCCAATCTGGCTTGCCTTTTATCATTGTTTAGAGAACCACAAAACAATACCGGCAGGCACCCTCTTTGTACGCATCAGCACCGAAGCCGGCACCGTGACAAAAAAAATAGTCAAAAAATAGCCATTCATTCAGTTGACACCTAAGGGAAGCAAAAGATCCCCTTCTCCCTCCACCTCCACTGCCCGTTCCTATATCGTTCCTATATCGTTCTTATATCGTTCCTATATAAAAATATAAGAACGATATAAGAACGATATAGGAACGATATAGGAACGGGCGGAGCGGGTGTGATTCATTCACTGCTGCAACACGCCGAGAAAAGGCCCGACACTCGCAAAAACACGCCAAGAAAAAGTCGGACACAGTCCGAAATTGAAAATAACAAGGCCCGTATTCGGCTTTTTTTCGTATTTTTGCAAATTTGACCAATCATCAGATTCAATGAAAAAAATAACCAACATATTATTTTGCAGCCTGTTGTCCGCGCTGGTCCTCGTGGCCTGCGGCGGCAAAACCCGCCCGGGCGACAGCAACAACGTCGAAATACTCCGCTACGAACAGACACTTTTCGACACGCCTGCCGACAAACTGCCCGACGCGCTGAGGAAGTTCCAGACCGAATACAGCAGCCCCCTGCTGAACATCTATCCTGACAACGAACAGTTTGTCAGTCAAATAGCCGATTTCACCAGCGATGCCACAGTACGCGACATATATGACATAACCCAAAAAAGATATGGCGACCTGCATTGGCTTGAAAAAGAGCTCTCGGCAGCCCTAAAGAAGGCCCGCTCACTGTACGGCGAATTCGATTTCGACCAGTTCGCAACCTTCGTCTCGGCAACCTTCGACTACAGCCAACGCATCCTCGCCCACCCCGAAAGCAAGAGCATCCTCGTCAGCATCGACCAATACGCCCTCGGCTCGATGGAGAAATACAGCTGGTTCGGCTTGCCGATGTACCTCGTCGAACTGAGCGACAGCGCCTATCTGGCCTCCGACATTATGGCCGAAGCTGCACGCCAGCTCATCGCTATGCCCAACGAAGAGACAACCACTATGCTCGACCTGATGGTCGCCGAAGGCAAAGTGTTGTATTTTCTGGATCAAGTGATGCCTCGCAAAGACGACATAATCAAAATCCGCTACAGCCAGGAACAGATGGACTGGATGAAGAAAAACGAAAGCAATGTTTGGGCCTACTATATTCAGAATGAGCTACTTTACGAGCGCGACTTCAACCGTTACCACAACTTTGTGGACGAAGCGCCCAAAACCAACGCCTTCAAGGATTCGGCTCCCCGAACGGCCCACTACATCGGATGGCAAATAGTCCGCAAATATATGGAAAACAGCAAGTCGACCATCGAAGAGCTGTTCAACAACACCAATTCGCAATCCATTCTGCAAGAATCGAAGTATAAACCGTGAAATAGTGACCTGTGAATAGTGTTCACAGGTCCCTATTCACAATTCACTATTCACAAAAAAAAATCAATTTTCAATTTTAAATTCAAAATGACACAAAGGAACGGATGGTTCAAACCAAGTAACGTATACGGATACCTTATCGTAAAATTCCTGATAGCGCTTGCTGCGCTGACCCTGACGCAGGTGATGTATTACGCCCTCAACAGCGGGCATTTCATCATCGACGACACCAAAGAATGGGTCGGAATCGTTTGGGGATTTCTGCGTTTCAGCGTCGCCACGCTGGCTCTGGTTCTTCTTCCGTTTTTTATTATGAACCTTATTCCCAGCAATATCCGCTGGAAAAAATGGTACCATTCGCTGAGCAACGTCCTCTATCTTCTGCCTGTTCTTACGGTAGTGATTGTCAATCAGATTGACGTCGCCTATTTCCAATTCACCTATCGGCGAATGAGCAGCGAAATGTTTGCCTATATGGGCGTCGGCGGCGATATGGGCAACCTGATACCCAAGTTTTTGGTCGACTATTGGCCTGTCAGCGTCAGCGGCGTGGCCATCATCGTACTCTTTCTGCTCTGTTCGCACAAGACCATTTTTCCGCCCCTGAACGAATACGGCGTCAACCGTCGCAAC
>JAFWYO010000233.1 GCA_017517715.1 Bacteroidales bacterium
CGGGGGTGTCAACAGCGGTGGTGTCCTCGGTGGTTTCGGGAGCGTTGTTGCAAGCTACTGCCAGTGCGGAGACTGCGAAAAGGCAAGCGATGAATTTAAAAGATTTTTTCATTTTCGTTATAAAACATTAAAAAGCCTCCTCCGAAGAGGAGGCTGTAGTTTCAATTGTGTTAATTTACTTGAGGTTGGTGATGTCTCTGACTTTGACGGGAACAACGCCCTTGGAAGCAGCGGTCATAGTGCCGTAGATGTCCATTCCCATAGGAGCGGTGGAAGCAGCTGCAAATCCAACAGCGGTCTCGCCGACGAAAGCCTCGCGGGCGTTGAACATAGTGGCGTCAACATTTGCACCGAGGTCCATCGAGGTGGCGTCGAAAGCGCTGACGTTGATGGTAGCGCTCTTTGCCCACCAGTCACCGAACAAAGTACCCTGCTGGTTCTGCAGAGCGCCGGTCTCGTAGTATTCAACGTAGTTGATGACGTTGTTGTTGTAGTTCTGGCCGTCGGAGGTGTTGTCGGTGAAAGAACCGGTGGAGTTGCCAAACCAGAAAGCGTCGGCGAGAGGATAGGACTGGCCATCGGCTGTGGAGGAAGCGCGAGCGCCGCAGGTGTTTTGAGCGCTGACGAGATAGATGTGCGAAGCAGCATCGTTAGCATTCCAGGAAGCACCGTTGAAGGTAACCTTGATGCCGTCGACGTGTTTGAAGGTAGCAACGAGGTTGACGTCGCTGGTAACGGTGAAGGTGTAGGGGTTGTCGGTCTTGCCGTCGCTCCAGCTTACGAATTCGTAGTCGGCGTTGGGGGTAGCAGTGAGGGTGCACTCAGTGCCGTCGGCATAGTCGCCACCACCGGTAACGGTACCCATAGCTTCATCATTGGCGGTTGCTGTAACAGTCCAGTCGCTGCCGCAAGCAGCGAACATCGAGCAAGCTACGAGAGCAATGCCCATCATTTTGAAAAGATTTTTCATTTTTTTAGTTGTTTTTTAATTGGTTAATAATAATTTTCGTTCTGTGTTATGTTTTTCCCTTAACGGGAAATTTTATGCAAAAGTACACACTTTTTTTTAATTGTGTTAAATTTTTAAGTTTTTTTTGCTTTTGGCTTTGAAAAAGTGTTTTTCCTGTGGCTAGTCTTTGATGTCGAGCGCGTCGCGTATGCCGTTGCCTAAAAGCATAAATGCCAATACGATAAGCATTATGGCGAGGCCGGGTATGAAGGCCTGGTAGGCGCTGTCGAGCAGTATCTGGCCGTAGTTTTCTTTGACCATACTTCCCCACGACGGCATAGGGGGCTGGACGCCGATTCCGAGGAAACTGAGGCCCGCTTCGAGCAAAATGGCGCTGGCAAAGTTGGAGGCGGTGACGACGATGACGGGGCCGGTGATGTTGGGCAGGATGTGGCGCAGGATGATGCGGGGGGTGCGGTAGCCCAGGGCGCGGGCGGCCTCGACATATTCTTTCTCTTTGACCGACAGCACCTGGCCGCGCACCACGCGGGCCACGTCGACCCACATCGTCAGGCCCACGGCGATGAAGACCTGCCAGAAGCCTTTGCCCAGGGCGAAGGTGATGGCGATGACCAGCAGCACGGTGGGGATGGACCACACGACGTTGATGAGCCACATAATGACGCTGTCGACCCAGCCGCCGTAGTAGGCTGCCAGCGAGCCGAGCAGGATGCCTATGAGCAGCGCGATGGCCACGGCGATGAAGCCCACCGAGAGGCTGACGCGGCTGCCTATCATCACCTGGCTCAGTATGTCGCGCCCGTAGGTGTCGGTGCCGAGAAGGAAGGTGCGGGTCTTGATCTCTTTGACCTTGCTGGCGGGCAGGCGCAGTGTTTCGCCGTCGTTGGGGGTGGAGCCGGTGTAGGTCTCGGCGACGATGCTGTCGCCCTGACGGCTGTAGGAGTAGACGGGTATTGCCTCGGCCGCGAGCGGACGTCCCTTGGCAAGGGTCTTGAGCGGCCCCTGCTTGGCTTCGGTGCCGTTGTCGACATATATGAAGGTGGCTTTGCTCAGCGGCTTCATCGAGGCCAGCTCGAGGTACTGCTGGTTGCAGTAGGGTGTGTGGTCGGGCGTGATGAGGTAGCCCAGTATGGCTACAAGTGCGAAAAGGCCTATGACAACAAGGCTTGCGATGGCCATCCGGTTGCGGCGCAGGCGCTGCCAGAACATAGAGGAGGGGCTTCCGCCAGCTGTGGCGGCATCGATGAAGGCTTGTTGTTTCTTGCGTAGGCGCATAGGCTGTTTCTTTTTTGGGAGTTAAAGGAAGTTAAGGGGAGTTAAGGGACGATAGTCCCCAGCAAGTTTATTTGTCGTTTGGCTTCGGAATATTTATATACTATATTTTGTCGTTTTGCAAGTTCATTTGTCCTTTAACTTCCTTTAACTTCCTTTAACTTCCCTTAACTTCCCTCTAACTTCTTTTAACTTCCCTCTAACTTCCTTTAACTTCCCCAAAAATTATAGGAATCCCAGTTCGGCTTTGGTGGCGTCGCTCATACTGTCGAAGCTCCAGGGCGGGTCGAAGGTGAGTTCGACGTCGACGCTTTTGACGCCTTCGATATATGAAATCATATCTTTCACCTCGCGGAACATATATTCGGCTTCGGGACAGTCGGGGGCGGTCATCGTCATCAGCACCTTGACGTTGAGCTCGTCGTCGACATCGATGTTGTAGATCAGTCCCAGGTCGTAGATGTTGACGGGGATTTCGGGGTCGTAGACGTTTTTCACGCAGTTGATTACGGCGTCTTTGATGGTCTCTTTGGTGGGGGTCATATTATTGCGTTAGTTCGTTATCGCGTTATTTCGTTATAACGTTATTTCGATATAACGTTATAACGATATTATATTGGATTATTCTTTCTTCATTGAATATGCCAAGGCATACATTTTCATCTGTTTGAGCATCGATGTCAGGCCGTTGCTGCGGGTGGGTGAGAGGTGCTCTTTGAGGCCGATGACGTCGATGAAACTCAGGTCGGCGTCGAGGATGTCCTGCGGCGTCTGTCCGTCGAAGGTGCGGATTAGGAGCGAGATGATGCCCTTGGTGATGACGGCGTCGCTGTCGGCGGCGAAGTAGAGGCGTCCGTCGCGCTGCTGGCAGCTGAGCCACACGCGGCTCTGGCAGCCCTTGATGAGGTTGCTCTCGGTTTTGTCCTTCTCGTCGATGACGGGACAGTCTTTGCCCAGCTCGATGAGGTAGCTGTATTTGTCGAGCCATTCGTCAAAATTGGCGAACTCGTCTATGATTTGCTGTTCTATTTCTTGGATTGTCATAATTCTGATATTTTGTTAGACAGGTTAAATTAAACTATAACCTTTAATCTTTAACCTTTAACCTTTAATCTTTATTTTGGTGCTTTTTTAATAAGATATATTGCGGCGATGCCGAAAATCAGCTGCGGCAGAGCGACGGCCAGGAATGGCGGCAGGTTGCC
Organism: Bacteroidales bacterium; assembly: GCA_017517715.1. GTDB lineage: Bacteria > Bacteroidota > Bacteroidia > Bacteroidales > P3 > Colimorpha. Next base: position 3,448 of record JAFWYO010000233.1, read on the forward strand.
GTTTTCGGCGAAGACTGCGCAGACGCGCATCAGGACGATGAAGCCGAAGGCCAGCGTGATGCCGATTGCCAGGTGCAGGCCGAGTCCGCCGCGTGTCTTGCGCGACGAGATGGCTACGCCGATGAATGTCATAACGATGAATGCCAGTGGGTTGAGGATGCGCTGGTAGAATTCCAGCTTCGCTGCCGTTACGGCTCCCGATCCGCGCATCGTCTCGTGTTGTATGTGGTGGTAGAGCTCGATGCTGTTCATCGTGCTTATGTCCTTCGACGCCTGGTTGAAGTCGTCGGGCTTGACTTTGAGATGCAGTTTGGCTTTTGGGAGTGTGGTCATCGTCTCCTTGTCGCCGTCAAAGACTCGTTGCGTCATCCCCTGTGCTGTCCAGGTCCCGTCGAGGGTGTCGTAGATAATCTTGTTGGCGCTGACGCGAACCTTCAGCTCGCCGGAGGGGTCGTAGCTGTCCTGCTGAAAGAACACGGCGCTGCGCTCGTTGACGTCGTAGCTGTAGGCCGAAACCTGCACCCCTTTGGCTGTCTGGAAATGCAGGTTGCTGTAATAGCTTCGGTGGTGGGTGTGTATGTATTTGTCTTCGAACTTTTTAAGATGAATATTGCTGCGCGGAATGACGAAGTTGCCGACCGCCAGGATGCCCAAAGCCAGAATGATGGCGCCGTGCAGGTAGGGCCGCAGCAGGCGCCGGTAGCTGATGCCGCTGCCAAGGATGGCGATGATTTCGGTGTTGCCCGCCATCTTGGAGGTGAAGTAAAGTGTGGAGATGAAGATGAACAGGGGGCCGTAGAGGTTGAAGAAGTTGGGGATGAAGTTGGCGTAGTATTGGAAGATGATTTCGCCGATCGGGGCGCTGTTTTTCAGGAAGTCGTCCAGCTTTTCCGACACGTCGAAGGTGATGACAATGACGATGATAAGCACCAGCCAGAGCAGGAACGTCTTCAGGTACTTGCCCAGTATGTAGCGGTCTATCAGCGGATAAGCGAATTTCATTGTCGTTTTTGTCCCTTTCATCAAAAAAGGTTCCCCGCGAGGAACCTTTTCCTTATAATGTGTTACTCTTTAACTTCCTTTAACTTCCCTCTAACTTCCTTTAACTTCCCTCTAACTACACAAAATTACATTATTCCGAAAAGCTTCTGGAAGCCGGTGAGGGATTCGAGGACGTTGGTCTTGACGTGGATGAACTCGTCGACGCCATAGCCCTTGTAGGTCTCGACCATTTCCTTCGGGAAACCGGCCAGAACGATGCTCTTGACCTTGCCTTTCAGCAGGTTGCAGGCCTGTTCGGTGATTTCGGCATATTCGTCGTCCGACGAGCAGAGCACCACGATGTCGGCCTTCTGCTCGAGGGCGGCCTTGACGCCTTCCTCGGCCGTGGCAAAACCGTTATTGTCAACGATTTCGTAGCCGGCCACGCCAAAGAAGTTGGTGGCGAAGCCCGAACGGGCGCGGCGCATAGCCAGATTGCCGTAGGTGAGCAGGAACACTTTGGGGCGGCGGCCCGACTGCTCGGTGGCGAGGCGCAGATGCTCGAAGGCTTCGGCTCCGCGGTAGGGTTCGAGGACCTTCACCTCGTCGCCCTTCTCGCAATGGCAGCAGCAGCAAGGTTTCTTCTCGATTTTGGCGTTCATCGTCTCGGTCAGGTTGGGATATTGGTTGGTGCCGAGGATGGTGGTTTTGCGGGTGGCGATGTCCATATCGCGCTGCTGGGCGGTCTTGGCGATTTCGTCCTGCACATAACCTTCGCGGATGGCTTTGGCAAAGCCGCCTTTCTCCTCGATGGCGAGGAACTGCTGCCAAGCGTATTGAGCGATAGAATCGGTCAGATTTTCAATATAATAGCTGCCGGCTGCGGGGTCGACGATTTTGTCCAGGTAGGACTCTTCCTTGAGCAGCAGCTGCTGGTTGCGGGCGATGCGGTAGCTGAAGTCGTCGGCCTCTTTGAAAGTGACGTCGAACGGCGCGGTCGAAATTGAGTCGGCGCCGGCGATGGCGGCACTCATCGTCTCGGTGGTGGTGCGCAGCATATTGACGTAGGGGTCGAAGACCGACTTGTTCCACGTCGACGAGGTCGAGTTGATGTAGGCCTTCAGGGCGCAGTCGCACGAAGGTTTGTACTGCTCGGCAATCTTGCTCCACAGCATACGTGCGGCGCGGATTTTGGCAATTTCCATAAAGTAGTTGCCGCCGATGGCGAGGTTGAAAACCAGGTTCTTGGCCACCAGCGTGGCGTCGCATCCGCGTTCGGTCAGTTTGGCCATCAGCTCGTTGGCAACGGCAAGGCTGAAGCCCAGCTCCTGCACGATGTTCGAGCCGGCGTTGTTGAACAGCGTTCCGCCGACGGTCAGCACGCGGAATTTGGGCAGGTTCTCCTTGGCATAGTTGACGAGCTCGACAGCCTCGTTGAGGTCGCCGTCCTCGCCGCCCCAGAACTTGCCGTGCTTGAGGGCGTAGCTATAGATGTCGAAATTCACCGAGCCGCGTATCTCCTTGGTATCGAAGCCGTTCTTGCGGGCCACGGCGACGAAGAGGCGCAAGGTGTCGATGAACTTGGTGTTGCAGCAATTGAAGTGGATTGTCACCGCCGTCAGGTAGATGTCCTTCAGCAGGGTGGCCATCTGCTCCTCGGTCTCGATGGCCTTGGCGCAGAATCCGATGGCTGTGGCGCCGCGCTTCACGGCGTCGAGGGCGTAGGCGTTAGCCTTGGCGGGGTCTTTCTCCTTGATATCCTGACGGATGTCCCACACGTTGTTGTCGCTGTGCTTGCCACGCGTATAGGGGAACTGGTCGGGGTTAGAGTTCAGATATTCAATGTTTTCCAGGTCTTCAGCTCTGTAGTAGGGCTTTACCTTGAAACCTTCGATGGTTTTCCAAACCAGTTTTTTCTCGTAGTCAGCACCTTTGAGGTCCTTGTTGATGACTTCTTCCCATTTTTCGGTCGAAACGGGCGGACATTTGGTGAACAATTTATTGTCTTCCATTATCTTATGTATGTTTTATTTATTCGGAGTGAAAATACAAAGATACTAATTTTTTTAATACGCGCATAGAAAAATCAAATTGTATGCAAAAAAAGTGATTTTTGTGGGGGAAGTGGAGGGCGAGTAGGGAAGCGAGTGTGGGGGAGTTTGGTTACGGGTTTTGGGGTGAGGGTTTGATTACGGGTGTGGGGGTGAGTGTTGGGTTTGCAGGTGTGGGGATAAGTGTTGGGTTTGCGAGTGCGACACACCCCGCCCTTCGGGCACCCCTCTCCGAGAGGGGATGGCGCGGTGGCGGTCTGGATGTTA
>JAFWYO010000234.1 GCA_017517715.1 Bacteroidales bacterium
ATATATAGGATATATATAGGAAATGGCGGAGCGGGTGGCAACCGAAACGGACTCGAGGCTACCATAGACTGGCACAACGAAATCGGGTTTGCTCCCGAGGCGTTATACGAACGTGGTGTTGCCGTATCTTGAGCGTTGAGAATAAAATCAGAACCTCAGCCGAATGCCCGCTGCCGGGGCGAAGCCGAGGCCGGTGCCGAACGTGCCTCCGATTTTGTTGTAGGGCAGCAGTTCGGGGGCTATGTTCAGCGTCAGCTCGTCAGTAATCTGAAAATCATAGAGATGACCAAAAACGTAGGCATCTAGCAGGTTGAGGCCATAGACTGCAGCAGCTATGATAATCGACAGCTGGAAAGTCTTGTTGTAGTCTTCATATAGGTTATAGATGTTCGATGTAGGGTCGTTTGCGATGCTTGGGTCGTCGGGGTGCAGCGATGCCCCGTCGTTGTTCACACGATAAAGATACTCCTCCTTGTACAGCTTCATCTGAGTGTAATTGGTGTAGGTGTAGTAGGCCACACCGCCAAGCCCGGCATAGACAATCGGTATCTTCCACGCCTGACCGTTATAGACCTGTCCGGCGCCGGGCAAAACGGCCGAGAGGAGCAATGCCTTCGATGCGCTGTGCGGCTTCTCGACGGCAACAGTGTGCACCGTGCCCTCTGCCCTGCCCTGCCTGGCAGACATAACGGTATCGTTCTGCGCAAAGGCAGTGCCGGCCCAAAGAACAGAAAAAAGAGCAAGGCAAAGCGACCCCACTCTTTTTATATAATTCATATATTTAAAGCTACTTATCACAATTCACTAATCACTTCTCGATAAGCTTGATGATACGTTCGAAGTCCTTGTCACTGTTGAAATGGATTGTCAGCGTGCCCTTGCCGCGACGGCTGCGTTTGATGTCGACTTCCGATTGCAGATACTGTTTCAGCGCCGAGCGTGATGCGGCGTGCGTTTCAGGCAGGTCGTCCTTCTTGTGCGGAACAGCCTGAGGTTTGGGCTTTGCCATCTCTTTGACCATCTGTTCGGTCTGGCGCACAGACAGTTGCTTGTTAATGATATCGTGAAGCAGGGCCAGATGTGCGTCGGTATCCTCCACATTGACCAGACAACGGGCGTGAGCCATACTGATCTGGTCGGTGCTGAGAGCCAGCTGCGTTTCCGACGGCAAGTTGAGCAGGCGCAGATAGTTGGTGATGGTCGAGCGGTTCTTGCCAACCTTCTCGCTCAGCTGCTCGTGCGTCAGCTGGCATTCCTCGATGAGGGCATTGTAGGAAAAGGCTATCTCCATCGCATTAAGGTTCTCGCGCTGAATATTTTCGACGAGAGCCATCTCCATCATCTGCGCATCGGTGGCGATGCGGATATATGCCGGTATTTCCTTCAGTCCAGCCTTTTGTGAAGCCCGGAGGCGACGTTCGCCAGCGATGAGCTGATATTTGCCGTCAGGCATCTGGCGGACAGTAATGGGAGTAATAACACCCTGTTGGCGAATGGATTGGGTCAACTCTTCAAGAGCCTCACTGTCAAAATCCTTACGTGGCTGGAAAGGATTTGTTTCGATGCTTTCCAGGGGTATTGTGGTGATAGTAGTGGTCAGGTTGCTTTTGCCCATAGCGGCGTCGATGTCCACATCGGGCAGAATGGAACCCAATCCACGTCCTAATCCTGTAGTTTTTTTCTTCGTTGTCATAACGTATTGTCTGTCAAATCAAACTCTACTTTACTTCTTTTTTTCCAATCCGTTGCGGCGCAGGATTTCGTTGGCCAGGTTCAGATAGTTGATGGCACCCGAGCAGGTCGCATCGTGCATAATGATCGAGCGTCCGTAGCTTGGAGCCTCGGCCAGCTTGGTATTGCGGTAGATAAGAGTGTCGAACACCATCTGCTTGAAGTGTCCGCGCACATCTTCGACGACCTGACGGGCCAGTCGCAGACGCGAGTCGTACATCGTAATCAGCAGTCCCTCGATGGAGAGCTTGGGATTGAGTCGAGTCTGCACAATGCGCACGGTGTTGAGCAGTTTTCCGAGACCTTCGAGGGCGAAATACTCGCTCTGGATAGGAATGATGACCGAGTCGGATGCCGTCAGGGCATTGATGGTGATGAGTCCCAGCGACGGCGAGCAGTCGATGATGATGAAATCATAGTCGTCGCGGATTGGAGCCAGGGCCTTTGAGATATAGAATTCACGTTGTTTTTCGTTGACCAAGTCTATCTCGGCACCCACCAAGTCGATACGTGTCGGCAGGAGGAAAAGGTTTGGCGTCTCGGTCTCGACAATGCAATCCTTGGCAGCGGCCTGGCCGAGAAAACACTCGTAGGCGCTCTGTTCCACGGTCTCCGGATTGACACCCAGTCCCGAGGTCGCATTGGCCTGAGGGTCGGCGTCGATGAGCAACACCTTGTATTCCAGCACAGCCAACGATGCCGAGAGGTTGGTTGCCGTTGTCGTCTTACCCACTCCGCCTTTTTGATTGGCTATCGAAATTATTTTACCCATAGCGATGGATATCTATTATTGTTTAAGTATCGATCTCTCTGATTGTCAAATCTTGAAAATATCCTCGATGTCATCGTTGTGTTCAGCCGACGGTTCGCTGTCGGCAGCGCTGATTTCCTCTTCGGGGATAATGCCTGTTTCGATAAAAGATATAGCGTTGTTGAGGCCTTTCTGAAATTTTTCAAAATCCTCTTTGTAGAGGAACATTTTGTTTTTTTCGAAATAGAAATTGCCAGTGTTGTTGTCAAAAAGCTTGCGGCTTTCTGCAATAACGATAAATTTGTCGCCTCCGCGCGTTTCCTTCACATCAAAGAAATACTTGCGTTTGCCGGCACTAATGGACTGTGAATACAACTCTTCTTTCGTTCTGTTACTGTTAAAATCCATATCTTTGTTATATTAAATTTGAATTGGCAAAATTACAGTTTTTTTTTCAAATAAACCCTTTCGGAGCATATTTTTTTTCAACGGGGTCAATTCTGCTTGTGCGTCATTATGTCGAGCACCACATCGTCGGTCTGGTCCATACCTTCGTTTCCAAGGCGGCCCAGGTTGCGGATCGAGAAGTCTATGTTCCTCTCCGACAGACCATCACAAGCGTCGACGACCTTGTCGTGAAGGGCCAGCTCTGCGCTGACAAATGCGCTGTAGAGGCCCGTCGACATCTTGAGGGCGCACGATGGCTTGGCACCATCACAGACCATTCCGGCCAATGTGTTGATCATATTCTTTATGGCATAGCACACTTGGTCGTAGTTGCCGCCGTGCAGATAAGTTATGCCCGACGAAACGCCCATCGAGGCGTTGACGATGCCGCACAGAGCCGACAAACGGCCGATGCCCCGCTTGATGTAAATCGACGTCAGATGGCTAAGTATCAACGCTCTGGTCACCTTGTCTTCATCCAATCCTTTAGCACGGCCGTATTCGTATACAGGCAGCGTGCAGGCTATGCCCTGATTGCCGCTGCCGCTGTTGCTGTACACTGGCAGGGTGCAGCCATCCATTCGCGCATCCGAGGCCGCCACGGTACGGGCAATGACTGTATGCACGATATCGCCTTCGGCATTCTCCATCAGTATGCGTCCCGTGTTCAAGCCGTAGCCCTTCAGGCCTTCGGTGGCGGCAGCACTGTTCAGTTCCACCGTGGCACGGATAAACTGCAGCTCCTCGATAGGTGCCGTAGTGGCATAGTCAAAAACGATCCGTTCGGTCAGAACAGGGTCCGAGCAGCATTGCGCGTCGCCGGCGCACGACTGATTCTCGTTGTCCAACAACACGTTGTCGTTTTTGGATACGTATACGAAATTAGTGTGGCGCTTGGAAATGACCGCTTTTGCCTGGTCGTTGCCTTTCGTGCAGATGCACTCAATGTATAGCTTGTCCTCGCAGCGTTCCTTCAGGCCAATGCTGATTTTGTCGCCATTGTTGGCAAGCCACGTCTTGGCCTCATCCACGCAGGATGAGGGCACCGTGAGCACCTCCAGCTGACGGCTCGAATCGCCTGATGTCAAAGCAATTGCCACAGCTATGGGCAGGCCTATCATTCCCGTGCCGGGGATGCCGACACCCATAGCATTCTTGAATACATTCTTGCTCAGCAGCAACTCGGTGCGGTCAGGCATAGAGCCGAGCGTTTCGCGAGCCTTGGCAACAGCAAGGGCCACAGCCCCCGGTTCGGTGCATCCCGTAGCCACAACAACCTCGCGATTAATCAGTTCGCGTATCTGCTGACGTAAACAATCGTCCATATTGGTCAAAGGTGGAAGGTGAATTGTAATTGGTGAATTGTGATTAGAGAATTATGATTAGTGAAAAGTGACCTGTGACCCGTGACCTGTGATACGAGCGTGGTCGTGCCACAGGTCACTAGTCACTGGTCACTTTTAACATAAATCTTTATTTTTCAAACAGTTTCTGCCAGTTTTTGTATTCGCGTTCACGCCACGGACCGTTGTGGTAGACATACGAAGCGATGAGCGGGATGACCGTTGTGCCTTCGGCATAGACCATCTGCTGGAGTTCCTCGCTGACCTTGCCCCAGCTGCCAGCCTCGAGCAGCGTCGACGACGAGCAGGCTCCGTCGCGCACGTCGGCAACGGTGATCTGGATTGCATATTTGTGCATAGGAACTTCATAACCAAGTATTTCGGCGCAAACAACCGTATCCTGAGCGAAATTCTTGGGCGTGCCGCCACCGACCATAAAGAGGCCCGATTCGGGGCAGGACATCTTGATTTTGGTAAGCTCGATAAAATCGCACACCGAGTCGATGCTGAGGTAAGGCTTGCCCTCTTTGGCGCGCATCCACTGGTGCTTGCCGATGCCGAAGCCTGCCGAACAGTCGGAAAAAGCGGGGCAGAAAATAGGCACACCGCACTCGTAGCAAGTCTGGATGAGGCTGTCTTTCTTCACGGCGCGGCCGTTGTGCAGCCATTTGCCAAGCTCATAGATGAACTCGCGCGAGCTGTAGGGGCGGGCCTCCAGCATATTGGCCAACTCGAAAGTGGCATTGTCGCAAGCCTGCAGTTCCTCCTCGTCGATGAAGGTATCATAGATACGGTCGATGTAAAGCTCACGGAGCTTGGTGTCGGGAATGACGTTTTCTTTAGTTCCGATATAATGTTTAAAACCAAGAGCCTCAAAGAGATCCATATCGATAATTGAAGCACCAGTTGAAACGACGACATCCACCATTTTGTTCTTCACCATATCAACATAAACCTGCATACATCCTGCTGCAGAAGTCGAGCCGGCGATGGTAAGGATATTGGTGCAGTCTTTTTCGGCACACATTTTCATCAGGATGTCGGCAGCACGGGCAGTGTCGCGGCTGGTGAACGACATATGGCGCATAGCATTGATCAGCTCAGTTGAGTCATACTTTTTGATGTCAATGTGCTGAACGGTTTCTTTCAGAAGGTCCTTCTTTTCCATTTTTTTTTGATATTGTTATTTAATAATACTTTTATGACTTGAAATTCAAAAAAATATCGCAACAACGGTTGCAATATTGCATTTGCAAATATACGAATAATATTTTGATTGTACAAAAATTATGACAAAAAAACAGCGACAACCTTATGACAACATACTTTTCAGGAAAAAAATCACAAAAATCATTCATTTCGAAGATAACGAAGCCAACTTACAAAAAATTATTATCTTTGCAAAAGAATCAAACAGACACAAAACTAACACTACGACCTAAGCATCAACTATTTAACGTCTTTTAAACAGAATTGAAACAATTATCAATATGAGAAGAATACTCGTAACAGGCGGTGCCGGATATATCGGTTCGCACACAATCGTAGAACTTCAACAAGCAGGATATGAGGTTGTTGTGATAGACAACTTAGACAATTCATCGAAGGTATCACTCGAGAGAGTGGAAAAGATAACCGGCCGTCGTGTCGCATTCTATCAGGTCGACATCCGCGACAGAGAGGGACTGTCGAAGGCCCTGACCGAACATCCGTGCGACGCCTGCATCCACTTTGCCGGACTGAAGGCCGTCGGCGAGTCGGTCGAAAAACCTTGGGAATATTACGAAAACAACATCGGAGGCACGCTGACCCTGCTCGACGTCTTGCGCAAACACAATTGCAAAAACATCATTTTCAGCTCTTCAGCCACCGTGTATGGCGACCCCGTCGAGATTCCCATCACCGAGCAATGCCCCAAAGGACAATGCACCAATCCCTACGGATGGACAAAAAGTATGCTGGAACAGATTATGATGGATATGCAGAAGGCTGATCCTGAATGGAATATTGTCCTGCTGCGCTATTTCAACCCCATCGGAGCACATCCTAGCGGCACTATGGGCGAAGACCCCAACGGCATTCCCAACAACTTGATGCCCTACATAACGCAGGTGGCCATCGGCAAGCGCAAGGAGCTGGGTGTTTTCGGCAACGACTACGACACGCCCGACGGCACAGGCGTGCGCGACTATATCCACGTCGTCGACCTGGCCCGCGGCCACGTGTGCGCCCTGAAAGCCATCGACCGCAAATGCGGCCTGGCAATATACAATCTGGGTACTGGCCACGGATACAGCGTTTTGGATGTCGTCAAGGCCTTCGAGAAGGCCAACGGCGTGAAGGTGCCCTACAGCATCAAGCCTCGCCGTGCCGGCGACATAGCCACCTGCTACAGCGACCCGTCGAAGGCCGAACGCGAACTGGGCTGGAAGGCCATCTACGGCATCGAGGAGATGTGCCGCGACAGCTGGCACTGGCAGAGCCAGAACCCCAACGGGTACAAAGACAATTAATTCTTGAAGATTCACACCGGCTTTTGCCGCCACCCGGCAGGGCCGTTCCTATATCGTTCCTATATCGTTCTTATATCGTTCTTATATTTTTATATAGGAACGATATAAGAACGATATAGGAACGATATAGGAACGGGCGGAGCAGGTGGGTGCCTGTCGTGCCGGAATCCCAATTGTATACCGGCATACCTTGACGGCCAGTATCTGGAAACAAAAAAAAGAGGGAAGCTGCCGCTTCCCTCTTTTATATGTTTACTTACGTTCTCTTTTACAGCTCTTTGGTAACGGCTTCTTTAGTCCAAAGGCTCAAGAAGTTTTGCACTTTTTTGCGGTTGTACGACTTGCCCTCCTCGAGCGAGGCCGACTCCTGGATGTGTATGGGCGTACCCTCCTCATTCAGAATGACAAACACCGGGAAACCGAAACGTGCGGGATTGCCCAGATATTTCATTGCCTCGCGGTTTTTGTTGGCTTTGGAGTAGTTGATATGGACGTAAACGAAGTTCTTCTCTATCAGCGGCGCAACGACGCTGTCGGTTGTGGCAAACTGGGCAAAACGGATGCACCAGGGGCACCAGTTGCCGCCCACCTGACACAGCACGTAGCGTTCCGACTGGCGCGCCAGCTCTGTAGCGGCCTTAATCTGTGCCATACCGTCGATTTCCTCGTTGTAGTACTTCTTTTCCTGTGCGGCAGCAATGCCACAAAGTGCTATAAACAAAAGAGATAGAATGATTTTTTTCATAAATGTGTTGATTCGTTGCAGTGACTGGTCACCGGTCACAAGACGCAAATGATTTCAATATTCAATTCTCAATTTTCAATTTTTTCACAGGCTGTTGTACGGCTGCGAGAAGGTGTCGCCTTTGCTCATATCGCCAGTGGTGAGGCCTTTCTTGAGCCAGCGCATACGCTGCGCTGAAGTGCCGTGAGTGAACGACTCGGGCGAGGCATAGCCGCGTGCGTTTTTCTGCAGATAGTCGTCGCCAATCTTTTGCGCGGCATTGATGGCCTCCTCGAGGTCGCCGTCTTCGAGCGAACCGAACATCTTGTTTTCGTAGTAGCCCCAAACTCCGGCATAGAAATCGGCCAGCAGTTCGATGCGGACGCTAATCTTATTCTTCTCAACTTCAGACGTTTGCGCCATCTGTCTGTGGGCATCGCCGAGAACGCCCAGCAGATGCTCGACGTGGTGGCCCACTTCGTGGGCGATGACATAAGCGTAGGCGAAGTCACCACCGGCACCAAGCGATTTTGGCATCTCGTTGAAGAAATCGAGGTCGAGATAGACGCACTGGTCTGCCGAGCAATAGAAGGGGCCCATTGCCGAGCTGGCGCTGCCGCATCCACTCTGCACGCTGCCGTGGAAGAGCACCAGCTTGGGCGGCGTGTAGGTGCGTCCCATACGTTTGAATTCGGCGGTCCAGACATCTTCGGTGCTGGCAAGAATCTTGAGGGCAAAGTCCTCAAACTGCTTTTCCTGTTCTGTAGCCACGTATTCGGTGTTTTCGGAAGTCTGGCTGCTGAGTTGCTGCAAAGCCTCGGACGGGTCGCCACCCATAACCAAAGCCATAATAACAGCAATCAAAGCGCCGCCAATACCGCCACCAAGGGCAATTTTGCCGCCTTTTCCACGGCGATCCTCGACATTAGTACTTTTTCTTCTACCTGATAAATCCATAATTTTTAATGTATTAATTCGTTAATATGTTAATTCGTTAATATTATTGCGCAAGTGGATTATTTTGTTAATTTCAGAGCGGTCCATTCGTTGCGGGAACGTTGCTGAACGAGCCGCAGCCCAAGCGTTTCGGCCTTGTCCTGCAAGGACTGGACATCGTGTTCGTAGAAACCGCTGAGCATCAGCGTTCCGCCTGGGTTCAAAACCGTCGCATACGATTCCATATCCTTAAGGAGAATGTTCCTGTTTATGTTTGCCAACACAAGGTCAAAATGCTTGTCGGCTGTCAGCAATGAAGCATCGCCAAGCAAAGCGTTGACCGACACCCCGTTGCGCTCGAAATTCTCTTGTGCATTGCGGTAGGCCCACTCGTCGACATCGATGGCCTCGACATAGGCTGCGCCTTTCTTGGCCGCGAGAATTGCCAGCACGCCCGTGCCGCTGCCCATATCGAGAACGCGCATCCCTTGGACATTTTGCTGCTCCAGCAGCGACAGCATCAGGTATGTAGTGGCGTGATGGGCTGTTCCGAACGACATTTTGGGCTCAATTTCGATTTCGTACTTCACATCGTCGCGATGCGGATGGAAGGGGGCGCGAACCCAACAGAAACCATCGACCAGGACAGGCTGATGCTGACGTTCCCACTCCTCGTTGTAGTCCTTGTCGGCCAAATCGGTAACTGTGTACTCGACGCGCAAGTCAGAATCCATCGACTTCAGGTCGTCAATTGTATCGTGCAGGAACTGTTCGTCAAAATTATCGGTTGGAACATAGGCTTTTAGCCCATCTTTCTTCTCCTCAAAACTGTCATATGGTCCTTCGTCGCCCAGATTGTAGACAAGGAGGTCGCGAAAGGGGTTTGTTTTGGAAAGAGTGATATCGACTTCTGTATATTTCATTGTAAATGCGTTAATTCGTTAATTCGTTAGTTCTGGCGCGTCCGTGTCACTGGTCACTAATATCTCACCTTGGTCAGAAACAGCCCTTGAGCCGGCATTGAGACGCCCGCGGCACAGCGGTCTTTCTTTTCCACAATAGCCTTCAGCTCATTGACCGAAAGCCTTCCGCGGCCCACGTCGAGCAACGTGCCGGTAACCGACCGAACCATATTGCGCAAAAAACGATTGGAGGTGATCGTAAAAACGAGCATCTCCCCTTCTCTATCCCAGTGTGCTTCAGTCAGATGACAAATATTGGTCTTGTTGTCGGTATGCAGCTTGGCAAAACTAGTAAAATCGTCATATTTCATAAGTTCCTGTGCGGCAATATTCATTGCACCGACATCGGGCGTGAAATAAATGCGGCAATACAGGCCTTGCGAGAAAGGCAAACGAGCGGTGGATACATAATATTTATAGGTCCGCGAGAGGGCCGAGAAACGAGCGTGGAAGTTGTCGGCAACGGGATTAATGCCAAAAATGGCGATATCGGGTGGAAGATAGCTGTTCAGCTTGAAAACCAAGTTGTTGTCGATTGGCAAGTCAAGGTCGAAATGGGCATAGAAATCGGATGCGTGGACACCGGTATCGGTGCGTCCACAACCGACGATGGCCACCGGAGTCCGCAACAGTGTGGTCAGCGCCGCCTCTATCGTCTGCTGAACGGTAGGCAGGTTGGGTTGCGTTTGCCAACCGCAATAGTTTGTGCCGTTGTATGCCAAATGAATTACGTAGCGCATCGTTCTGATTATTGGTTTGTTACTTCCGGTTCAACAGCAGGAATGGGCGCTATCTGCTTGCGCAATTCTTCGATAACAAGCATCTGGTAGGTCTGTTGGGCATTATCAGTATATAGCGACTTGTTTGCCTTGTAATTGTCCTTTTGGTATTCGCTGGCGCGATCAAAAAGATTGTTCGAAACGGCCTTTTTGATTTCGTCGAGTGTCATTTTGCCTGTCTGGTACTGAGTTTTCTGTTTCTCTGTCAGGTATTTGGCGATTCCTTCATAATATTTTTCTTCCATCAAGCCCGTTTCCTCGTCGTAATGCGAGTCCAAATCCGGCAAATTAACCCATCCGGTAATGGTGGTTTCCAAAAGGGCGATTTTCTTTTTGGTCTTGTCGGTATAATAGCCCAGGTAGGCGTGGCAAGGATCGACGAAAATAATAGGCTGGATGCCGATTTTGCGCATAATGGACGAGAAGAAGACGCAGGCGTCGATGCAGTTGGCCTGACGGTTGCGATAGACATCGTCGAAGAATCGGATATATTGCGAATTGGTTCGTTTTGAGCCATTTGAAGTGCACGTAATGGAAGAATAGGCCAAACCGCGGCTGAGAGCGTAATACCAAATGGCCCTCATCTGCGTCTCGGTTTTCTTTTCGGTTCGCGGCCCGTCGAAGATGGTGACAATGCCCTGGTTGAGGATTTCGCTGAGGATTCCGTCTATCTGGGGATGGTCTTCATTGACGTATGCCGCAAAAAGCCAACGGTAGTCGTGGTAGCTTCCGTCTTTGCCAATGAGAGACATAAGACATTCATTTGTAGGACGATAATTGAGACGGATATTTTTCACATCCACCTGTTTGTCGTTGATAAAACAGGTGAATGTGAGGTCGATATAGCCCTGCTGGCGCATACGGTACAAATTCTCAAACTTCCACTTGATGACAGGCGAGAAAGAGTAGCGCAATCCTTTTCGAGGCAATGTTTCCTGCGTAATACTCACATAGTTGAGTGCTGTAGAGTCGACGACAATACGCATCACCGAGTTGTTTTGCGGAGCCGTAACGCTGACGCGGAACAGCGAGTCCATCTCGTTGCCACGATAGTTGGCCAAAGCCAGCATCATCGACGGATAAAGCACATTGTCGAAATTCGCGTCATACTCGGCCGCAAAGGCTACCGATTTGGGGTCGATAGTCTTTTTGACCTGGATATTTCCGCACGAGGTAAAACAGATCGCAACAATCAGAAAGAGAATTATTTTCCTCATAAAAAATCAATTGATGAGACCACTGATAAGAACGATGAGCAAAGCGGCAGGAGCCACAAGACGTACCAAGAAATAGTAGAACACATCAAAATAGCCAATTTTGACGGTGCCGTGATTGGAGAGTTCGTCAATGATATCGTCTTTCTTCATAAACCAGCCAAAGAAGATGATTGTCAGCAAGGCACAGATTGGCGGCAGGATTGTTCCGGTCAGTTTGTCGAGCAAGTCGAACATCTGCATACCGCCTATTTTGACCCCGCTCCAGATACCGTCGCCGAACGAGAAAGAAGCAACCACAGCAAGGAAAACGACAGCAACCGACATCAATACAGCTGATTTAGTGCGACTTATTTTTTCGTTGGAAAGCCATTGTGTCAGTGCTTCCAGCAACGAGATGGCGGATGTGAGGGCTGCAAGCGACAGCAGCAAAAAGAAGACAATGGAGAACAGACGGCCTACTCCGCCGAAGGAGTTAAAGACCATTGGGAGAACCTGATAGACCAGTCCCGGGCCACCCGTGGGATCCTGCCCACAAGCAAAAACGGCGGGGAAAATGGCGATACCCGAAAGGACAGCAATAGCAAAATCGCATACAGTGATCCATACCGACGTTTTCAGAATATTGTCATCCACAGGCAAATAGGAACCGTAGACAATCATTACGCCCATACCTACCGACAGCGAGAAAAGCGCCTGTCCAAGAGCGGCCAAGATACCTTCGCCAGTCAACTTCGAGAAGTCGGGCTGAAAAAGATAAGCAATTCCGGCAGAGGCGCCGTCGAGGGTCAATGAGCGGACACACAAGACAAGCAGAAGGACTACCAAAATGGGCATCAACAGTTTAGACACTCGTTCAATACCTTTTTCAACGCCACCGATAATCACTACCGTGGTGAAAACAAGGAAAAGGACGATAAACAAAACGGGACGGAAGGGCGACGATGCGAAATCATTGAAATGGACTCCGAAATCGCCGTCGGCAATACCGGCCAAGGTCCCATTCAGCGATTCCCAGAAATAGTTGAGCGTCCAACCCGAGATGACAAGGTAGATGGCCAAAATGAGGAAACAGGTGAAAAGACCTGCCAGACCTACGAAGCGCCACCCGGGTTTGTGGGGACGCAATTTCGGATAGGCTTTCATTGGGTCTTCGCCAGTGCGGCGGCCGATGACGAATTCGCTCATCATCAGCGTCATACCTATAAAAAACACGAAGCAGATATAGACCAGCAGAAATGCTCCGCCTCCATATTTGCCACAGATGTAAGGGAAACGCCATATATTTCCAAGTCCGACGGCCGAACCTGCTGCTGCCATAATAGCTCCAAACGAGCTGCTGAATCCTTCTCCTGATTTTGTTGCCATAATATCTTAAAGTTTAAAGGTTAAAGGTAATGGGGAGTTAAAGGAAGTTAAAGGAAGTTAAAGGAAGTTAAGGGACAATACATTTTACTGGTCACTAATTGTTTCTTAAGTTAAAGTTAAGGTTAAGGTTAAAGTTAAAGTTAGAATTTTATCCGCCGATTCTGTCGGGATTTACATTGATGAATTCTGTCCACGATTTGCGACGCGATTTAGTTTTTTTGTGCGAAGTGGCGAATTGCTGTTGGATTTCCGCCAGAGGGTTAGAGCGTTCCATAAAACAGGTGTAAGCCACTGCCAATGCGTCGGTTGCATCGAAATAGCGCGGCTCGTCAGGGAAGGGCATCTGTGAACGTAGCATCGTTGCAACTTGCTCTTTTGAAGCCTGTCCGTTGCCAGTGACGAGCTGCTTTATGGTTGAGGGTTCATATTCAGAATATGAGAGGTCGCGGCTCATTGCGGCAGCAATTGCGACACCCTGAGCGCGTCCAAGTTTCAACATAGACTGAACATTTTTGCCAAAGAATGGTGCTTCGATGGCCAGATGGTCGGGATGATAAGAGTCGATAATGCGAAGAGTGGAATCGAATATTTTCCGGATTCGGATGTTGAAGTCGGCAATCTGTCTGAGATAAAGCACATCAAGAACAAGGATGCGCGGTTTGTTGTCGACGATTTCGAGCACACTGTATCCAAGAATGCGCGTACCCGGGTCGATACCGAGAATGATTTTTTCTATAGATTTGCCATCAATCATCTCAAACAGATTTAGCGTTAATTATTCAGCATATAATAAATAAGTTAAATAAGCATATTTAGAGTTGTTGTTTAGTGTGCTTCCAGCCAGTTTTTCCCCACATCAATACCCACCTCGACAGGGATGGGAAGTGGCAGAGCGTTGAGCATTTCGCTTCTCACGATGTCTTTGACGTCCTCAAGTTCAGGATTAAAGACATCGAACACCAGTTCATCGTGCACCTGCAGAATCATTTTCGACTTGAGGTTCAACTGTTTGAAGCGTTTCCAGATGCGTATCATCGCTATTTTGATCATATCGGCCGATGTGCCTTGGATTGGCATATTGACGGCATTGCGTTCGGCAAACTGTCGCAAGCCAGCATTGCGGCTGTTGATGTCGTAGAGATAGCGGCGCCTGCCAAGCAATGTTTGCGCGTAGCCGTTTTCGCGAGCGAAAGCCACATTGTCGTCAATATATTGTTTTATAGAAGGATACTGCTGAAAATATTCATCTATAAGGGCAGCGGCATCCTTGCGGGAAATATCCAGTTGCTCGGACAGGCCGTAGGCGCTGATGCCATAAACGATGCCGAAGTTGACCGATTTGGCGTTACGACGTTGCTCTTTTGTGACATCGTCAATGTCGATATGATATATTTTGGCAGCCGTAGCGCGGTGAATGTCAAAATGTTTCGAGAACGCGTCCTTCATATGCTCGTCGTTGGCCAGAGCTGCAATGATGCGCAATTCAATCTGCGAATAGTCGGCCGCAAGGATAGAGTAGTCGTCGTTGCGAGCCACAAAAGCACGTCTGATTTCGCGTCCCCTTTCGGTGCGGATAGGAATATTCTGCAGGTTAGGATTGGAAGAACTGAGGCGGCCGGTGGCAGTAACAGTCTGGTTGTAAATCGTATGCAGTCGACCGCTGACGGGGTCGATGAGTTTCGGGAAAGTGTCCAGATAGGTGGAAACCAGCTTGCTGAGCGAGCGGTATTCCAGAATAAGAGGAATTATCTCGTGCTTGTCGCGCAGTTTATGCAGGACCTCCTCGGCGGTGCTGTACTGCTTGGTGGCCGTCAGCGGAGGTTTGTCGGTAACCTTGAGTTTTTCGTAGAGCACTTCGCCAAGTTGTTTTGGCGAGGCGATGTTGAATTTTTCACCAGCGAGCGAAAAAATCCGCTGTTCAATATCGTCACGTTCGTGCGACAGTTCGGCAGAATAATGCTTCAAGGCGTCGACATCAATTCTCACCCCTTCGCGCTCCATATCCACAAGAACGTCGACGAGAGGGATTTCCACCTCGTTGTAAAGGGCAAGCATATCATTGTCAGTCAACGTTTTCCGCATTGGCTCATAGAGTCTGTACAGCATTTCGGCGCAACGATGAGGATAGCCAGGCTGCGTATCGTCCAGTTGTTCGTTGAGCACGCTGGAGACAATGAAGTCTAGATAGTGACGTGCTTCTGGATCAATAAGATAGTGAGCCAGCTGGACATCGAACACTTCGCCTTCTATATGGATATCGTGTTCCAGAAAAGTATGCTTCAGTTGCTTCAAATCGTAGCAGAACTTCCGCGTTTTCGGATTTTCGAGGGCCGACTGGACAAACGAAAAGTAGTCGTTGTCGTCGAAAGGAAGATAGAAGGCTTCGTCGGGGCTGGTAGCGAAAGCCAAACCGCGAACCGAACGGGATTTGGCATCCTGTTCCAGATAAAGAGCAAAATCCTTGTCCTGCAACTCGTTGAGAGATTCTATCGTAGCAATTTTAAAGGACTTGTCGGACGAAGCGCCGCTGTTGGCGACAGACGAGCCGTTGCTGGATTTAGGAGCGCCGTCGTCGAAAAGCGACACCTGCAACGGGTTGCTGCTTTGTGCTTTAGCGGATTTCCTGCCCTCCTTCGCGGCATTGCCGGCTGGCAAAACCTTTTCGGGCGATACAGGCCCCTTGTTGGTTTTCACCTTCAGGTCCAGTTTCAGAGCCAATTCGGGGTCCGAAACCGAGAGGTCAGTATACATTTTTTTGGCGAAAGCCCTGAATTCCAGTTCGGCAAACAGAGCCGCCAGAGTTTCGTAATCGGGAGTCGGGAGAGCCAGAAGAGTCTCGTCGAACTCGACAGGAACCGTTCGGCAGATGGTGGCCAACTCCTTGGACAAGAGAGCCTGCCGCGAGAACTCCTTGACGGCGTTGCGCAGTTTTTCGTTGCGGACCTCGTCGCTGTTATTGACCAGATTTTCGACGCTACCGAACTGTTCTACAAGCTGTTTGGCCTTTTTCTCGCCCACGCCTGGGATGCCAGGAATATTGTCGATAGCATCGCCCCAAAGGCCGAGGATGTCGGCCACCTGTTCAGGCCGTTCGACGCCGAAAGCCTGGCAGACTTCGGCAGGAGTGTAGATGCTGTCTGGTTTGCCCATACGTCCGAAACGGTAAAGGTGAACGTGGTCAGTCACCAACTGGGCGAAATCCTTGTCGGGAGTGACCATAAGCACTTCGTCAAAGCCGTGGTTTTCAGCCTGAAACGAAAGAGTGCCAATAATATCGTCAGCCTCATATCCGGCTTTGGTCACGACAGGAATACCGAATCCGTCGATGACGCGCATAATGTACGGCAGCGCCTTTTGGATGTCCTCAGGCATTGCGTCGCGGTTGGCTTTGTAAAGCTCATAGCGCTCGTGTCGGAACGTTGGTTCAGAGCGGTCGAAAGCCACAGCGCAATGCGAGGGGTGCTGCTGCCGGAGGAGGTCGTAGAGCGTCGTGGTAAAGCCCAGCACCGCCGAGGTGTTCATACCGTGGCTATTCATCCTCGGGTTATGGTTGAGAGCGTAGTAGGCTCTGTAAACCATAGCCATACCGTCGATCAGCATCAGTTTTTTCATAGCAGTCGTCGGGGGTTTATCAATCCAGAGGGTCGGCGTTGAGTTCGTCGTATTCCTTGCGATGTCTGAGGATATCGCAAGCCAGGTTGACAGCGTGGCGGAACGACTGTTCGCTGGCCTTGTCCTTGCCGGCGATGTCGTAGGCGGTGCCGTGAGCCGGCGAAGTGCGGATGATATTGAGGCCGGCGGTATAGTTGACGCCTTCGGTGAACGACATCAGTTTGAAGGGAATAAGTCCCTGGTCGTGATAGAGAGCGAGGACACCGTCGAAGCGGTTGAACTCGCTGCTGCCGAAGAAACCGTCGCTCGGATAAGGGCCATAGGCAAGGATGCCATCATTGTAGGCCTGGTCTATGGCGGGTTTGACGACAGTTTCGTCCTGAGTGCCAATGACTCCGTTGTCGCCGGCGTGGGGGTCGATTGCAAGGACAGCGATCTTGGGCATCGGAATACCGAAGTCGCGTTTCAGGGACTGGTGCATCAGGTTGATTTTCTTCAACAGAAGTTCCTGAGTGATAGCTGCCGGCACATCCTTAAGAGCCAGATGGTTTGTGACGATGCCGATGCGGATGCGGTCGCAGACCATCATCATCAGCGAGTCGCCGCCGAATTTACTGGACAGATATTCGGTATGTCCCGGAAAATCAAATGATTCCGATTGTATATTCTTCTTGTTGATAGGAGCCGTCACGAGGACGTCGACAACGCCGCGCTTGAGGTCTTCGCAGGCGCGGTCCAAAGCCATTCGGGCCATTTCGCCAC
This sequence comes from Bacteroidales bacterium, assembly GCA_017517715.1. GTDB lineage: Bacteria > Bacteroidota > Bacteroidia > Bacteroidales > P3 > Colimorpha. Next base: position 17,143 of record JAFWYO010000234.1, read on the forward strand.
CGATGGCGGTAGGTTTGCCGATTTCGATTTTTATTTCGTCCTGCACCAGGTTGACGACATTGAATTTGCGGTCCTGAGCCTGCGCAGCGTCGAGCAGAGCTGTGAAAGGCATATCCTGCAACTGCTGCGAGAGGAGTTTTTTGTGGTAGGAAGCCACCTTTGTCGAGCCGTAAACCACTGGGGTACAATGTTCAAGCATACGGTTGTCGGAGAACGTCTTGAGGATGACCTCATAGCCGATACCGTTGATGTCGCCTTGAGTTATGGCCACCTTTATCTTGTGTGATTCTGTTTTTGTCATAGTTCGAGGAATTTAAAAAAAATGTGTTATGTATATCTAGACAAATGATTGTCAGGCATTTTTGTTGTTAAGGACATTATACATCTGGAAGAAGGCGTAGAGGAGGCGCAATCCGAATCCCGAAGCGCCGGTGCCATAGAAGCTTTCGCGCTTGGAATAGAAGGCCGTGCCGGCGATGTCGAGGTGGATGTAGGGGCATCCGTGAGCGAAATGCAGCAGGAAACGTCCTGCGGTGATGGTGCCGGCGTTGGCGTGGAGATTGCAGTTGATGAGGTCGGCGACTTCCGACTTCAGCAGTTCGTCGTAGTCCTTCCAGAAGGGAAGCGGAGCGAGGCGCTCGAAGACCTTGTCGGCGACGATAAGCAGCAGTTTCATCGGACCGTCGGCATCCTGCTGCATAGCAGCGGCGACCTTGGTACCGAGGGCTCTGACGGCCGCGCCGGTGAGGGTGGCGGCATCGATGATGAGTTCGGGTTTGTCCTGCGCGGCATAGGCGATGGCATCGGCCAGGATGAGTCGTCCTTCGGCGTCGGTGTTGGTGATTTCGACGGTGGTGCCGTCAAACATAGTAAGTATGTCGTCGGCAGCGTAGGCGTTTTTGCCTGGGCGGTTGTCGGTGAGGGGAAGGAAAGCCTTGATCCAGACCGGCAGGTTGTTTTCGGCAGCGGCAAAGAGGGTTGATGCCATCAGGGCGGCGCCGGCCATATCCGACTTCATTTCAGTCATAAAGTCGTCGGGCTTGATGTTGAGACCGCCGGTGTCGTACATCACGCCCTTACCGACGAGGGCGACGGGCTTCTTGTTGATGCGGTTGTCGGGCTTGTATTCGAGGATGACGAAGCGGGCTTCGTCGACGCTGCCGCGGTTGACGGCGAGCAGACCACCCATTTTGAGGGCCTCGATTTTTTTCTGTCCAAAGACAGTGCAGCTGACGTTTTTCAGTCCCTTGGCCTGCTCGTTGAGGATATCGGCGAAGCGGGGCGCATTGAGGTAGATGACAGGTTCGTTGACCCAGTCGCGCATTGTGTCAATGCGCTGCCAGAGGCGAATGTTTTCGTCGAGAGCCTCCTGGTCGATGATATGTTTTTCAATAACAACCTCTTCGAGGCGGGTATCCTTCTTTGCCTTGTACTTGTCGAAACGGTAGTTGGCCATCGCGAGACCCTCGACGAAAGCGACGACTTCTTCAGGGATAACGCCCTGTCCGGTGACGGCCACGCGCTGCACTTTTTCCTTCGACAGGAGCAGTTGCAGTTCGGCGGCATTGCGCCGCAGGGTTTCGAGGGTTTCGTTGTTCGGCAGGTCGCTGTTGAAGTTCTGGACATAGATTTTGTGTGGCAGCCGGTTGAAGACAACAAGAGAAGATATATCGTCCTTACGTTTGCCGTCGAGGAAAGCCAGCTCATCGCGTTTCAGCGGCAAATCTCTGGCAGCCACATCGTTACCATAGAGAAATATGACAGTTCTGTCAAGATCGTTAAAGTTTATTTTGTCAAGTAGGATGTTCATTTTTGCAAAAATTTTAGTCTGCAAAAATACGCAAAAAAAGTGAAACGGACGGCAATTGCCAAAATTTATTTTTCAACAGAAGCGAAAAGGCAGGATAAAGCAGGATAAAGAAGCCCGAATGGCGAGAAGGCATTTCCGTTTTCCGCCTTCCGCTTTCCGCTTTCAGAGGGTACCCGCTCCGCCCGTTCCTATATCGTTCCTATATCGTTCTTATATCGTTCCTATATAAAAATATAAGAACGATATAA
>JAFWYO010000235.1 GCA_017517715.1 Bacteroidales bacterium
AAAAAGCGACAGGAAACGGCAAAAACAGCCAAAAACGGCATTTCTCGCTGTACATCAGCAGATTAAACGTGATTTTCGCCCGAAATGAGCGCACTTATCAACAACAAGCCACCCCACAGCACCCGCAAGGCCCGTTCCTATATCGTTCCTATATCGTTCTTATATCGTTCCTATATCAAAATATAAGAACGATATAAGAACGATATAGGAACGATATAGGAACGGGCGGAGCAGGTGGCTGGCAGAGGGGCGGGATTCCACTTGGGGGCAGAATATGGAGAGGAAAGTTTCGCGAATGAAGATTTTTTTTTATCTTTGCATTTTGATTAATTATATGTTCGCACGCGCAATATTAATGTATAACGTTGATTTATAATTGCGTCGTTGCTTGGTATCGCTGTGCGGACAGGCTAAATAAAACGAAAATGAACGACCGTAAAAACAAGGTATTGTTGATATACACCGGCGGCACAATCGGGATGGTGCAGGACGAAAGCGGGGCGCTTCAGCCTTTTGCGATGGAGCGCATATATGATGCCCTGCCGCTGCTGCACCGCACTGATTATCTGATTGATTCGCACCAGCTGGACAGGATTATCGATTCGTCGAATATGACGCCCGAATTTTGGGTGGACATTGCCACGATCATTGAGCAGCATTATGATGAATATGACGGTTTTGTGGTGCTGCACGGCACCGACACGATGGCCTATACGGCATCGGCGCTGAGCTTTATGTTCAAGAACCTGTCGAAGCCTATAGTACTGACGGGCAGCCAGTTGCCGCTGGGAATGCTGCGCAGCGACGGCCGCGAGAACATCATCTGTGCGCTCGAGATTGCTTCGGGCCGGCAGGTGGTGATTCCGGAGGTGATGATTTTCTTCGAGAGCCATCTGTATCGCGGCAACCGCAGCACGAAGGTGAGTGCCGAGAATTTCGACGCTTTCTCGTCGTTCAATTTTCCGTCGCTGGCTTCGGCAGGCATAAACATCACATACAAAGAGCATTTGTTTCTGCCGATGCCGACGGCTCCGCTGAAGGTGCGCAAGGGATTCGACCGCCGGATAGCAGTGCTGAAGCTGTTTCCGGGCATCACCCCTACGGTGGTGCAGTCGGTAGTGCGCACGCCTGATTTGCAAGGACTTATAATCGAAACTTTTGGTTCCGGCAACGCTCCTACGGAAAAATGGTTTATCGATGCGCTGCAGGAGGCGCTGGACAAGGGCGTGATAGTGCTGAACGTGACGCAATGCAAGGCCGGAGCTGTGCAAATGCGTCAGTATCAGGCCAGTTGCGATATGGACCGCATCGGCGTGATCGGCGGCCACGACATCACGATCGAGGCGGCGGTGACGAAGATGATGTACCTGCTGGGCAGTTTTCCCGACGACAAGGCAAAGGTCCGCGACCGCCTGTGGCGATGCCTTCGCGGCGAGATTTCGATGCAGATGACCGACGAGGAGGAGGTGTGAAGTTGTTTGTGAATTGTGAATTGAGTAATTTGTAATGATTATGAGACAAGAATGTTTTGACAAAATTGCCGGCGAGCGGATACTGATAGTCGGCGATGTGATGATCGACTCATATATGTGGGGCAATGTGACGCGCATTTCGCCCGAGGCGCCGGTGCCTGTGGTGTCGGTGACGAAGAGGGAGAAACGCCTGGGCGGCGCTGCCAATGTGGCGCTGAACATCGAGGCGATGGGTGCGACGCCCATCATCTGCTCGGTGCTGGGCAACGACGACAGCAGCAAGGATTTCCAGCAGATTATGTATCAGAACAATATGGACCGCCGCGGAATTGTGACGTCGGACAACAGGATGACGACGATGAAGTCGCGCGTGATAGGCAACAATATGCACATTGTCCGCGTGGACGAAGAGAGCACGCACGCGCTGTCGGCGATGGAAGAGGACCTGCTGCTGGAGCGTATCAACCGCATTGTCAAGGCGATGCCTATCGATGCCATTATTTTCCAGGACTACGACAAGGGCAACATCACGCCACGCATAATCGAAGAGGTTACGGCTCTGGCCCAACGCAAAAAGATCCTGACGACTGTCGACCCGAAGCATCGCAACTTTGCGTCGTTCAAGAACGTGGACCTGTTCAAGCCCAACCTGAAGGAGCTTCGCGAAGGCCTGAACATCGAGATTGACGACAGCGACGAAAGCAGCCTGATGCAGAGCCTGCAGGAAGCCTCGCGGCAGCTGAGCGAGCGGCAGAATATCGGCATCGTGCTGATTACGCTTTCGAGCAAGGGTATGTTTGCCTGCGACTTTCGCGGCAAGGAGCCGCAGTCGATGCTGATTCCGGCCTGTGCCCACGCCGTTTCGGACGTGTCGGGTGCCGGCGATACGGTCATCAGCGTCATCACGCTGGCGCTGGCCGCCGGTATGGAGCTGGAGGAGGCTGTGCGCTGTGCCAATGCGGCAGGCGGCATAGTGTGCGAGCAGGTCGGCGTGGTGCCTGTCGACGTCGAACGGCTGAAGAAGGATATGGGCCTCTGACGCCGCCGAAGTTTTCGGCGGGGCGCAATAATATGGGTTTTGTGGCGTTACTACGTGTAAAATATGACAAACAGGAAGTGCAAATATAGCCGGTTTTTTCTGTTGCTGGTGGCGATGTTGGCTACCGGCGAGGTGTTGCAGGCGCAGGTTACCTACCTGGCCGGCTTCGACAAAAAGAAGATACACTTCGGCATACAACTTGGCTACACGCAGTCGAAGTTCGAGGACGCCTACACCCTCGACGACGAGGTGCGCGAGTCGCTGCAGGGCACCAGCTCGTACTATACACCGGGGTTTCATCTGGCCATCATAGCCCCCGACCTGCGGCTGGGCCACTTTTTCAACTTCCGCCTGATGCCCGGCATAACGCTCATCAACCGCCAATTCACCTACAATTGGACCGAAACCTACGTGACGCAGCACCACGGCGCCGATGCCAAGCGCAGCGTCGAGTCGGTCTATGGCGAAATGGCGTTCGACTTCAAGTTTCGCGCTTTCCGCTACCGCAACTTCCGCCCCTACCTGACGGCCGGCGGCAGCTACGGTTTCGACTTCGCCTCGATGCGCAACAACAAGAACAATACCGACCAGTCGATCATACGCCTCAACACCAGCGACTTGCGTTACGTGGTCGGCTTGGGCTTCGATTTCTATATGCGCTATGTCAAGTTTGCCATCGAATTGAAAATGTCTTTTGGCGTAACCGACCTGAAGATCGACGACGACGACCTCTATACACGTTCAGTAGATTTCATCAACACGCGCACCTTTATGCTGGGATTCACGTTTGAAGGATAGAGGAGGACGTTATGAAAAGGATTGAACTGGATCTCACACCCGAAGAATATTTCACCGAACATCTGCTCAAAGCCTCGGCAGGCCGCCGGATTGGCGTTGCCGCCGAAGAGATAGGCCACGTCGAGATAGTGCGCCGCAGCCTCGACTCGCGCCGCAGTGTGCGCTACCGCTGCCAGGCCGATGTGTACCTTGCCGGCGAAAGCTTTGCCGCGCCCGACTACCATTCGCCCTATCGCGACTGTGGCGACGGCCGCCCTGTGGTCATCGTCGGTGCCGGCCCTGCAGGTCTGTTTGCGGCGCTGCGCGCCCTCGAACTGGGGTTCAAGCCCATCGTCGTGGAACGCGGCAAAGGTGTCGACCAGCGCCGCAAGGACATCACACAGATGGTGCGCAGCGGCAGCGTCGATGGCGACAGCAACTGGTGTTTCGGCGAAGGCGGCGCCGGCACCTACAGCGACGGCAAGCTCTACACCCGCTCCACCAAACGCGGCGACATCGGAGCGATAATGCGCAAATTCGTCGAACACGGCGCCGACCCCAAGATAATGATCGACGCCCACGCCCATATCGGCACCGACCGCCTGAGCGGCATCATCGCCAACATCCGCGCCACCATCGAGGGCCACGGCGGCGAGATGCATTTCGGCCAAAGGGTGACAGGGTTCCTCTTCGATGGCCTGACCGGCCGCGTGAAAGGCGTGAGCTGCGCAGGCGGCGACACCTACGAAGGGTGTGCCGTGCTGCTGGCCACAGGCCATTCGGCGCGCGACGTCTACGAGCTCTTTCACCGCAACGGCTGGCAGCTCGAAGCCAAACCCTTCGCGCTGGGAGTCCGCGTGGAGCATCCACAGCAGCTGATTGACGACATCCAGTATCACGGTCCGAACCACTCGCCCCTGCTGCCTCCGGCGGCCTACAGCCTGACAACCCAGGCCGAGGGCCACGGGGTCTTTTCGTTCTGTATGTGCCCCGGCGGCATCATCGTGCCCGCCGCAACGGCCGACGGCGAGCAGGTGGTCAACGGGATGAGCAACGCCAGCCGCAGCTCGGCCTTTGCCAACAGTGGCATCGCCGTGACGGTTTCGCCTGCCGATGTGCCCGAATATGCACAATTCGGCGAACTGGCCCTGCTGCGCTTCCAACAAGATGTCGAGCGGCGCGTATTTGATTCCGCCGGCGGCGGATTGAAGGCCCCCACCCAGCGCCTTACCGACTTCTGCGAAGGCAAAGGAGCCGGCAAGCTGAACCGCACAAACTATATGGGCCAAACCGTTGGCGTCGAGCTGGACGCAGTGCTGCCCGGCTTTGTGGCGCGATGCCTGAAGCAAGGCTTCCGCGACTTCGGCCGCAAGATGCGAGGATTCTACACTTCCGAGGCCAGCCTGCTGGCCGTCGAAAGCCGCACCTCGTCGCCCGTACGCATCCCGCGCGGCGACGACGGCCAGCATCCGCAGCTGCGCGGCCTCTACCCCTGCGGCGAAGGCGCCGGATATGCCGGCGGCATCGTCTCGTCGGCAATGGACGGCATCCGTCAGATGGAGCAAATCGCAAGCAGGAGTTAAGGGGAGTTAAGGGAAGTTAAGGGGAGTTAAGGGAAGTTAAGGGAAGTTAAGAGGAGTTAAGGGAAGTTAAGGGACAATACATTTGTATAATCACGACTAACAAATTAACACATTCACAAATTAGCAAATTAACAAATTCACAAATTAGCAAATTAACACATTCACAAATTAGCAAATTAACAAATTAGCAAATTAACAAATTCATAAAGATGAACTTCAAGCTTGAATCGGATTTTGCGCCAATGGGCGACCAGCCCGAAGCCATCAGGGAACTGGTGGACGGCATCCAGCGCGGCCAGCGTGCACAAGTGCTGCTCGGCGTTACGGGCAGCGGCAAGACCTTCACGGTGGCCAACGTCATAGCGCAGCTGAACCGCCCCACGCTGGTGATGAGCCACAACAAGACCCTGGCGGCTCAGCTCTACGGCGAATTCAAGCAGTTCTTCCCACACAACGCCGTCGAATACTTCGTCAGCTACTACGACTACTACCAGCCCGAAGCCTACATCCCTTCCACCAACACCTACATCGAAAAAGACCTGGCCATCAACGACGAGCTCGACAAGCTGCGCCTGCGCGCCTCGTCGGCCCTGCTCAGCGGCCGCCGCGACGTCATCGTCGTCTGCTCCGTCAGCTGCATCTACGGCATCGGCAACCCCGCCGAGTTCGAGAAAGGGACCATCCATATCCGCAAAGGCGACCGCCTGACGCGCGACACGCTGCTGCTGCGGCTGCTCGACGCGCAGTATGCACGCAACGAAATCGAGTTCATCAACGGACGCTTCCGCGTCAAGGGCGACACCGTCGATGTCTACCCCTCCTTTGCCGACTTCTGCTACCGCATAGGCTTCTGGGACGACGAGATCGAGACCCTCGAGACCTTCGACCCCATCAGCGGCCAGCGCCTCGAGACCTGCGACGAGGTGACCATCTATCCCGCCAGCAACTTCCTCACCAACAAGGAGAATATGGCCTCGGCCCTGCTCAACATACAGCACGATATGTACGAGCGGCGCGACTACCTCAACGAAATCGGCAAGCACCTCGAAGCCAAGCGCCTCGAAGAGCGCGTCAACTACGACATCGAGATGATTCAGGAGCTGGGCTACTGCAGCGGCATCGAGAACTACAGCCGCTACTTCGACGGGCGCCAGCCCGGCAGCCGCCCCTTCTGCCTGCTCGACTATTTCCCCGACGACTTCCTCCTCGTCGTCGACGAAAGCCACGTCACCATCCCGCAAATCGGCGCAATGTACGGCGGCGACCGCAGCCGCAAGACCGCCCTGGTCGAATACGGCTTCCGCCTCCCCTCGGCCCTCGACAACCGCCCCCTGCGCTACGAGGAGTTCTACGCCCTCACCGGCCAGACCATCTACATCAGCGCCACTCCGGCCGAATACGAGCTGGCCGAAGCCGAAGGCGTCGTCGTCGAGCAAGTCATACGCCCCACAGGCCTCCTCGACCCCGTCGTCGAGGTGCGCCCCGCCGTGACCCAGGTCGACGACCTGCTCGAGCAGATCGAAGACACCATCGACCGTGGCGAGCGCGTCCTCGTCACCACCCTCACCAAGCGTATGGCCGAAGAGCTGTCGAGCTACCTCATCAACCTCGGCATCAAGACCGCCTACATCCACAGCGATGTCGACACCCTCGAGCGCGTCGAGATAATGCGCGACCTCCGGATGGGCGTCTACGACGTGCTGGTGGGCGTCAACCTGCTGCGCGAAGGCCTCGACCTGCCCGAAGTGTCGCTCGTCGCCATCCTCGACGCCGACAAAGAAGGCTTCCTGCGCAGCGACCGCGCCCTCATCCAGACCATAGGCCGCGCCGCCCGCAACGTCCACAGCCGCGCCATACTCTATGCCGACAAAATCACAGGCTCGATGCAGCGCGCCATCGACGAGACCAACCGCCACCGCGAAAAGCAGATACGCTACAATATGGAGCACGGCATCGTGCCGCGCCAAATCGTCAAAAGCAACGAAGCCATCATCGGCCAGACATCCGTCATCGAGAGGGCAGCCGAAGAGAGCGGAGAGCGTAGGGCAGATAGCGGAATGCAGAACATAGAAAGCGGAGCAATGCTGGCCGCCAGCCCCTACGCAATGAACACGCCGGCATCGCACAGCACCAAGCCCTACACCAAAGGCACCGGCACCACATCCGTTGCCAGCGAGGACAACGACGACTGGGACGCGCCGCAACGCGCCACCCAAAGCGAAGAACAGGCCAACGCCGTTCATATCGAGACGCGCAGCAAGGCACAGCTGCGCAAGGATATCCGCGAGGCGCAGCGCAAAATGCAGATCGCCGCCAAAGAGATGGACTTCCTCGCCGCCGCCAAGTACCGCGACGAAATCCGTGCTATGCAGGCCGCCCTCGACACCGCCCGCGGCGAATGACCCCGACTTCCCCCACCCCCCCCAAGTGGGCACTATATTCCCCCTGCTCGGCGCGACGCCTCGCGAAATCTTGCAAATCACTCCGCAATCAGCACATACTCCTTTATGTGGTCGGCTTACGCCTCAAAATCACAAAAAAATCGAATAAAAAATTTATCAGATTTTATAATTTTATGGCATATATGGGGTCGGCCTACAGCCTCAAAATCACAAAAAAATCGAATTAAAAATTAATCAGAATTTAAAAATTTTTGAATTGATTTTCTTAAAATTTTGAGCGAAGCGACCATTAATGCACAATGCAGACAATCAAAAAACAAATTAATAATTCAATTTATGGTAATTCCTGGTCACTTTCTGGTAATTCCTGTTCAAAAAAAAAAATTTGCTGATAATTGCTGACCAATTGCTGGTAATTGCTGTTAAAAATCGCAGGCGAGGCGCCTGCGTACCATCGGCTGGGTAATTGCTGTTTAAAAGAAAAAAAATATTTATGTCAATTCCTGTCCATTTATGGTAATTCCTGTTCAAAAAAAGCCCGGAGGGCAACCCCTACCCAACCAAATCATAAAAAATGTTAAACAAGAAAAATTCTGAAAATTTTTATCCCTCATTATCAACACAATAACAAAACAACCGAAAAATTTTTTTCGACCCCTGTCACAAAACGCAAAAAAAATATGCATTTATATAGGTAAAAAAGCGGAAACTATGTCCATAATCGAACTGAGGAACGCAAAGCTTGACAAGATCGACTCCCTGTTTTTGAAATACAAGGAGCCCCTGGTCGACTATTGTGTCAAAAAAACGCACGGCAACGAAAGCGAAGCCGTCGACCTCGTTCAGGACATAATGCTCCAGGCCTGTGTGCGGCGCGACGAGCTCGACATCGACGACAGCGAGCAAACACATCGTCTGTGGCTTTTCTCCATAGCGCGCCAGGTGCTTTTCAAGTACCACCAGCGCAAGCTGCGCCGCGTCAAAATTGTAACTATGCGAGACATCGAAACACCCACCACGTCGGACGAGTCCTCGATACTGACAGACCTGGCCGACGAAGTGCTCGACCCCAGCGATGCCGACATCCTGAAAATGCGTCTCGGCGGATTCTCGTACAAAGAAATAGCACTTGCGCACCATAGCAACGACAGCGCGATGCGCCAACGGCTGCACCGCAGCATAAAAAAACTGATACAATACCATCAACATAATAAAAACACATTCTGACTATGAACAAACAAAAAAAACTAGAGCAGCATATAGACACGCTGAATGCAAGGGCACTGACCGACAGCATCGGCAAAGAGCGCCTGCAAACCACACAGGCCATTGTGCTCGACGGCATCGGACAGAAATGCGCCTCCGAACGGATACGCCTCCGTAGAGCCACCAGCACCCGCCAAAACATATCCAACATCCTCTCCTGCGCAGTCATCCTCCTGTGTTTCTACTATCTCCTGCCCCACAGTGACCAATGCCGATATGCCATCGACGGCCATTTCACGGACCACACCAGCACCATCAACGTCATAAACTCAGTGTTTGACCTATGAAAAGAACCATCACCATAATCCTTTCTCTTGTAGCATTAATGCTCGTTTTGGCAAGCCTGGCGGTTTCCGCCAAACGCCACGCCAATGTCAGCGAGGTCTACCGCCGCTACAAGGACCGCGACGACCTCAGCGTGGCCTTCGTCAAGGACTACCGCATCGGCGACAGCATTATCGTCGACGTCACCACCATCGAGGCCACCGACTCGGCCAGCTGGGAGAGCCTGTTGAGAGAAATGAACGTGAATGAGGTGATTAT
>JAFWYO010000016.1 GCA_017517715.1 Bacteroidales bacterium
GGCTCTGCATTATCCATTGCCATCCGGACTGTCAAGCGATTCAGTACGACCTGACAAGCAAAACAGTCTAACATTATAAAAATTGACAAGCAATTCAGTTTAACCAGCAAAAATCTGTCAAGCGATTTCAGGAAAACACAGGGCCGTTCCTATATCGTTCCTATATCGTTCTTATATCGTTCTTATATTTTTATATAGGAACGATATAAGAACGATATAGGAACGATATAGGAACGGGCGGAGAAAGTCCCGGGAAGATGTGGCCTGGATGCGGCTTGGTTTTGGGGCGTTGTGTAGGTGTTAAGGGGGCGTTGAGGGGGTGGGTTATCTTTTTTTGGTTTTGGGACAATAAAGCGGATGTTTTGTCGTTAGGTGTGGATATGAATGACTTTTTTGTTGCTTTGGGCAGTATGATGACGCGCGTTGTCGAGGCGGTCAACGGCTGGGTGTGGAGCACTCCGCTGGTGGTGTTGTGCCTTGGCGCGGGACTTTATTTCTCGCTGCGGACGCGCTTTGTGCAGGTGCGCCGCTTCGGCGAGATGTGCCGTCTGCTGTTCAAGACGGACAAGAGCCAGAAGACTGGCATCACGTCGTTTCAGGCTTTTGCTATGGCGCTGAGCGGCCGCGTGGGTACGGGCAACATCGTGGGTGTGGCTACGGCTATCGGCTTTGGCGGTCCGGGAGCGATAGTGTGGATGTGGGTCATCGCTTTCTTCGGCGCTGGCAGCGCCTTTGTGGAGGCTACGCTGGCCCAGATTTTCAAGGAGAACCACAACGGTCAGTTCCGCGGCGGCCCGGCCTATTATATCGAGAAGGGCCTGCACAGCCCCTTCTTTGGCAGTCTTTTCGCCGTTCTGGCGGCGGTGGCCTGCGGCTTTTTCCTGCCGCCGGTGCAATGCAACGGCATTGCGCTGTCGATGGAACGCACGCTGGGCGTCGATGCCTGGATTATAGGCCTTTGCGTTGCGCTGCTGATAGGCCTTGTCATCATCGGCGGCGTGAAACGCATTGCCGGTGTGGCCCAGATTGTGGCTCCGTTTATGGCACTGCTCTATATCGTGCTGTCGATAGTGGTGCTGGCGGTGCATTATGATGTTGTTCCTCAGGTGTTTGTCGAGATGTTGCGCAGTTCGGTGGGTGCCGGCCAGCTGGGTGGTGCCATACTGGGCAGCACGATAGCGTGGGGTGTGAAGCGAGGCATCTACAGCAACGAGGCGGGCCAGGGCACGGGTCCCATTGTGGCGGCGGCGGCCAAGGTGAGCCATCCCGTCAAGCAGGGCTTGGTTCAGGCTTTTTCGGTCTATATCGATACCCTTCTGGTGTGTACGGCCACGGCGCTGATGATTTTGGCCTGCGGCACGTACAATATCATTGAAAGTGTGCAGTTTGTGCCCGGCAGCGGTGCTGTGGTGAACTACCTGCAGCAGAATGCCGGTGCGCCGCTGGGCGAGCCCGGCGTGTTCTATACCAGTGGGGCGCTGGCCACGGTGACGGGTGCGCGCCTGGGCGACATCATCATCAGCTTTGCGCTGTTTTTCTTTGCCTTTACGACTATTATGGCTTACTATTATTATGCCGAGACAAACCTTGTGTACCTTTTTTCGAGAATCAGGATGCGCCGCATCAAGGCGATGCAGACGATGGTGGACGCCGAGCGCGAGACCAACGACGTCAGCGGCGAGGAGAGCCGGCGCTGGATGGAAAGCGAGGAGAGGACGCTGGAGGCTATGAAGGACGAATACCGTCGTGCCGACGCGCATTTCGGCGACGACCGCGCCGAGAAGGTGGCGGTGTGGACGCTGCGGCTGGTGTGCATCGTGGCCGTCTTTGGCGGCTCGACGATGGGCAGCGGCATCGTGTGGACCATCGGCGATATCGGCGTCGGCGCAATGGCGTGGATCAATATCGTTGCCATACTGCTGCTTTCGCCCAAGGCCTTGCGGACGCTGAAAGACTACGAGCGTCAGCAGCGGCTGGGCGTGGAGCCTGTGTTCGACCCTGCGGTGCTGAAGATAGGCAATGCCGACTTCTGGGAATCGGAGAAGGAGGCGTAGTGTGCTTTTTTACAATTAATTAAAAATGACTGAATGAAGAAAATTGCTCTTTTAACCTTTGTATTTCTACTGCCGCTGGCGGCATTGTGCCAGAACAACAACACGAACAAGAACAACCAGAAGAAGGTTGTCAATGTCAACAAGCTTGATGTTATCTATCAGGATGATGACGAAGAATACCAGGACGCTGTGATTGACCAGCCCGACGTGCGCCGCAACAACATACCGTCGACGCTGATACAGCCCGACGGCGAGCCCGACGAGGAGCTGGAGACATCGTCGCAGATGTTCCGCCCGGAACAGATGGGCGACGGTGTGGAGAGCGAGTTCGATATCCTGTATGCCACGATGGACAGCACGGTGATACACTATGCCAGCAACACGGAACTGCCGAACGGTGTTACTATCCATCTGACTGACAAGAAGAAAGGCCGCAAGTTCTGCTTCCCAACGCCCGAACACGCCCGTATGTCGTCGCATTTCGGCGCACGTCGTCGCCGTTGGCATTACGGCGTAGACCTGGCAATGCCCACGGGCGAGCCGATTTATGCCGCTTTCGACGGCATTGTCCGCATCTCGCGTTGGAACAGCAGTTATGGTAACCTCGTCGTTGTGAGGCATTTCAATGGTCTCGAGACCTACTATGCGCACCTTTCGCAGCGCGATGTCGAGGCCGGCGACACGGTCCGCGCGGGGCAGGTGATAGCGCTGTGCGGCAACACGGGACGCAGCTATGGAAGCCATCTGCATTTCGAAATTAGATATATGGGTAAGGCGCTGAACCCCGAATATGTGTTGGACTGCAGTGAACACAAGCTGCTGTGCGACGAGCTGGTGCTGACGCCGGCCTACTTCAGCAAGCGCGGCAGCAGCCACAGCTCGCCGTCGGCATCGGATCTGTATCGCATCAATCAGCAGGCCGGCACGGCCGACAACAGCAGCGCCACGGTGGCCGAAAACCAACAGCGCGACCCGTCGAAGCCCAAGCCCAAAGCCACGAAGAGCAGCCAGGCAAAATACTACAAAGTGCGTAGCGGCGACACCCTGAGCAAGATTGCCGCCCGCAACGGCACGACGGTCAAGAAGCTGTGCAAGCTGAACGGCATCAAGGAGACGACAGTTTTGCAGATAGGCAAGCGACTGAGAGTGAGATAGGTGGCGTTTTTTTTCGTTGTAACGTTATTCCGTTATAACGGCATAACGACAACAGGATAACGAACAAAAAAGGAAAAAATGCGTTTAGATATATTGACCCTTTTCCCGAATATGATGTCGATGTTCTTTGAGGAGAGCATCATCAGTCGTGCCCAGAAGAAGGGCCTGGTGGAGGTGCATTTCCACAACCTGCACGACTATTCGCTGTCGCGTTACGGCAGTGTGGACGACTATCCCTATGGTGGCAATGCCGGTATGGTGATGGCCGTCGAGCCGCTGGCCAACTGCATCGAGAAGCTGCAGGGCGAACGCCATTACGACGAAGTCATCTATACCGCGCCTGACGGCGAGATGCTGACCCAGCCGATGGCCAACAGCTTGAGTTTGAAGGGAAATATGATTATTCTGTGTGGTCATTATAAGGGTGTCGACGAGCGGCTGCGCGAGCATTTCATCACCAAGGAGATAAGCATCGGCGACTATGTGCTGACGGGTGGCGAGCTGGCGGCGGCGGTGATTTGCGATGCTGTCATACGCCTGCTGCCCGGCGTGATAGGCGACGAGCAGTCGGCCCTGGAGGACTCGTTCCAGGACGGTCTGCTGGCGCCGCCGGAATATACGCGTCCGGCGGACTTCCGCGGGTGGAAGGTGCCCGACATCCTGCTGAGCGGCGACCACGCCAAGATAGCCCAGTGGCGCTACGAGCAAGCCCTGGAAAGGACCAGACAGCGCCGGCCGGATCTGATAGAGAAATTGAAGATAGATTGAGTGGGGGAGGATTTTGTTATAACGGGATAACGCTAATTCGTTATAACGAGATTCATAATAAACGAGATAACGAAACTAAAAATAACAATAATATGAACGAATTCGAGAAATTTGCCACTCGTCATTGTGGCATCAGCAGTACCACTTACGCCAAATATACTTCGGCAATAAACAAGAACCCTATGGCCGGCGGCATCGTCACCGACTCGCTGACCCCCTACATCATCGAGGAGCGCCAGCTGAATATGACCCAGATGGATGTCTTCAGCCGTCTGATGATGGACCGCATCATCTTCCTCGGCACCGCCATCGACGACTATACGAGCAACGTCATCCAGGCCCAGCTGCTCTTCCTTGAGAGCGTCGACAGCCAGAAGGATATCCAGATTTACCTGAACTCGCCGGGAGGCTCGGTCTATGCCGGCCTTGGCATCTATGACACGATGCAGTACATCCAGCCCAAAATCGCCACCATCTGCACCGGACTGGCCGCCTCGATGGCCAGCGTTCTGCTCTGCGCCGGCGAGAAGGGTATGCGCTGCGCCCTGCCGCATAGCCGCGTGATGATCCATCAGCCGATGGGTGGCGCCGAAGGCCAGGCCACGGATATGGAAATCACCGTCCGCGAGATTCAGAAGCTCAAGAAGGAGCTCTATGAAATCATTGCCCACCACAGCGGCCAGCCTTTCGAGCAGGTGGAGAAGGACAGCGACCGCGACCACTGGTTCACTGCCGAGGAGGCCAAGGCCTACGGTATGATCGATGAAGTGCTTGTCCGTAAAGCTGATAATTAATCTGTTATGCAGGTCAAGTTTATAAACCGCAGCCATCATCCGCTGCCGAAATACGAAACGACCCAGTCGGCAGGAATGGACCTCCGTGCCTTCCTGCCCGACGGGCCTGTCGTGCTGAAACCCCTTGAAAGAGGCCTGATAAAGACCGGTCTCTTTATGGAGCTGCCCGCCGGCTACGAGGCGCAGGTGCGTCCGCGCAGTGGCCTGGCGCTGAAGAAGGGCATAACCGTGCTCAACTCGCCCGGCACCATCGATGCCGACTACCGTGGCGAGGTGTGCGTCATTCTTATCAACCTCTCGAGCGAGGAGTTCGTTATCAACGACGGCGAGCGCATCGCCCAGATGGTCATCGCCCGCCACGAGCAGGCCGAAATCGTTGAGGTGCGGGAGCTGACCGACACCGAGCGTGGCACCGGCGGATTCGGACATACGGGGAAGAAGTGAACATAATTTGATATGATTTTCCGTAAATATATTGTAATCTTGTTGGTGCTGATAACCTGCAATGCCTGCCGTGCCCAACAGCGTGAGGCAGAGCGTGTCGCACCGTTGAAGACGGGTGCCGAGATGCTGATGGAGATGAAGCAGCAGCCCGATGGGAATATCGCCGATATGGTGAAGGACCTGCACCACCCCAATGGCTATGGCGTTGCCGTGGTAGCCAACCAGTCGTCGCTGGTGGGCAAAACGCATCTGGTGGACACCCTGTTGGCCTGCGATATCAATGTCACCAAGATTTTCTGTCCCGAGCACGGATTTCGCGGCAAGGCCGAGGCTGGCGCTCGTGTGGACAACGAGGTCGATGCCAAAACGGGCCTGCCCATAGTGTCGCTCTATGGCAAGAACAAGAAACCCACGCCGGAGCAGATGGCTGATGTGGACTACGTTATCTTCGATCTGCAGGATGTGGGATGTCGCTTCTATACCTATATCTCTACGCTGCACTACGTGATGGAAGCCTGTGCCGAGCGCGGTATTCCCTGCATCGTCCTTGACCGGCCCAATCCCAACTGCCACTATGTCGACGGACCGGTGCTTGAGCCTAAGTACAAGAGTTTCATAGGTATGCACCCGGTGCCGATAGTCTATGGCCTGACCATCGGCGAGTATGCGCAGATGATCAACGGCGAGCGGTGGTTGAAGGACAGTGTGCAGTGCGACCTCATCGTCGTGCCGATGGAGAACTACCGCCGCGATAGCAGCTATGCGCTGTCTGTGGCCCCGTCGCCCAACTTGCAGACGCTGCATTCGATACTGCTCTATCCCTCGCTGTGTCTCTTCGAGGGCACCAACATCAGCGTGGGCCGCGGCACGGATCATCCGTTTGAACTTATCGGTGCGCCGCAGTACAAAACCACCTATAAGGAGTCGCAAAACCACGAAGAGCCCGGCCGTCCCACTGCTTTCACGCCGGTGCCCATCAAGGGCGTCAGCGAGAATCCGCCCTTCAAAGGACAAAGGTGCAACGGCTTGGACCTCACTAATGATGCCGTCCCTGCCAAGTTCGACCTGAACTACCTGCTGTGGATGTACAACCACACGCCCAAAGAGTCGTTCTTCAAGCAGACCAACAGTTTTGAGAAGCTGGCTGGCACCGACCAGCTGCGCAAGCAGATAAAGGCCGGGAAGAGCGAGGCAGAGATCCGCGCCAGCTGGGAACCGGCCCTGTCGAAATACAAGGAAATCCGCAAGAAATACCTGCTTTATCCCGACGTCGAGAAATGAAATGCGTCAGGTTCATAATCTGCATCTTGCTGTTGCCGCTGACGATGTGGTACGCCATTGGTGTGGCTGTGCGCAACCTGCTCTTTGACTGGGGTTTGAAACGCTCCGTCAGTCCCGACGTGCCCACCATCGGCATCGGCAACCTGCGCGTGGGTGGCACCGGCAAGACTCCACATACGGAATACCTGATCCGCCTGTTGGCGGGTCGACGCGTGGCGCTGCTCAGCCGCGGCTATGGACGCGCGACGCAGGGCTTTGTTTTGGCCGACGATAGCAGCACGGCTTCGCAGATTGGCGACGAGCCGCTGATGATGGCGCGCAAGTTCCCGCAGCTGACGGTAGCGGTGTGCGAGGATAGGGTGGAGGGCGTGCGCCGGCTGATGGAGCTGTCGCAAAAACCTGATGTTGTTCTGCTTGACGACGTCTATCAGCATCGTCATATCCGTCCTGCGCTGAATATCCTGCTGACCGAATACGGCGACCCCTACTGCAACGATCACATCCTGCCTTTCGGCAACCTGCGCGAAGGGCGCAAAGGTCGCCGCAGGGCTGACATTGTCGTCGTCACCAAGTGTCCAGAACATCTTGGCGTCGATGAGCAACAGGAGATGCGGCGCAAATTGAAGCTTGACGCCAGGCAGCAACTGTTTTTCTCGCATATATCATATTCTGAACCGGTTGCGGTGTACGATGCCGTGATGGCTGATGCGGTTGAAGAGGTCGTGCTAGTGACCGGCATAGCACATCCCGAACCCCTTGTGAAGCATCTGTCGGGAAAATACAGGGTTCACCATCTGCGTTTTGCAGACCATCATCCGTTTGGTGCGGACGACTGCCAAAGGATTATTGAAACGTATAATCCGTTGAAAAACAGCAATGCGGTTGTTTTTACGACTGAAAAGGACGCGGCAAGGATGCGCGACGCTGAGGCCCGCCGACACCTACAATCGCTGCCGTTGTTTTATATTCCTATCGAGGTGAAGCTTGAAAATGGTTCATTATTTGATTCTGTAATTCAGGCTTCTATAGGATAATTTCAAAAACTTTATTTTTCTCTGTAAGATTTTTGGACTGTTTGCGACTACAAGATATGAAAGACATAGAACAGTTCAAGAACGAGATATTGCCCCTGCAAGCGACAATGCAGCGAATGGCTGAGAGTCTGCTGGGCAATGAGGAGGATGCCGCCGATGTGGTGCAGGACTGTTTTGTGTCGCTCTGGACGGAGCGCGACAAGCTGGAAAGTGTTGTGAACAAGGAGGCTTGGTGCGTCACGCTGGTGAAGCGAAAGTGCATTGACCTGCTACGCAAACGGAGGCCGACAGTCGAAATCGACGACCGGATGGATTTGGAAGTCGAGGATGACCGTGCCGACGAGGAACGCCTGACGCTGGCTATGAAGTTCATAGACCGCCTGCCGGAACGTCAGGCACGCGTCGTCAGGCTCAAGCACTTCGATGCTTGCGACACCCAAAGCATCGCTGCAACGATGCAGATTAGCGAAGGGAATGTCTACACTTTGCTTTCGCGCGCTTACAATGGTTTGAAACAAATGATTTTAGAATATGAAAAGAGATGATGACAACATAAAAAGCTTACCTGATGATGCTTCGCGTGTCGATGCTGAGTTGGAGCTGATGCTCAAGGCCGTGGAGAAGGCCGGGCGTGACAGCCGTCGCCGTGAGGCTCTGTCGGCGATGCTCGACCAGATGGCCGCCGCCGAGGCTGCCGCGCATCGCAAGGCGGCGCGTCGACGCTGGAGTATAGGCATTTCGGCTGCTGCCTGCCTACTTTTGTTCGTCACTACGATAGTGTGGCTGACCAATATCGGTGACGGCGTTGCGGCAGGTCCGCTGACTGCCGAGGTGGACGAAAAAAACATAGTGAATGGAGATACCGTTGCTGATACTGTTGCCTACGACAATAATATACAAAACAGTGTTTTATCGATAAAACCGAGCAAAGCCATTGCGCCGACCGTTACCGAATCGGCACCGATGATGGCCGAGACGAAAGCATCGCAGGAGGAGACAACTCCGATGCCGTCGCTCGAAGAAAAGGCCGTCGATACCGTTTCGTTGGGCGACGAGGTGCTGTTCGATGCAGGCCAGTTTGCGGAAGCGGATTTGCCAGGAAGTGAAGATAATGAGGATGTGAAGCCGTCGCCAGCCTCGCCGCGGCCTGCGCAAGTGGCTGCCAATACCACTGCTGCCAAGTCCGACAAGCGTCGTAGCCGCTGGGTGCGCCACCACAGGGACGACCGTAGCAAGATGGATGGCACGATGCTGGCGTTCAATATATTGTAAATAGAAAAATATTTAGAAGATATGAAACGGATAATGATAATGATGCTTATGCTTGCTATGGTGGGCTTGGTGTCGGCACAAAGCGAGGTGCAGGACACGGCGAGCGAACCGAGCCGCTTCTCGGTGCAGGTGGGCCTGTCGGCTGGCGCGACGCTCTATGTCAACGCCAACGACCCGTCGCCCTACTATAGCAAATATGGATTTCAGCTGCAGATTCCGGTGCTGGTGCATTACGATTTGACTCCGCAATGGCGCGTGTCGACAGGATTGCGCTACGACTTCAATTGGGATCCACTTTACAACGGAGTGACGGAATTGGTTGAGGATGCGGACTTTGAAAGTCAAGGATTGCAGATGAATACCACGCCGCTGACGGGCACGCAGCACGCGCACATATTCCACGTATATATGGGTATTCCACTGAAATTTACTTGGTATCCGCGCGCCGACGACCACCGCCTATTCAGCCTCGGCTTCGATATCTTTGCGGCATACGCTGTAAACCAGTTCTATAGTATCAGATACAAAGAGATTACGACCACTTCGACCAACGCGTCGGGCCAGCCTGTCAGCTATAGCATCGGAAGCCGTGCCGCCAAAGGAGAAGCTTCGCTGCTGCCGTGGAAACTGGAACTTGGCGTGACCCTGTCGACCGACTATATTGGCATCATCCATGGTGTGCGCATCTTCGGCGACTTGCTGCCGCGCTACCAGGACCCCATAACGGGCGACAAGTTCCGCACAATGGGAGTGACGCTGTTCCTGTAGTGAATTGACAAATGAATTTATACGTTTTTCATAAAAAAATAGCATATAATGAATAGAATCAAATATATAGCCTTTCTTGTAGGCGCAATGATAATGGTGCCGGTTGCATCGGCACAGAACGACAGTACTTCGTTGAACGACAATCCGCTGGTGGCTACCACGGGGCCCAATGTCCTTCCGGCAGGGAAGATACAATTGAACAGCGCCGTTGGCTGGGACTATAGGGATTTCGATAACGAGTTGCATCTGGACGACGCCACTGGCGACGAATGGTGGCTGCACCGCTTTACGAGCCACCTGACGTCGCTCAACACCAGCCTGCGTTTCGGCGTGGGCGGCAAATCGGAAATCGTCACCACGATGGAGGGAGGCTTCTGCCTGTCGAAACGGAAGGACAACGGCGAACGGGAGCGGTCGTATATGTTTGTGCCGTCGGTGGGCGTGAAGGTGAACCTCTATGACGGCAGCGCGCACCTGCCGCAAGTGACGTTCCGCACCGATGTCACCGTGCCAATGGTGCGTCTTTGGAACAGCAACGACAACAAGATTGCTCCCGAGCCGTCGGTGGAACTGATGCTGCGCAAGGTTTTGCGCCGTGTGGTTGTAGATATTTCGCTGGGTTACGGCTGGCACAGATACAGCACGTTGAGCGACAACGGCTTCCGCTACACGACGGCCGTCACCTGGCTGCCGACCGATCGCCTTGCGTTGGGCGTGTCGTATGGCCGTAAGGTTGTTCACGCCTTGGCCAATCCGGATTTTCATATTGCCAACCTAATATATGCAAGCAATATGCATCACTACAACCTGACGGCAATGTACCGTTTGACCGACGACCTGCAGCTGTCGCTCGAAGGCAGCATAGCTGGTGCTGGAACTGGCAGTGCCTATTCGATGAGTTCAAACCTTATGCTCGGAGTGCACTGGATGATAAGGTAGCCGTCAACCCCAGAAGGCACCTTTGAGGGCGAAGGCGAGGAGGAAGAGGACGGCGAAGAGCGTGTAGCGGCGCGCGCGGAGCTCTTTCTGCTGGCGGCCCAGCATCAGACCCAGCAGGGCGAAGAGGGTCATAATCACCAGTAAAGGAATGGTGGCGCGCCAGATGTTCTCGCCCAGTGGGATGCGGAAACCGAGGGCCAGGCCGACAATCAATGTGTTGATTCCTACAGCAATGCCTAGCAATATCGCTGTCGAAAAACGGCCGATGTCGTAGGGCTGCACCTGACGGCTTTTCTTGCCGCTGCGGAACAGTAGCCTTACGGCAACGAGAATCATAAGTCCCAGATAGACAAGATTGTCGGTGTCAGAGAGCAGGCTGTTTGTCGAGCTGGCAGAGGGGTCGAGCGTGTCGGGCGTGAATCGTAGCAGGTTGCCAAGCCAGATGCCTGCGATGAGCAGTAACGCGTTGACGGCGGCGATGCAAAAGGCCTCGGCAAGGCCTTTGGTCAGTTTGACTGGATTTTTCAGCGCACAGCCGTGCATAACTATCATTGCCTCGAACGAGAGGGCGATACTTAGTATTATGAATTCAATTATCGACATATTATTTTGTTTTTGTGCGGATTATAAATCCTTATATTAATTTGCGTCGGATTGCAAATCCGTCGCGGCGGAATCCGCTGCAACCGACAGATTGTTTGTGATTAAAGTAAAGTCGGCGACGGATAGTTGTTCGGCGCGTTTGGCGAGGAGGTCGTCGGGGACGGCATCGAGCGGCAGGTTGAGCGGCTTGAGGGCGTTGCGCAGAGTCTTGCGGCGCTGGTTGAAGCCGGTCTTCACCACCTGCACGAAGAGCTTCTCGTCACAATCCAGCTTTGCCACATCGTTGCGCGTCAGGCGGATGACGGCTGACTTGACTTTTGGCGGAGGATTGAAGACGTTCTCGTGGACAGTGAACAGATATTCAATATTGTAGAATGCCGACAGCAAGACGCTGAGGATGCCGTAGGTCTTGCTGCCGGGGCCGGCGGCGACGCGCTCGGCAACCTCTTTCTGGAACATACCCACCACTTCGGGAACACTGTTGCGCTGCTCGAAGACGCGGAAGAGTATCTGTGACGATATGTTGTAGGGGAAATTGCCTATGATAGAGAATGTTGCATCGTCGAAAATCCGATTCAGGTCCAATCGCAGGAAGTCGCCCTCGATGACGTCGAGGGTGGGGTAGTGGCGATGCAGGTAGTCGACCGACTCGGTGTCCAACTCTATGGCTTTGAAGCGATAGCGTGCATCGTCGACGAGGTATTTGGTCAGCACGCCCATACCGGGTCCTATCTCGAGCAGGCATTCGGTGCGGCCTGTCAGGCTGCGCGCTATGCGCTCGGCAATACCTTCGTCGGTCAGGAAGTGCTGTCCCAGGAATTTTTTTGCTCTTACTTGTTCCACTGTCTGTTGCGGTTTTATTGGTCAAAACGTGTTTTGTCGTTTTTTATTGTCCGAAATAGCGTCGCGATACAATAAAAAGACTTTATTCTAGTTTATTGGTGAAAAACACGACTATGGATTTGCGAATCAAAGATTCTGTAAACAATATCTTCGGCGGTATGAAACCGCTCGAAATGAGTGAGTTTGCTCTCTTGGGACTTATGTCCATCGTGCTGCCCTACGACTGGCAGCTGGTGATGTGGCTGTTGCCGCTGCTGGTTGTCAATACGATAGTGCGCATTGTCGCCGCCCGCCATATCGGCAACCCGTCGCTGTCCAAAGGGGCGCGCTGGGCGCTATGGCTGATGGTGGCATTTTTTGCCTATCAGCTGGTCTCGATGCTATACACTGTCAATCAGGCTGATGGCTGGGATATGATACTGCGGCGCCTGCCGTTGCTGCTGTTCGCCTTGTGCCCTTTGGTTACCGATTCCGGCTACCTTACACGTGGCCGGGTGCGTGTGCTGATGTGGATATTCACGCTGAGCCTGACAGTGAAATTCATAATCCGTTTTATAATAATGCTTGCGGAAAGCCATAAGTTCGTCTTTGCTGAGTCGTTCGATCCTGTGCATCATACATATATGGCTATGTATCTGATGTTTGTGATTGGTTTCCTGTACAGCGAATGGCTCAATCACCGCAAGGAGATGTCGCGGACGGTGCAGCTGCTTTTCTATCTTGTTGTGCTGATTATGCTGGCCTACCTCGTTATGGTTTTGTCGCGGACAGGTATTGCAGGACTTGTGGTGATGGTTTTCGCAATCATAGCCTATCATATCTTCGGGCTCAAGGAGGTGCGCCGCGGCCTGCTGATGCTTGCTGCCGTTGCTGTTTTGGGGACGGGCGTCTATTTTATGCTGCCCGACAGTTCGCGACGGCTGACTCAGACATTCGAGGAGATGAGCGAGGGCGACACCAGCGACGCGCGCTACCTTATCTTTGGCAGTTCGCTGAAGGGCATAAGTCAGAGCCTGCCTTGGGGCGTTGGCATCGGCGACAAAAACGATGTGTTGGCCAAGATATACGAGGAAACCGGCGAGGACTATGCAATTCAGGCCCAGTACAATTCGCACAATATTTACTTGGATGCGATGCTGACGATGGGCATTCCCGGCTTGCTGTTGCTGCTTGCTGCTTTGGCTGAGCCTACGGTAATGGCGTGGCGCAGACGCGATTTTATCCTTATGTCGTTCATTTTCAGCTTTGCTTTCAGTGGTCTTTTCGAAGCTATACTGAACCGCCAGATGGGTATTATGTTCGTCGGCCTGTTCTGGATGATCCTGTTGGCCAGCCGGATAGGAGGGGCGTTGGGGGAAGATAAAGGGAAGTTAAGGGAAGTTAAAGGAAGTTAAGGGACAATACAAATTATCATTCCGTTTCCCGCTTTCCGTTTTCCGCTTTCCGTTTTCCGCTTTCCGCTTTCCGCTTTCCGCTCTTACTTCTCCGTTCTCAAAGCATTGTAGCGTTTGCGGGCGCGGTCGGCGTAGAGGCTGGCGGGATGGTCCAGCAGCAGCTTTTCGTAGCACTCGCGGGCACGAGCCTTGTTGCCGAGCTGTTGCTCGTTCAGTTCGGCCAGCATAATGAGGGCATCGTCGGCAAGGATGTCGTTACCATAGTGGTCCACAATACGTTGCAGCAGCGAGTCGGCTTCCGCGTAGCGTGCCTGTTTCATCCGGATACGCGCCTTCTGCATCAGCACCTCGTCGAGCAGCGAGTGCGACAGGTTGTGTATCTCGATGTCGTTCAGCAGGTTCCAGGCCGAATCGAGCTGGCCGCGATAGAGCATCAGGTCGGCGGCGGCATAGTAGCCAAGGGTCTCGTAGGTGCTGTCCTCTTCCATATTGTCGCTGATGAGGAGCGACAGCTGCATAGCGTCGTTGGCGATGAGTTTCGACGTCGAGGCGCGCAACACATCGAGCTGCGTCTTTGCCCACAGAAAATCATTGTTGTAGTAGCTCAGCTTGGCGTTTTTGAACTTGGCCATCGCGCCGATGACGTCGTTGCGGTTGGCTTTTTCGACCTGGCTGTAGAGCAGCGAGGCGTCCCACACTTCGCCCGAAAAAACAAGCAGGTCGCCGAGTTCGAGCTTCACTTCGCTGACGACGCTGGTCGGCACGCGAGGCATCTCGATGATGTCGTACAGCAGGTCGGCAGCCTTTTGCAATTTTGAATTTTGATTTTCGAAATCCGACTTTCCGGATTCAAAATTGTTGTATGCCAGCAGGTGGGCGTAGTTGCGCATCAACGGAATGGTTTGCAGCGTTTTGCCGAGTTCGGCAAGTGCGCTTTCGTATTCGGCTTCGAGGGCGGCCTGTTCTTTGGCGCTGACCGAAAAATTCTGGTTGATGCGGGCATATCGGACTTCGAGGTCGCCGACGCGGCTTTCAAAATAAAATGGGTTGTCTTTCCCTTTGGCAATCAGATGTTTGTAGGCGGCCGACGCGATGTCGTAGTCTTCGTTGTTGGCAGCGATGCGGGCCACACGCAGTACCTGCTCGCCGTTCTGCTCGGGAAAGCGGGCATCGACAGCTTTGGCCTGCGTCAGCGCGAAGTCGAAATCCTTCTGCTGCAGCGAGAACCAAATCATCATATCGAGATAGCTGCGGTTGTCGGGATTCTCGCGGATGCGCGACACCAGCGTGCGTCGCAGGCCGTCGGCCAGCTCGGTGCTTGACGTCTCGTTCAAGGCCCTTTGCAGCGCTATTTGCACCGACCCGATGTTGCCAGGAGCGCGGTCGAGCAGATTGAAGTATTCGGCAGTCATCTTGTCGTACTGGCCTGATTTGCCGTACAGTGTGGCCAGTTCCATCACGTACAGGAGGTCGTTGCCCATCACTTCGCGGGCCTTGATGAAGGTGCGGATGGCATAGTCGGTGCGGCCGCAGTTTTCAAAAGCCAAGGCCAAGTCGGTGGCCTGTTTCGAATCGCGACCTATCTTGTCGATGGCTGCATTGTATTGTTTTTCAGCCTTTTTGCGCTCGCCGCGCCGCAGGTGGATATTGGCTAGGTCTACATAGAGCGTCAGGTCGCGCCCCTGCCGTTTCAGCCGCTTCTCGACCAGCTTCTCGGCCTCCTTAAATTGCTCTGTTTCAAGATAGCAGGTATAGAGCATCTGGTAATAATAGGCATTCTGCGTGCGCGCATAGAGCGGTTCGTAGAGTTCGATGGCCTTGTCGAACTCGCGGTTTTGGTAGTAGTACGACGCCATCTGCTCGTTGCCCTGCTGGGCGTGGGCAATTGAAAAATGAAAGCCGAAAATTGAAAAAAATAACCCAATGAAAATGAATCTTTTCACCTCGCAATCAATTATTAATTGTTTTTTTCAGTTTTCAGCTTTCAAATTTCAACTTTCAACTCTCAATTCTCAATTCTATTTGAGGTAGTATTCGACGGTGGTCACGACGCGTATCTTCTTGACCTGCGGGGTGTTCTCGTCGAGGTCGTTGATTTCGAAATAACCCTGCGAGGCGGTGCGCATCTTGCCGATTTTGCTGTGGCTGTTCTTGGCGAACTCTTCGGCGCTTTCGCGGGCCTTTTCAAGGCTTTCGGCAATCATCGACGGCTTTATGTCGTTGAGTCCGTCGTACTTATAGTCGGCGCTGGTGTTCGAGATGATGTCCACCTTCAGCAGGTCGGCATCGATGGTGTTCTGCAGCTTGCGCACGGCCTCCATATTCGAGCTGAAGACGCTGATGGTCTGGTTGGCGGTGTAGCGGAACTTGATGTTGTCGCTGACGTAGTAGTCCGTAAAGCGGTCGTTGTAGTTGGCGGTGTTGAACTTGATTTCGTCGTCGCTGATGCCGGCCTTCTTGATGAGGTCGACGATGGCGCGGTCGTTGCGCTCCACGGTGGCGCGCAAGTCGGCAAACGAGTTGTCCTGAGCCGTATAGCTGACGCGCAGCACGACGTTGTCGGCCGGCACCTCACGCTCGCACAGGCCCTTGACGGTCACCGTGTCGTCGAACGACTTCAGCGTGCGCACGGTCCAGACAAGCATCAGTCCGAGCACAAAAGCGGCCAGCACGATGCTGGTTCCGAGGATGTAGTTTTTCTTGAATGGAATTTGGCTACCTTTCATTGTTTGTAAGTTTTTGTGGGTTTGACATTGATTGTTTATTTCCTTATAACGCGCGCCGCGCGCAAAATATTGCACGCTGGCAAAAAAAATAACGCCACCCCCGTCGGCCCCCCTCCGAAGCCGTCCGGAAACGCTCCTCGGCGGACCCTCTTCTGAAAAAGTTATTAACAATTTCTGACCATCTTTTACTGAGGTAAAATATGGGTAAAATTTGGTAAGAACTTTGGTAGAATTTGGTAAGAAGATGGTACCTGGAAAACAGGGGGTTACGAAAGGGCATTTTTTGCCCTTTTTTGACCCCTTTTCGGGGTGAGTTATTAACAATTTTGGAGGGGGCGAAATGCAATTTTTTTGGGGGGGAATATTTGTGCGAAATACTTTGCATAGAAACAGCACCCGCACGGTGCGACACACTTTGCATAGAAACGGTACCCGCACCCCGCACGGTGCGACACACCCCGCCCTTCGGGCACCCCTCTCCGAGAGGGGATGTCGCGGTAGCGGTCGGGATGACGGTTTGTTTGATATAATTACATACTTTGATATTGTTACATACAAGGATATAATTACATACAAGGATATAATTACATATCAAGGAAATGTACTGCGTAGCCATCCCCTCTCGGAGAGGGGTGCCCGAAGGGCGGGGTGTGTCGCACTTAGTGAAACTCATAATCACTTAGTGAAACTCACAATCACTTAGTGAAACTCACAATCACTTAGTGAAACTCACAATCACTTAGTGAAACTCACAATCACTTAGTACTACTCACAATCACTTAGTACTACTCACACAATAAGTGCTACTCACTATCAAACTTAATCAGTTTCTAAAGAGGCTTTTGGGGATAAGTCACCTCTTTCGGGGCAAAAAAAAAGGCACCTCGAGGGGGGGTGCCTTTTTTTGTGTGGTGGCAGAGGGGGTCTGCCGGATGTGATGTCTTTATTTGTTCTTGCGCTGGCAATCCTTTGGGGTGACGCAGGTGCCGCTGGCGCGGCAGACGAGGATTTTCTCTTCCAGCACGTCGGCGGCGCTGTCGCTGATGTCGGGGCGGGTCTTGATGACCTTGTAGGCCTCGAAGCTCATCTTGCGGCTGGTGTTGCCCACGTGGGTGATTTCGCCGTATGCCTCGATGTAGTCGCCGGCATAGACGGGGGCTTTGAATTCGACCATATCGTAGGCGCAGAAGAGGCCTTCGTCACCGTCCTGGATTATAAGGAGTTCGGTGGCCACGTCGCCAAAAAGGTGAAGCATATGTGCACCGTCGACGAGGTTGCCGCCATAGTGCGCGTCTTTTGCGCTCATACGAACGCGGAGCATTGATTTTACTGCCATAATTTTAGTTTTATTGTGTGTTGTTAATATTTGACTTTCAGTGTCTTGATAGCTATTTTCGCTTTGCTGCCCATCGGTTTTGACAGTTGCAAAGTTACGCAAATAAGGGCGATTGGCAAAATAAAATTGCTTATGTATTGTTCCTTAACTTCCTTCTGACTCTCCAGAACGCCACTATTTCCAGCTGCTGTTATTGTACTGGAAGAGGCATCTTTCCTCCCGGGTGCCGTCGGGTTCGTCGTCGAAGAGCTGGAATTTGACCGGCAGGATGAATTCGCAGTTTATGGGTTTGCCAGACTGGGTGGCTGGTTTCCAGCGCGGCATAGACTTGACCATCTCGACGGCGGCCTGTCCGCATCCGCCGCCGATGTCGCGCAAAAGCTTGACGTTGCCGATGGTGCCGTCTTTTTTGACGACAAAGCGGACCCTCACCAGGCCTTCAAGCCAGTTGTCGCGGGCCTGGGCGGGATAGTTGAGATTCATACAGATGAACATAAACAGCGCGCTGTCGCCGCCTGGAAATTCGGGCTGGTTTTCCGCGATGACGAATACCTCGTCGATTTCCTCTTCGTCAATGGCAGTCCAGACAGCGGGAATCGTGTCGGTGTGGATGGTTTCGTCGGCTTCACGCACGGTGGTTTCGACCGGAAGTTCCTTTTCCTTTTTTGCGCATTCTGTCAATATGCGCTCCATCTCTTTCAAATCCTTGCGGCTCAGGGTTGTCTGGCCGTAGGCGTCGACATATCCGCCGAGCACATTGTTGCTGGCACAATCATAGATCCCGACACGCCAGATGCCGTCGCATAAAGGATATGCATACGAATAGGGGCCTTTGAAGAGCACCTGCCCCTGCTCGTCGATTAGGCAGCTGGTGCCCTCGTCGAGCCTCATCAGCCAATGGCGGTCGTCGACAAAGTCGGCACCCTTGTAAATGCAGGGCGCCACCTCGCGCCAAGCCGTGTCGACCAGCCCCCACAATCCGTTGCGACTAATGGCAAAGAGCGAGAGAGGTTCGCTCGCATCGCAATCTGAATACGAGTAAAATTTGTCGTAGGTGCTGATCAGGCGCCCCGTGTTGTCGAACAGGAAGGACGTGTCGCCCTGGACGAGGACAAGGTGCGAGGCAAATCTATCGGAATTAAAGTCATATTCGAACGGTATCACCGTATTGCCCAGGCTGTCGACAGCTCCGACGCGGCCATCCTTTTCCAGGACGAAGAGGTTGCGTGTCTGCGGGTCGGGCGTTTTGCCGCCGAAGCGGTTTTCGGCGACGGGGATCACCTCGCGGCCACGGCTGTCGATGATGCCGGTGCGGCCGTCCTTCTTCACGGCTGCAAGACCGTTGTGCGGATAATCAATATCGTCGTATTGGCACGCTACGACCACGCGCCCCGAGCGGTCGCAGATGCCCCAAAGCTTCTTGTCGTTCTGCACCCCGAAAAGGTTCTCGTCCCACCAGTTAATAATGCGCTGGGTGGGTATCACCGTGTCGCCATCGAGTTGCATCAGGGTTTCGTAATGTTGCCTGATTTGATGGTCGTAGCCCTGCAAAATCATCAGATTGGAGTCGACAAGCCAGAGCCACTCGTCGTACACCATCGGCACGACCGTGCGGCCGGCAGTGTCGAGGACTCCATATTTGCCACCTTTTGACATAACGATGAGGCCGTAGCTGAAAGGGTCGGAAACATTTAATTCTGCATATAATTCGGCGTCGTACTCCATAGGCACAACCATACGGCCCGAACGGTCGGCAATGCCCATCAGCGTGTCGCTGAACAGCAGAAAACGCTCGCCGTTCAACGCGGGCGCAACCCAGTCGTACTGCAGCGGGATGACCGTGCGCCCCTCAAGGTCGACAACGCCAAAGAGATCGTCTTTGCGGACGACGACAAGGTCGCCGGAATGCTGACCACCAATATAACTATAGGTCTGTTCCAGCCGCTTCAGGGCGTCGAGCCGGTAGCGGCTTTGCTTTTTGCTGATTCCGTTCTGCGCCGCGGCCAGCAGGGGCAGCAGCAAGACGATAACTAATGCAATTCGTTTCATCGTGTTTTTTGTTTTTGGTTACATACTATATGTAACAATATGCGACAAAAATTTACAGGTGTATGAAAATTTTTTTCGTGGAAGGGCGGAAGGCGGGCTTTGTCGGGTTATGAAAATGGGCCAATGTCTAGGGATGCGACATTGGCCCATTTGGTATTGATGCAAGCGGTTGCTTTACTTCTTGATGATGAAATCGACGAAGATGCCGGGGGTCTTCACGTTCTCGGGAGCGATGCTGCCGGTGGGGACGATTTCCTGAGGCTCGACGATGACCATATCGGCTGCGGTGGCCATCATCGGGCAGAAGTTCTGGCTGGTGCCTTTGTAGACCAGGTTGCCGCTCTCGTCGCAGATGTTGGCGCCAATGATGGCGACATCGGCGCGGACGGGCTTCTCAAGCAGGTATTCCTTGCCGTCGACGGTGATTTTCTCTTTGCCTTTCTCGACGATGGTGCCAAGGCCGGTCTGGGTCAGCACGCCACCGAGACCTGCACCGGCGGCGCGGATCTGCTCGGCCAGGGTGCCCTGGGGCTGAAGCGTGACGTTGAGCTCGCCAGCGTTCATCTGGTCGATGGTGTTGTTGTTGGTGCCGATATGTGTGGCAATCAGGTTCTTGACCTGATGGTTGGTGATGAGTTTGCCGACGCCGACTTCGGGATAGGCGGTGTCGTTGCAGATGATGGTAAGGTCTTTGACACCCTTTTCCACCAGTGCGTCAATCAGGGCAATGGGGTTGCCGACTCCGAGGAAGCCGCCCACCATAACGGTCATACCGTCGTGGATTTTTTCTGCGGCCTGCTGTACTGAAACGAATTTGTTCATAATTATCTTTTTAATTTTAATTAATCAAAATTGTAGAAAGAGGTGAATATCAATGTCTTTTTTGCAGAATCGTGATATGGGCGCTCTTTCTTTAAGCGACTGCAAATATAAGATTTTTTTTGAAAATGGATAATATTTTTTGTCGGATTGCGTTTTTTAAGTAATTTTGCAATGCGAAACAGTTAATATTTTATGAAGAAAATAACGTTTTTTATTGGTTTGACTGTGCTGATTGCCAGTGCAGTACGAGCTCAAGACTATATCGTCCCCGAGGAGACTTGGTATCATACCGAAGTGCTGGGAAGCAACTATCACGGCTATGTTTTCAACAAGGACTGGGCTGTGGATATTATGGTTGAGAATCAGGACGGCCGTTTTACGCCCGAAGATATTGATATTGCCAAGGCCGAGAAGCTGATGCAGAAGAAGTTGGCTTTCTTGAACCGCAATCACGAGAATCAGGAGGGTATGTGTCCCATCATCGACGAGCATATCCGTAAATACATTCGCCAGTATGTCGGCTTTACGGATGTCAATGGCGCCAGGATTATTTGGATCAACGGGGTGTGGGAAGGTACGTTTACCGATTTGGTTTCGAAGGATATAGTCCGTACCAGCGGCGGCTGCGGCCGCTACTGGTCGATCAAGGTCAACCTCGACACGGAAAAGGTTTATGGCTTGGAAGTCAATGATTCGGGCGATGTTAAGTATATCCCGCGCAACAAGAAACCGGGTCCGCGCATCAGCAAGCCCAGAAACCAGCATAAGCCTCAGCGTATTCGCAAGACTGGTATAATGCACAATCCCAGTGAGATAACGTTTTAGTGTAATTGTTGTTCTGAGATGAGGATGCTTTTCTCTTTGGCACAGTTTTTCGAGAAGGCTTTCCTGATGAAGTTCTTGAAGTTCTGTGTCGTGGGCTTTTCGGGTACGGCCATCGACTTCGGTCTGACGTGGCTGTGCAAGGAGATTTTCAAGATTCCCAAGTTTTTGGCCAATGCCATAGGCTTTGTGGTGGCAGCCACGAGCAACTATATTTTGAACCGCATTTGGACCTGGGGCAGCACCAACGAGCAGGTGGGGGTTGAGTATGTGAAGTTTTTCGCTGTTTCGCTGATAGGTTTGGGACTTAATACTCTGATTCTATATATTTTTAACGAGAAACTGAAGTTTAATTTCTACCTCTCGAAGGTTTTTGCCACTGGCGTGGTTATGCTTTGGAACTTCTTTGCTAACAACTTCTTTACTTTTGCCGGGGTATAAACCGGGAGTCTTACTGTTTTGATTATGAAAGGAAAAGCTTTTTTTTCGCTACTGTTTTATCTTTCGTGCACTACTACATCTATAATTGCGCAGTCGCCCTTGAAGGCGCGACCGGATGCATTCCCTCCAAAGCCTGAAACGATTGATTCCAAGGCTGTTCAGATGGCTTCGACTGTCGCTGAGATGGCCACGTGGGATCGCTACCCCACCTATGAAACTTATCTTGCTATGATGCAAGGCTGGGCAGAAAGCTACCCCAATTTGTGCCATATCGACACTATAGGTACCTCGGTTCAGGGCAGGCTTATTCTTTGCGCACGCATTCAGGGCGAGAATGCATATCAAAACCTTCATCCCCAGTTCTTTTACTCGTCAACGATGCACGGCGACGAGGTGACGGGTTTTGTGATGATGCTCCGCCTTATCGACACTCTGCTCAGCGGTTACGGCAATAACCAGCAATACACTGATTTGGTCAACACTGTTGACATATATATCAATCCGCTCAGCAACCCCGACGGCACCTATCGCGGCGGGAATAATGATGTTCGTTATGCGATGCGCTACAATGCTAATTATGTGGATCTTAACCGCAATTTTCCTGACCCTTTTGGCACTCCGCCATCTGACCAACAGCAGGTTGAGAATACGGCAATGATAGCCTATGCCTTCAACCATAACTTCCGTCTCAGCGCCAACTTGCACGGCGGCAGCGAGGTGATGAACTTTCCGTGGGACAGCTTTACGTCGTCGGAGAATCCCCATCCGGACAGCGACTGGTGGAAGGAGGTTTGCAAACGGTTTGTCGATACAAGTCGCACGTTTTCAGGTAGTCATTTCCGTGATGTGAACAATCAAGGCTATATTGCCGGTGGTGATTGGTATGTGATTCCCAACGGTCGGCAGGATTA
>JAFWYO010000017.1 GCA_017517715.1 Bacteroidales bacterium
TCCAGTGCTGAAGAAAAGCACGAGGCTGAAGAAGACGAAGCAGAGCATCGGCGATATCTTCTGCCGCACGCAGAGGTTGCCCACCGCCATTCCGAAGAAGATGACAGCCAGAAGGAAGGGGAGCAGGAAGATGAGAATGGTATAGAGATTGCCCAGCTGTGGCAGGTTGAACCAGCGTGGGATAAACCACAGGTCGAGCAGGCAGATGGGGACGTAGATGAGCAGGTAGCACAGGGCGCGGCCCATAGTGACGCGGTGCACGCTGCCGCGACGCAGGTGGGGCGGGATGAGGCGCAGCGACTTGCGGTTCTCGCGGGCGTCGCCGGTGAGGATGCAGATGCCGAGGAAGAGTGTCTGGTGGATGACCAGCATCATCAGGCAGGGCAGGAAGAAGCTGCCGTAGCCGCCCGAGGGATTGAAGAGCGTGGTGTTGTCGACCGCCACGGGCTGCATCTGGATGCGGGCCTCCTGGTTGGTGAGGCCTGCTTTTTCGTAGCGTTCCAGCTCGATGGTGTGCATCTCGTCGATGAGGACGGCGTTGCCGCCGGTGAGGGCTGCCTTGTAGAAATAGAACGAGCTCATATCGCTGAAAACCACCACACGGGCAGTGCGCAGCTTGGCCAGCCGCGACGAGAAATCGCTGGGGAAATAGAATATCGAGCGCACGTCGTGGTCGTCCATCAGCCGCCGTGCTTCGGACAGCGTGTTGCACCGGTAGTCGACCGACAGTTCCGGCGTGGCGTCGAGCTTGCGGATGAAGCGTTTGCTCTCCTCGCACTGGGCATCGTCGACAACGGCAATCGACATATTTTCGACGTTTTCGTTATAGTAAAGGTAGCAGAAAATGAACGGATAGAGTATCGGCGCCAGAAAGAAGATAAGCAGCACCATACGGTCGCTGAAAACGCGACGCACCTCGATGCTGAAAACGGTCCATATGTCCTTGAACTTCCTGATCATAGCGCGTCGGTCTTAACGGTTTGTGCTGACAATCTTTCTGCGCGGTCCACTTGCCACCGCAGCATAAAGGCTCCGGCTATGAACAGGATGCCGAAAGCCAGCAGCGCGCAGAAACGCGGCCAGCAATGGCTGAAGCCGTTGCCGTAGATGGCTATGTCGCTGAAATTGAGGTAGTAGTGGCGTATCGGATAGAGCCACGCGAAACTGTGGAAGAATGCCGGCATACTTTCGACAGGGAACGAGAATCCGCTGAGTGAGAAGCTCATAGCACTGTAAATGGCACTGATGCCCATTGCCAGCGGCGGGTCGGGGATGCTGCCTGCAATGAAGCAGCCGGCACACTGGGCAGCGACGACGAGCAGAATGCTGTTGACAACCATCAGCAGCCAGCTGCCCTCGAGCGGGAAGCCCATAAAGCCGAACATCACCAGATTGGCCAGCAGGCATAGGAAACTGTACCATACTGTATAGGGCAACATCTTGCCTATCAGGGCGTAGAGCGTGTTGCCGCCAGCACGGCGCAGCCAGCTGCGGAGCGTGCGCTCCTGCCGTTCGCGCGAAATGACGTAGGCTGTGTGCATCAGCACGATGAAGGCAATCACGGCAGGTATCAAGGTGGTCATCAAGTAGTTGCCGTAGTTGATCCAGGGGTTGCCTATGTTGCGCGTGTCGTATTCGACGGGCTGGATGAGGCCCATAATCTCGTCGTCCTTGTAGCCTTTCTTGCGGTAGACCTCGCGTTGCACGGCACCGGTGGCGAGCATACCCATCGTAGCCAATTGCTTGTAGCTGAGCGTTCCGGCAAGCATATAGGCCGAATTGACATAGAGCACGAAATGCGGCGAGCGGAACTGGAGCAGGTCGTTGTAGGTGCCTTGCGGAATTTCGTAGAAGGCGAAGATGTCGCCCCGCTGCATCGCCTTGCGGGCTTCGCTGTGGTTGTTGTAGACAGCCTTGACGCTGACGCCCTGCGTGGCATTGATTTCGTGGCAGATGCGCCGTGACAGGTAGGAACCGTCCATATCAACGACAGCCACCGACAGTTTCTTGGGCTGTCCCTCTTTGGTTACGCTGGCAAAGAAGACGAAGGTGAACACTATGCCCACCGTCAGGATAATCAGATAGCGCGGGTTGCGCCAGATGCGCCGCAATTCGCGACGCAGCACTCTGAGTACACTTGCCTTCATTGCCGTGAGGATTGATGAGTTATTTGTCGGTCAGTATTGCCGTCATTCCGGGACGCAGACCGTCTATGTTTTCCTGCGGGACAACCTTGACGTCGAAGCTTTTGACGTCGTATTGGCCCAGTGTCTTGGTGGCTCGCCAGGTGGCATAGCTGGCCATAACCTTGACGTTGCGCACCGTGCAAGGATAGCTTTGGTCGCCAAGGGCGGGAATCTGGACTTTTACCGTCTGTCCACTTTTGATATTCTTCAGCAAGTCTTCGCGAACGCTGAAATTGAACCAGTTATCACTCATATCGATAATCGAGACAAGCGGCGCACCGGTACCCACCAGGTCGCCCAGCTTGGCGTAGACCTCAACGACTTCGCCATCGCAGGGGGCGATGATGTAGCTGTCGTCGAGATAGCTCTGCACCTCGGCAACGGCGCCTCCGGCCTGGCTGACCAAGGCCGATGCGGCAGCGATATCCTCGCTCTGGGCACCCTCTTTGGCCATCAGGTACTGCTGTTCGGCAGCGGCACAATCGGCCTGCGCGGCCTTGTATTTTGCATCGACCTCGTCATACTGCTGGGCCGAAACAACACCTTTTTCGTAGAGTCCCTTGACGCGGTCGTACGATTTCTTGTACACCTCTTCGGCGGCCTTGGCTTTCTGCCACACCTGGTAGGCCATCTGCACCTGCTGGTCGCGTGCGCCGCCCTTTGCCTTGCGGCTCTGGGCGCTGGCGGCACTGCGCGCTGCCTTGGCCTGTATCATCTTGGCATCGACCTGGCGGCTGCCGATATGGGCCAGCGTGTCGCCGGCACGGACGTGGTCGCCCTCGGCAACATAAAGCTGGTCGATATGGCCTGGAACCATATTGGAAATGCGGTATTCGGTGGCATCGGCCTCACCGGTGATGGCCTCTTTCTGGGGACGGATTGCAAACAGTCCGACAAGCGCCACAATACCAACAGCACTCAATACCGCCACGAGGCCCGCTATCAATGTTTTGTTGTTCTCTTTCATTATTATTATATAGTTCTGATTTTCTTATTTTCCCATAGCTTGACGCAGGTAGACGCTATTCATTTCGATTTCGATTTCTGCGTCGAGTATTTCGCTTTTGGCCGAAATCCACGCTGTTTGGGCAGCCATCAGGTCGCTGCTGCTGCACATCCCTGACTTGAAGCTTTCGTCGGCCAGGCGAAGGTTCTCTTCGGCTTGGACAAGGTTGCTCTGCGCCTGGTCAAGTTTCTTGTAGGCCAGCTCGAGTTCGTAGTTGAGCTTGTTGACCTGCAGCTCTATCATCTCTTGCGCCTCTTCGATCTGGTAGGCCACCTCGCGGCGTTTGGCCTTGGCGGCTTTGACCGAATAGATGCCGCCAGGATGGAGTATTGGCACATTGACGACCACGCCAGCCATCAGGGTGCCGCCAAACTCATTCTGGAATCCGTTGAACAGATTAGGATTGGAAAAGAGGTATCCGCCAGTGAAAGCGATATTCGGCTTGAGCGATGAGGCGGCAATGCGCACCCCTTGGGCTGCGATGCTGTCGCTGATGCGAAGCATCTGCATCTCGCGGCGGTTCTGCCAGATGGTGTCCATATTGATAGTCTGCTTGGCAGTCAATTCGAGGACGGGATTGTGTTCGGGCACATCGAACTCGCTGTCGAGCGGCATACCGCATCGCTGCGCCAGCAGCATCTTGGCCAGGGTCAGACCATTGGTGGCTTTGGTGAGGTTCATCCGCGCCTCGTTGAGCTTGACGCGCACTTTGGCCAGGTCGCCTTTGGTGGCCATTTCGGCTTCGACCAGCTGTTCGACGTTGTGGTTCAGCGTGTCGAGCAGCGCGGCATAGTTCTCGGCCAGCTCTTTCTTATGCTTCACGCTGACCACCTGCCAATAGGCCTCGTCTACAGCAATCAGCGTTTCCTCGCGTTTCTTGTCGTATTCGATGCCCGACAGGTTGTCGAGCAGGCCAGCGGTCTTGTAGAGAGCCCTCAGCTTGCCGCCAAGATAGATGGGCTGAGAGAGGGTGACGACGCCAAAGGCGGTGTTGCGGGTGTCGGTTTCGAGCGAGTTGGTGATGTCGTTGCCTACGCTGTTGAGCGACGAGCTGAGGTCGGAATTGGCGATAAGGTTGGTGACGATATTGCCGATCACGTCGCCGCCGATGGGCAGGTCGGCTAGCTGCTCGCGCAGGCTGGCCGTCAGCTCGTCCTGGACGGTGTTGCCCATATTGTTGATGCGGTCGCGCTGCTCGTCGCTGAGCAGGTTGACGCTCTTGTCCATCCACACATATCCGCCCGTGGCGCCGACCTTGGGCAGCATCTGCCACAGGGCCACCTTGCGCAGGTTTTCGGTCTCGATTTTTTTCTCTGCCGATATCTTCAATCCTTTGTTGGCCTGCAAAGCCCGCTCGCGACACTGATCAAGCGTTAGCACCTGCTGTGCGCCGGCTACAAAGGCAAAAAGAACAAGAAATATGTTTATTATGATTTTTTTCTTCATCGTTGCACCATTTTTTTAGAATTGAATCAGTCTGCCTAGCCATTCCAGTTTTCTGACTGAATGATGTCGGCGGCTAAACGCCGCCGACAATTCAGTCATCACAATCAAACACTTAACTAATCCAGTTATAACCAATTTAGATTTGCAAAAATAAAGTATTTTTGACAAAACCCAATCAAGTTTTGGTTCTAAACAGCAGTTTTCATTTCTAAAATGTTAAAAAGACCGACTAAAACAACACCAGGTCGTCGTGCCGACCAGTGTCACTTTTCGTCTTCTGCATCATCGTCTTGCTTGTCGTCGAGGTAATCGTCGGGATTGCCCGATCCGATGAATTTTGCTGTCCAGTCGAAGTCGTTGCTGTGGTTCACGCCCTCCTCGTTCCACTGCTCGGGGTCGACATAGACCTCCAGCAGCTTGGCAGGACCTTCGCTGTACAGCTCCACCGTATCGGCCACGGCAGGCAGCAGCACGCATTCGCCGGCGTGTATGGGGCAAATCGTGTCGAGGGCTTTGATGGCAGCAATACCTTCCGTACAGAGATAGACCACAAAGGAGTCGAGATGTTCAAAATTCTTACGCATCGGCTTGTCCATCACGATGAGGTTGGTCGTAAAGTACGGACATTCAGCCAACTGCACAGTACCGTTCTGGCGATAGGTATAGTGCGTGCAGCCGTCGGCGGTAGGCACAAAATCGATTGCGTCGAGGGCCTCGGCGGTGTGCAGTTCGCGAAGCTTGCCGTTGGCGTCGGGACGGTTGTAGTCGTAGATGCGGTAGGTGGTGTCCGACGACTGCTGTATTTCGGCCAGCAGCAGTCCTTTGCCCAAGGCGTGGACACGGCCGGCGGGGATGAAGAACACGTCGCCCTGCTGGGGATGCTCCACGTGCAGGATGTCTTCGAGGTGGCCCAACTCAAGGAATTTCTGGTACTCGTCGCGCGTCACTTCCTGCTCGAAGCCGTCGACTATTGTCGCACCTTCTTCTGCTTCAATGATATACCACATTTCCGTCTTGCCGTTTTCCATTCCGCGCTCGCGGGCCAGCCGATTGTCGGGATGAACCTGTATCGATAGGCGGTCGTTGGCGTCTATTATCTTGAAAAGCAAGGGGAAATCAATTCCGAAATGGTGGAAATTCTTCTCGCCGATAAGTTCGCCCATATAAATTTCCAGCACCTCGTTGAGGGTATTGCCCTCAAGGAAGCCGTTGGAAACCACCGACTCATTGTCCTTGACGGCCGAAAGGGCCCACAATTCGCCGCAATTGGGCAGCGGGCTATAGTCGAATCCTAGCGACTTGATCTTGTTTCCGCCCCAAACTTTATTTTTATATAAAGGTAAGAATTTCAAAGGATAAAGCTTTGTTTCCATAGTTGTATCGTTTGTAAATGTTGTCTACTATTGGTTCTTTTCGGTCTCTGCGGGCTTCGTTTCTTCCCGCTTTTCCTGTTCTTTGCTTTCGGCCACACCAACGATGCGGCTCAGCTCCCATAGCCGGGCATCGCGTGCCACAATCCGGCCATCCGCACCGACAACGAGCAGGAACGGGATATGGTCGACA
>JAFWYO010000018.1 GCA_017517715.1 Bacteroidales bacterium
AAGGCCGAAGCCTTTGCCGAGCTGACCCAGCTGGCGATCCTTCGGGATACGGCAGTCTTCGAAGATAAGCTCGGTCGTGGCGCTGCCGCGGATACCCATCTTCTTCTCCTTCTTGCCAACGCTGAAGCCGGGGTCGGTCTTTTCGACGATGAAGGCGCTGATACCCTTGGTGCCCAGGCTCTTGTCGGTCATAGCGATAATGATGAACACATTGGCATAGCTGCCGTTGGTGATGAAAATCTTGCTGCCGTTGAGCACCCACTCGTCGCCGTCAAGCACAGCGGTGGTCTGCTGACCGGCTGCGTCGGTACCGGCATTGGGCTCGGTCAGACCGAAAGCGCCAATCCATTCGCCGCTGGCCAGTTTGGGCAGATATTTCATCTTCTGTTCCTCGGTACCGGCCTCAAGGATGGGGGCGCAGCACAGCGAGGTGTGGGCCGACAGGATAACGCCTGTGGTGGCGCACACGCGGCTCAGTTCCTCAACGGCCATACCGTACATAATGTTCGTTCCGCCGGCACCGCCGTACTGGGTGGGGACAGGAATACCCATAAGGCCGATTTTGGCCATCTTCTGCACCGTCTCCATCGGGAAACGCTCCTCCTCGTCGACTTCGGCGGCAAGGGGTTTCACTTCCTTCTCTGCAAACTCACGAATCATCTGCAGGAAGAGTTCTTCTTGTTTTGTGAAGCTAAAATCCATATTCTCTTTTTTGGGTGAACGGTGACTAGTGAATAGTGATTCGAGAGCGGTGGCTCACCATCCTCATTCGATTCACCAATCACAATTCACAATTCACTTTTTTATTTTACTGCAATTGTTTCAATCTCAACCAGAACACCCATCGGCAGACCCTTCACGGCAAAAGCGGCGCGGGCGGGGCAGTCGGTGTTGTAATACTTGGCATAGACCTCGTTCATAGGCTTGAAATACTCCATATCGGCCAGCAGGCAGGTGCTCTTCACAACATCCTGGAAGGTGAAACCGGCCTCGTCGAGGATGGCCTTGATGTTCTGCATAACCTGCTCGGTCTGAGCGGTGATACCCTCAGGAACCTTCTTGGTGGCGGGGTTGATAGGAATCTGACCCGAAATGTAAAGCGTGTTGCCGGCCAAAACCGCCTGGCTGTAGGGGCCAATGGCTGCCGGAGCTTTGGAAGTGTTGATTATCTTCTTCATTATTAGTTGTATTTATTTATTTAACATAATTCTTCCTAAAATAATTGAATTTGCAAAAATAGTCATTTTTTTTGAATCCGAAGCGTTTTTTTCAAAAAAAACTTTTTCGGTTGCAAATTATTTAGTATTTTTGCAAAACGAAATGAAACGTTTTCTGCTCCATATAGCACTGTTCATTATGAGCTGTTTCCTGCTCTACCTGCCCTTGGTGACGGTAGCAGGTGTGGCTGGCATTACATCCGGCGTCAAATTCATCCCGGCCAACTACGGGCTGATGGGTATGCGCTTGGAGGAAGGCGCCGAAATGGCATTGCACGGCGGACCCGACGTGCTCTTCCTGGGCTCCTCGCACTGCTACCGCTCGTTCGACACCCGGCTGATAGACAGCGCCGGAATACGCAGCCTCAACCTAGGCAGCAGCAACCAGACTCCGCGACAGACCTACGCCCTCCTGCAACGCTTTTTCGAGCGCTACAGCATCAGTCCAGAGCTGGTCG
Organism: Bacteroidales bacterium; assembly: GCA_017517715.1. Classification (GTDB taxonomy): domain Bacteria; phylum Bacteroidota; class Bacteroidia; order Bacteroidales; family P3; genus Colimorpha. Next base: position 1,676 of record JAFWYO010000018.1, read on the forward strand.
TCATCGAAGTCCACCCCGACATTATGGAGAGCAGCGGCAACGAATCGGCCATCGACATTCTTTCAAACACCTACATCGACCGTCCTATGTTGCAAATGGCCTTGAGGCAACGCAGCCTACAGGTTTTCAACACAATGTGTTGCAGCTATTTCAACCGTTTGATTCGCGGTGACAAAGCCGTCGTTGCGCAGCTCACCGCCGACAGCATCGTCCACGTAACAACCCAAAGCGGCGACACCACGGTAAACGTCGATTTCGCCTATTGCAACGGAGGATTTGTCGAAGTGACGCCCTATTGCTACAAACCCATTCCGCTCGAACCAAAAACAATAAAAGTCAGCAGCAAACAGCTGGAATGGCTCGAAATGTGCCTCGGGCTGCTTGAATACCACTCCACCCCTTACCTGCTCGTCGAGGTGCCCTCCACACGCAGCCGCTACAAGTCGTACACCAACCACGCCGATTTCGAAAAACAAATACGCTCGCTTGTGGACTTGGATTCGGAATACCTGAACCTCAACGAAGACCGACGGCTGATGGCGCAACTCGACGACACAACTTGCTTTTTCGACGATGACCACCTGAACCGAAAAGGTGCCACAATATTGACTAAATACATCATACAATGCATATTATAGGACTTATGTCGGGCACTTCGCTCGACGGACTTGACATCGCTTACTGCGAATTTACCGACGACCGCAATTTCCAACTCCTTGCCGCCGAAACATACAACTATCCTGCCGCCTGGCAAGAACGGCTGGCTTCGCTCCATCTGGCTTCGGCCGAAGAGTATGCCCGCGCCGATGCCGAACTGGGACACTACTTCGGCGAAAAAGTGCAGCATTTCAGAGACATACATCCTGGCCGCGTCGACTACATCGCCTCGCACGGACACACCGTCTTCCACCAGCCCGAAAACGGATTCACCGCCCAGATCGGCGACGGCAACGCCATCCACGCCGTCACGGGAATCCCTGTCGTCTGCGACTTCCGCCGGCTCGACGTCGCCCTCGGCGGACAAGGTGCACCGCTGGTGCCCATCGGCGACCGACTGCTCTTCGGACAATACGACTGCTGCATCAACCTGGGCGGCATTGCCAACATCTCTTACGAACTCAACGGCGAGCGCATCGCC
>JAFWYO010000019.1 GCA_017517715.1 Bacteroidales bacterium
ATCATAGAAGATGTGGTGTTGAGTCAAGAGAGTGGCAACTATGGGGTTGACATCCCTAAGAATGTGTGGCATAAGCTGGAGTCGTTAGAGTCAGGGAGTGTTATCTTTGAATGCAAGGAGGGGCCGTTTGTGGAGCACGAGGTGGAAGGGGTGATGACGGTTAATGGTTAAGGGTGAATGGTTCACGGTTAATGACTTTAGGCGAACACGAATGACACGAATCAAACGAATATTGTATGCGGTGTAGGAGGCTTTCCGCTACCTGTTTCTTACCCCGAGCTGGGGGAGCAAGCGCCGGGCGGAGCAGCGGGAGTATGAGCGTATGCTCGAAGAGAAGGGCGAAGAGTGAACACGAATTACACGAATTGACACGAATATGACGCAGGAGGAGGCTTGGATTCAGAAATACAACGCTATTGTTGAGTTTATCAACAAGAACCGGCATAACCCGTCGAAGCATAACGACGAGGAGCGCGGAAAGTATGTGAACTGGCTGCGGCATAACAGGAAGTTGTTTAATGCGGGGGAAATGAAGGGTGAACGCAAAGAAAAGTTTGAAAAGTTACTTGGAATGATGGATTTATACAGGCGTAAAAATCAGTACGAATAAACAAAGGGTCGGTGCTTATGGGCGTCGACCTTTTTTTGACCTTCGTCGTGGCTCGGCAAATCTCGATGAAGGTATTATAGACTAATCCCTTGCAACGAAAATCATAATGATGTCTATTTGAAATATGACCGACCGACTGAAACAAGAACTGGAACGGCTGCCGGTGGCGGCGATAGTGGAGATCCTAAACGGGACGCTGCGGGCCGGGCAGGATGCCATCGTGACGGCGGCACCCGGCGCGGGCAAGTCGACGCTGCTGCCGCTGACGGTACTGCAGGAATTTTCTGAGGGGAAGATCATCGTGCTGGAACCCAGGCGTGTGGCGGCACGGCAGATTGCCTCGCGGATGGCTTGGCTACTTGGCGAAAACGTGGGCGAGACGGTGGGCTACCGCATACGCTTCGAAAGCAAAATATCGAAACGGACTCGCATCGAGGTGGTGACCGAAGGGGTGCTCACCCGTATGCTGCTCGACGACCCTGCGTTAGAGAATGTTGCGGTGGTGATTTTCGACGAATTCCACGAGCGGAGCCTGAACACCGACGAGGCCTTTGCCTTAACGCGCCAATGCCAGCAACTGCTGCGCGACGACCTGCGAATCGTGCTGATGTCGGCCACGATCGATACCGCTGCCATCCAAGAAGCCCAGCGCTGTCCTGTGCTCAAAAGCGAGGGACGGATGTTCCCTGTCGAGGTAATATATTCAACAGAAGAGGCTGATATTCAGAATGTGTCGCAATTGACAGCAAGGACTATCCTTCAGGCTCACCGCGAGCACGAGGGCGACATCCTGGCCTTCCTCCCAGGCGAAGGCGAGATACGGCGCGTGGCGGAACTGCTGTCCAACAGCCTAGCACCCACCAAGATATACCCACTGTACGGCCTCCTGTCCAACGACGAGCAGGCACGGGCCATTGCGCCGAGTGCACCAGGCGAGCGCAAGGTGGTGCTCGCTACGCCCATTGCCGAAACATCGCTGACCATCGAGGGTGTGCGTGTGGTGGTCGACAGCGGACTGTGTCGCAAGATGGTTTTCGACCCCCGCAGTGGGCTGAGCCACTTGGATACCGTGCGCATATCGATGGATATGGCCACGCAGCGCACTGGTCGTGCCGGACGCATCGCTTCGGGCGTGTGCTACCGACTGTGGAGCAAGGGAGCCGAGAGCCGTATGGAGGCGGTACGCAAGCCCGAAATACTGGATGCTGACCTTACATCGCTGGTGCTCAATGCTGCCATCTGGGGCGAGCGCGAGGTGGAACGTCTGCCGTGGTTGACGCCACCGCCTAAGTCGTCTATCGTCCACGCCCGCGCGTTGTTGCAATCGCTTGGCGCGCTGGACGAAGAGGGTCGTGCTACGCAGCAAGGCCGCGCCTTGTCGAAGTTGCCCTGCCACCCGCGTATCGCACGTATGCTGCTTGCAGCGGATACAGCTGAGCGTCAGTCGCTCGCGGCCGACATTGCGGCCTTGCTCGAAGAGAAAGACCCGCTGGCTGGCGAGTGCGATGTCTCGATAACCACCCGTCTCGGTGCCTTGCGTCGCGAACGCAGCGCAGGCCGAGGTGGCCGTTGGAGTCGTATCGCCAGGATTTCCCGACAGTATGCCGAAATGATCCATACAAAAGAGGACAATGCCACCGTCAATCCCTACGAAGTGGGCGCGCTGTTGGCCTCAGCCTATCCCGAACGCATCGGCAAGGTGTGGAAAGAGGGGGTAGGTGTTTTCCAACTGTCTGGTGGCGACCTCGTTGCCGTCGATGCCTCCGATTCTCTGTCGGGTGCCGAATGGATCGTTGCCGCATCTATGCATCGCAAGCAGGGTGGCGTGGGAAAGGTGTTCCTGGCCAGCATCGTCGACCCCGACGATTTGCAATCCTATGCTTTCGAGCGCGAAAATATCTTCTGGGACAGCAAGGTGGGATGCGTTGTGGCCCGTCGTGAGCGGCGCATCGGCAATATCCTGCTCGAAACGAAGCCGCTGAGCGGCGACAACCGTGAATCTATACAGCGTGTTGTTTGCGAGGCTATTGCCGACGAGGGACGGTCGCTGCTCTCGTTCTCCGACGAGGTGCAGAACCTCCAGCGTCGCATCGCCTTTGTCGCCTCTCGCCATCCCGAAATGGAGCTGCCCAAGGTGGATATCGAAACCATCTGCAAGAGTGCTCCGGAGTGGGGACCGCTCTTCATAGGCAAAGCCACCACAGCAGCAGAACTCAAAAAGCTCGACCTCCGCGAAATCGTCTGGAGCCGCCTCGATTACGATCAGCAACAGGCCGTTGACCGCTTGGCGCCGACCCACATCGCCGTCCCCACGGGTAGCCGCATCCGGTTGGACTACCGCCTCGGTGCCGAGACCCCCGTGCTGCGTGTCCGCCTGCAGGAATGCTTCGGGCTGACGGATACTCCACAGGTCGATGGCACACCCGTGCTGATGGAGCTGCTCTCGCCCGGTTTCAAACCGGTGCAGCTCACCTCCGACCTCGGCAGTTTCTGGCAGTCCACCTATTTTGAGGTGCGCAAAGAACTCCGCCGTCGCTATCCAAAACACTACTGGCCCGACAACCCTTTGGTTGCCGAGCCAGTACGTGGTGTCAAACGAAAATAATCGTTTCTATTGTTGTCGCTTGTTATCTGACAACCAGTTTTTTCAGATTCGTGGTTTTGTTGCCGGCCTTGATGCCATACATATACACACCACTCGGCAGTGTGCTGACATCCAGTTCTATACGACCCTCGTTTGACGACAGGTCGGTGTGGCGAATCGTTTGGCCGGTCATAGAATAGAGAACAAAGGCGGCGTTGCCCTCTTCGATGCTGTAATCGACCGTAACCTTGTCGCTGGCAGGGTTGGGATAGGCGGCAAACGTCGTGCCGTTATCGTTCGTTTCGATGCCTAAGTTGCCGTTCTTGTTGTACATTTTCACGTACATCGTGGTCTGCGTGTTGCGGTTGTTGGTGTCGTAGACGGTGATTTTGAACAGTCCCATCTCGGCGTCGGCAGGCACGTCGAAGTCAATGTGAGTGTCGCTGTAGGTGGTGTTGCCTGCCAGCTGGAAGGGTGCCGACACGTAGCCGTCCTTGCAGAGCATACCCGTGCAGACAGACACGATTTCGGACGTTGTGGTGTTCAGTTTGGAGCATTCGATGATGCAAACCAGATTGAACAAATCGTTGTTGTGGATTGCCGGAGTGAACTGGAACTCATTGTTGGCTTGGGCTTGCAGAATCACCGTGTCGCCGTCGGCAATGGTCTGGTAGTTGTACGAAAAACTCAAAGTCTGAGCTTGCGAAAAACTGATGCAACTAATTAATAATGCGAAGAATAATGCTTTTTTCATATTGTTTTCCTTTAATTGTTGAATGTGCAAAGATACGTAAAAGTTTAATAGCCGAGAATGTTAAATAGTATTAATCAGTTCGTCAACGACTTTTTTAACACCTGTGCCGGCTTTCTCTTGAATGACCTTGATGTTGCGCGAAACCGTTACGGCCTTGGGGTCAACCAGATAGCAGGGGCTGGTGCGTGGCACGTAGTGTATCAGTCCGGCGGCGGGATAGACGTTCATCGAGGTGCCGATGACGACGAAAAAGTCCGCTTGTTCGCATAGTGCTGCTGCGGGTTCAATGTTGGGCACTGCCTCGCCGAACCATACGATGTGGGGCCTCAGCTGCGCCCCGTCGGGAGCCTTGTCGCCCAGGTGGATGTCGTTGTATCCGATGTCGACTATCAGGTTGTCGTTGCGCTCGCTGCGGGCCTTGGTCAGCTCGCCGTGCAGGTGCAGCACGTTTTTCGACCCGGCCTGTTCGTGCAGGTTGTCAACGTTCTGGGTAATGATTTGGACATCAAAGTATTGTTCCAGCCGCACCAGTTGCTTGTGCCCCTCGTTGGGTTGCACGGTGGCCAGCTGGCGACGGCGCTGATTGTAGAAGTCCAGCACCAGGGCTTTGTCCTTGGCGTAGCCTTCGGGCGTGGCCACATCTTCAACGCGGTACTGCTCCCACAGTCCGTCGCTGTCGCGGAAAGTGCTGATTCCGCTCTCGGCGCTGATTCCTGCGCCGGTAAGGATAACTACTTTTTTCATATTCACATCACTTTTATTTCTGTTCGGCGGTTCTCGCGGCGGCCCTCTTCGGTGTCGTTTGGTGCCACGGGCTGCGTTTCGCCGTAGCCTTTATAGTTCAGCCGGTCGGTGCTTATTCCTTTGTTTATCAGGTAGTCGTAAACGGCTTTGGCGCGTTGTTCCGACAGCCGCTGGTTGGCTTCGGGACGGCCCACGTTGTCGGTGTGGCCGCCAAGTTCGATGCGCAGCGTGGGGTTCTTCGTCAACAAGTCGACCACTTTCGTTAGTTCATATTCCGATTCGGGAAGTATCTGCCAGCGTCCCGTCTCGAAGAAGACGTTGCGCAGCGCAATCCTCTCGCCGCTTTCGATCGGGTGCAGGGCGATATCGACCGTGATGGGCTGCCATTGCCCGTTTTGGTTTTCGTGCGAAGTCCCGTCGACAACGTTTTGCGAATGGAACAGGAAACCGTTGGCTGCCACGTGGAAAGCGTAGTCCTTGCCGGCCGGCAGGCTTACGATGTACGAGCCGCTCTTGCCGTCGCTCGACGTGTTGGCCACCGTTGTGCCGCTGGCCAGGTCGACGATGCGGATGTCCGAAGCCACCGGCTGTCCGTCCTTGGCGTTGCTCACGCGGCCTTTGAAGCAGATGGCCACCGTGGGCCGCGATTCGACAGGCAGCTCGAAGCTGTACAGGTCCATCTTGCCCTGTCCGCCTTGGCGCTCGGAGGCGAAGATTGCCGTGCGGCCGTCGGCGCTGACAATTAGGTTGTTGTCGTCGCCTTCGGTGTTGATGGGGTAGCCCAGGTTGGTCGGCGAGCCCCAGCGGCCGTCGTCGCCGCGCTTGGCCACAAACAGGTCCATTCCGCCCATACCTTCGGGACGGTTGCTCGAAAAGTAAAGCGTGCGGTCGTCGAAATGGATGAAGGGCGACATCTCGTCGAACTCGGTATTTATCTCAGGCCCAAGGTTTTCGGGCGCGGTCCACTGTCCGCCGTCGAAGGTGGTCTTCCAGATGTCCATACCACCGTGTCCGCCCTTGCGGTTGCTGACGAAATAGAGC
>JAFWYO010000020.1 GCA_017517715.1 Bacteroidales bacterium
AACCGTCGCAACGACTGGATTGGTCTCGCTTTCGGCCTGCTGGTCATCTGCTTTTTCGTCCGCGGCGGGGCCCAACGCCACTTAATAGCCCTGAACGACTCGGCCCGCTATTGCCAACCGAAAAACGCCCCTCTAGTGCTGAATTCGCCCTACAACATCATCCGCACCCTTGGTGTGGACGACCTGAACACGACCCGCTATATGTCTGACGATGAGGCCCGGGCCATCTTCGACCCCGAATTCAGACCCCTCGCCGCCAGCGGACAGCACGCCGCTGCCGAATACGGCCATTTCCGTCCCGGCGCCGGACAGATAACCTACATTGGCACCGACAGCACAACCTATCTGCGCGGCAAAAACGTGGTAATCATCATTTTGGAGAGCTTCTCGCAGGAATATATGGGCTGCTACAACGACAGCCTCGACGAGAGTTTCACTCCCTTCCTGGATTCGCTGGCACAACACAGCCTGCTGTTCCAGGGCCGCTCGAACGGCAAAAAATCCATCGAGTCCATTCCGGCCGTAATGGCCTCATTGCCAACCCTGATGGACCATCCCGTCCTGATGTCGAAATACAAGACCAACGATATCGCAGGGCTTCCGATGCTGCTAAAAAAGCACGGCTACAACACCGCTTTCTTCCACGGCGCCTACAACGGCTCGATGGGGTTCGACGCCTTCTGCAAGAAGATAGGCTTTGACGCCTATTATGGCCGCAACGAATTTGGCGACGAGACCTACTACGACGGCACTTGGGGCATTTTTGACGAGCCGTTCCTGCAATATATGGCCCTGCAGCTGACACGCACCCCGGAGCCTTTCTTTGCCGGCGTCTTCACCATCTCGTCGCATCACCCCTACACCATTCCTGCCCAATACCAAGGCAAACTGAAGAAAGGGCACCATCCCATCCTGGAATGCGTGAACTACAGCGATATGGCTCTGCGCAAATTCTTCGCCACCGCCGCCAACCAACCGTGGTACGACAACACCCTCTTCGTCATTATGGCCGACCATCCGGCACAAGCTCTGTCCAAGCAGTTCAACGACTATGGGCCCTGGTACCGGATTCCTATGATCATCTTTGACCCGCAGCAGCCTGAAGGCCAACGCAGCAGCCGCATCGTGCAGCAAAGCGACGTTATGCCAACCCTGATCGACTATCTGGGCATTAACGAACCTTGCATCTGCTTCGGTAACAGCGTTTTCCAGCAAAAGGAAGGGTGGCAGATAGCCTACGGCTGCGGATACCACCAACTGGTGGACAAAAACGGTGTCGCCCTGCTTGAGGAGACGCCCAGCCGCACCATCGAGAACGACGAAAACGGAAAACTCGACCTGCTGAAAGCCGTCCTGCAACAATACTCCAAACGAATGATAAACAACGAACTGACAACAGCGAATAGCGACCATTGACACGAGCGTGTTCGTGTCAATGGTCACTGGTCACATTTTTCAATTCTCAATTTTCAATTCCACAATGAAGCGCAACCTCTTGTTCATCGTCAACCCCATCTCCGGCATCGGCAAACAGAAAAAGATTGAAGCACTACTTGATGCCAACATCGACAAAACGTTGATTGACTACACTGTACGCTATACCGAACGCATCCATCACGGCAAGACCCTGGCCCACGAAGCCGTAGAGCAAGGCTGTTTCGACGCCATTGTGGCCGTGGGCGGCGACGGCAGCGTCAACGACGTGGTCTCCGGTATGGCCGGGAGCAACATTGCCCTGGGCATCATCCCTTGCGGCAGCGGCAACGGTTTGGCGCGCAACCTCAAAATACCCTTGACGCCATCGCACGCCATCGAGGCGCTGAACCACTATAAAATAGCCGAAATCGACACCATCTACCTCAACGAACGCGTCGTGACCAGCATAGCAGGCATCGGCTTCGACGCACGCGTGGCTCGACGGATGAAACAGGCCAAAGTGCGTGGCCTTCAAGCCTATGCGAAAATAATCCTCAGCGACTACCCCACCTACAAGGAGCACACGTTCCGCCTCAACATCGACGGCAACGAAATTGAACGCAAAGCCTGGTTCATCAGCTTTGCCAATTCCAACCAGTTCGGATACAACACCGCCATAGCCCCGCTGGCCAAACTCGACGACGGCCTGATTGACGTTTGTATCGTCGACCGTATCCCCCTGTTGCATCTGCCTTTGACAGCTCCACTGCTCTACCTGAACCATTTCGAACTGTCGCAGCACGTCGAATATTTCAAAGCCCACGAAGTCACCGTCTACAACAACGACGAGAAATGGGTGAACATCGACGGCGAAGGCGAACGCATCGGTACCGAACTGCACTTCTACAACACCCGAAAATCCCTCAAAGTCCTTGTGCCCTGAGTGTTATATAGTGAATCGTGACAAGTGATCACTGGTCACTCATAATAAAATTCTCAATTTTCAATTCTCCACGATGTCCAAGAAAAACCGTATCGGTGTGGTTTATTCCACAAACCCTGATTTTGCTTACGAATACGAAAATGACGAACTGCAGCAGGAGACTCTGCCTCCACAACAGCAGAAGCTGCACGTGACGCTCGACCGCAAACAGCGCGGCGGCAAGCAAGTGACGCTGGTGACCGGTTTTGTCGGCACCGACGACGATCTTGCTGCTTTGGGCAAGATGCTGAAAGTCAAGTGCGGCGTCGGCGGCAACACCAAGGATGGTGAAATCCTGATTCAGGGTGACTTTTGCGAAAAAGTAAAAGCACTACTCGTTGCCGAAGGCTACAAGGTCAAGTAGACCGGTCGCAAAAGACCGGATAAGAAAGCGTTTCTGAATATCAGTATTTTGTCGTCACAGCCTTGTGGCGTCCACCTTTGTAGAAGTGTTTTTTCCAATAGCTGTTTTCCAACGAACTGATGGTTACGCCGTTAGACGTTGACGAATGGACGAAAAGATCGTCTTTGAGATATATGCCCACGTGCGACACTTTGCCGTTGGAATTTGTGAAGAACACTACGTCGCCTTCGCGCAGAGCATTGCGCCCCAGCATTTTATCCATATCCTTCTGGATATCGTTGGCTGTGCGGTGAAGCGTGGCACCATATACTGACTTGAAAATATTTCCGACAAAACAGGAACAGTCGACGCCCGACGTTGTGCAGCCTCCGTATTGATACGGCGTGCCATACCACGAATCGATGGCAGCATACAGTTTGCGGTTATCCTTGTCGTTCAGTTCGATACCCGTGGAACTGTTGCCCGACGACCCTGATGGACGATTGTTTGTATTGGTTCGGAAAGCTACAGGAGTTTCCTTGACATACTCGTCGGCATATAACTGGCCGACAATATATTCCTCGTCGCTAAGGTCGGTATTCAAGAACTGCTTGATGGCTTTGCACGACGACATCGAAAGCGCCGAAACCAGCATCGCTGCACACAAAATAGTTTTACGGGTATTCATTTTGTCCAAATTTTTGATTGTTCTTCGTTATTCTTTATCTTCCACAACCACAAACACATCCTCATTCTTGCGTTTCATATAATAATTCTCGCGGCCATAGCGCTCTATGGTGTCTAGGTTGTATTTCAGCCGCTCGGCCTGCAGACTGTCCTGGTAAATGCCCTGCCGCATCGTGTCTATTGTAAACTCCAGCTGGGCAACATCCTTCTTCAGCGACCGTATCACGAACAGGTTGTTTTCGTCCAAAAACAGTATTATCAGGAAAAAAACGAAACAGACAATAAAGAACTTGTTTTTTATTATTTTCCAGAATATGGTGTCCTTGAAATTCTTCATAATGATTCTGTGTTATTTGAATGCTATTTGACACGCAGTTTTTGACCGATACGGATGACGTCGTTTTTAAGATTGTTCTGCTGTCGCAGTTTCTGCGGTGTGGTTCCATATCGTTTTGCTATAGTCGACAGATTGTCACCCTTTTTCACCGTGTGATATACCGCGCTCTGAGGCTTTTTGGCCGGTTTTTCTGCCGGGGCCGAAACGGCAACGCTGTCGGTAGCGACACTGTCGTTCTTCTGAAACGTGTCTGTCCGTTCCGCCGAAGCAGATTCGCTATTATCTTCCGTAGCAGGCAGATAGATCTTCAGCCTCGTCCCAACCTTAAGGGTGCTTTTGCGGCCCTTGCCGTTCCATCGGCGCAGACTGGACACCGAAACACCATACTTCTTGGCTATCGAACTGAAGGTTTCACCTTTTCTAACCTTATGATATACAGGAGTATTTGTAGACAGCGCAACGACAGCCTTCTTTGAGATTGTATCCTTCGACTCTTTGCAGATGGTATCCTCATACTGCAGGAACAAAGAGGTTTTGCCCGTCGGCAAACTGAGGGCGTACATACGCGACGAGGCCGGGATGACATCTGTGCGGAACTGAGGGTTGAGCTGACGCAGCTGTTCGCTGGGGATGGCGGTAAACTTCTCAACCACACCAAGATGCACATCACGATGCAAATGAATAGTGTCAGTCCGGACAGGAATATCGTAATGGCCTGCCACCAGACCGTGCTCGTGATAGTAATTCATTATATACGTGGCAGCTATATACTTGGGGACATAGCCGCGCGTTTCGCGAGGCAGATAAGGATACACCTCCCAAAACGTGTGCTTGCCACCCGAACGGGCGATGGCTTTGTTGACATTGCCGGGTCCGCAGTTGTAGGCCGCCATAGCCATCTGCCAGTCGCCATACATATCGTACAAAGTGCGCAGATAGCGCGCCGCCGCTGCCGTGGACTTAAACGGATCGCGTCGTTCGTCGACGAGCGAACTGATTTCCAAATCGTAATGCTTACCCGTTCCATACATAAACTGCCACAGACCGGCGGCACCGGCACGCGAAGTGGCCTGGGGGTTTAGAGCCGACTCTACAATAGTCAGGTACTTCAGCTCTTCGGGCACCTTATGCCGATCCAACATCTCTTCGAACATTGGGAAATAGTATTCCGACAGGGAAAGCATAGCATCCAGACGATGGCTCATTATGCGGACATACACCTTGATATAGGCGCGCACCTCCGAATTGTATGTCAAAGGCACAACGGTGTGCAGGCTTTGCAACCTGTTGACGAAAACAGAATCTGGAATATTGTCAAAATCGGCATACATCATCGTCGCGCGACGGCTCTGATGGCGCGAGGCGGAACGGCGAAACTGTTGCATATAAAAATTGTTCAGCAAACTGTCGTAGTTGGCTGCATCAATTGTCATATAATAATTCGTATCAACCTTGTCTTCAACATTCTGCGCCGAAACGAACGACGGCAACATAAGCATCGGAAGAAGAAAAAGGCTATGTACAATATGTCGAAAATGATTTGATTGCATATAAAGTTTTAAACCCAATAACTAAAAAAATATGATTTTATTATATTTATTGACAAAAAACTTTTACACAGCCCTTGTTTTTCCACTCAAAACTCCGGGAAAAAACACTTTCCGCCAACAGCAAAAAATACAATTCTAAATGCTTATATTTTGATTCTTCGCACAAATACAGCAGTAAAAATTATAACTTTTTAACAATTCAAAATAATCCGCGACGATTTTTTTTCAGCCAAAAGGAAAAATACAAATCATTGACGGACAATAGTATTATAAAAGTTATCAACTGGTTGTTGAACAAAAATAGCTGAAAAAAGCACTAATCAGCCTTCCGATTGCAAAAAAATTCATATTTTTGCAAAAATATAAATAAGTAAAAAAATAACAAATATATATGAGTACCAAAAAATATACCTTAGTAATCAACCCTGGCGCAACTTCCACAAAGGCTGCCATTTATGAGGGTGAGAATGAAGTATTCACCGAAAACTTGAGCCACCCCATCGAAGAAATCCAGAAGTTCAAAGAGGTCGCCGACCAGTTCGACTATCGCAAAGGTGCTATCCTTGATATGTTGAAACGCCACAATGTCGGTACCGACGAAATCGCCATTGTTATGGGTCGCGGCGGTTTGACACGCCCCTGCGAATCAGGCACCTACGAGGTCAACGACCTTATGAAGCAAGAATGCCACGACGGTATTCAGGGCAAGCACGCCTGCAACCTTGGCGCCCTTATCGCCGACAGCATCTCGCGCGAGATTGGTTTGGAGCACGCCTACATCTCCGATCCCGGCATCGTCGACGAGCGTCCCGAATATGCCAAAATCAGCGGTCACCCCGTCTTCGACCTTGACCCCAGCCGCGAAGGTGTCATTTGGCACTGCCTGAACCAGAAAATGACTGCCAAGCTCTATGCCCGCGAACTCGGCAAGAAATATGAGGACCTGAACCTTATCATCGCCCATATGGGTGGCGGTGTCAGCGTGGGCATCCACAACCACGGCCGCGTCGTCGAGGTCAACCGTGCTCTCTGCGGTCTCGGCGCCTTCTCGCCCACCCGTTGCGGAAGCATCAACGCTTCCAAGCTCATCGAGGTGGCCTGCAGCGGCAAATACACCGAAGCCCAGCTCAAAAAGATGGTCACCGCCGAAGGTGGTTTTGTGGCTTATCTTGGCACAAACGACGCCTACGAGGTCGAGAAGAAAGCTCTGGCCGGCGACGAAAAGTGCAAGTTGCTGGTCGATGCTTTCTGCTATCAGGTAGCTATGGAAATCAGCCGTTTGGCAGCTGTTGTCTGCGGCAAGGTCGACGCCATTCTTCTCACTGGCGGCATTGCATACAGCAAACCGTGGATGGCCGAAATCACCAAACGCATCGACTGGATTGCTCCCGTCAAGATCTACAAGGGCGAAAACGAAATGCTGGCTCTTGCTATGTGCGGCAAGGAAGTCCTCGACGGCGTCAAAGCCAAAATTTACAAATAAATATTCGCAACAAATAACCTTTCAAATGTTGAGTGCAACGACGTAAACACCGAGTTCACTCAACATTTGACATATTAATAAATCCCAAGATGAAAAAAACACTTTTTACAGCCGTAGTTCTTACTTTCGTTGGACTCCAGTTCAACGTGGCTTTGGCCCAAACGCCCGATGTCACCATCAAACGTGGCAAAGCGACTATGGACGAGGCCTACTACTACCAGTTGAAGCAGAAGGCCGACGCCTTCAGCAAAATGGAACAGCAGAACAACCTGCTGAAAAAAAGTCTTGACGACGCCAACGCCGAACTGAAAAAGAAACAAGCACCCAAAATCAGCACCTTCAACGATTCGGCATCCTACGCCATCGGCAAGGATATTGCCACAAGCTGGCAGCAGCAAAAGCTGGGCATCAACCTCGAAGTCGTAGCCCAGTCGCTGATCGATATGGCTAAAGGCAAAAACAACTGGAGCCGCCAAACGATGAACCCCATCCTGCAGCGATTCCAGCGCGAATTCGAGCAGCGTCAACAGAAGAAACAGCAGGAAATGATGGCCTCACTCGACAAGAACAAAGAAGAGGGCGCCAAATTCCTCAAAGAGAATGCCAACAACAAGTCGGTCTATACGACCAAGAGCGGCCTGCAGTACCGCAAGCTTAAGGATGGCAACGGCAATCGCCCCACAGCCAACAGCACCGTGAAGGTCCATTACACCGGCAAGCTGATCGACGGCACCGTCTTCGACAGCAGCGTGGAGCGTGGCGAGCCGATGGAGTTCCCCGTCGGAGCCGTCATCCCCGGCTGGACCGAAGGTCTGCAGCTAATGGACGAAGGATCGAAATATATGCTCTACATCCCCTACAACCTGGCTTACGGCGAGAACCCCGCTGGTGAGATTCCGCCGGGATCGACGCTGATTTTCGAAGTCGAATTGCTTGAAATAGTGAAATAACCCTGCTTTATCGTGTCTAATACATTTGGTACCAAATTCAGGCTGACTACTTTTGGCGAATCGCACGGCATTGCCATCGGCGGCGTCGTCGACGGCTGTCCCGCAGGCCTCAAATTCGACAAACAGCTTATAGACAGCGATATGCAACGCCGCCATATCGGTACCGATGCCACTACCCGACAGGAGCGCGACCAGGTCGAGATTCTGTCGGGTATACTTAACGAGTTAACGCTAGGCACACCCATAGCCTTCATTATCAAGAACGAAGATACCCGTAGCGACGACTATTCATCCCTGACCGAGCTCTATCGTCCCGGACACGCCGACTACACCTACGAAATGCGCTACGGCCGCCGCGACCCACGCGGTGGCGGACGTGCTTCGGGGCGCGAAACGGCAGCACGAGTAGCCGCAGGCGCCATCGCCAAAATGGTTCTCCGCGACAAAGCAATCCGAATCAATGCCAGCCTGCAGGAATCACATACGCCCCCGGCCAACGACAGCGTTGGAGGCATCATTACCTGCACCATCAGCGGTGTGCCGGCAGGCATCGGCGATCCTGTCTTCAACAAGCTCAACGCACGGCTGGCGGCATCGATGATGAGCATCCCTTCCGCCATAGGCTTTGAAATGGGAGCCGGATTTGCCGCAACGAAGATGCAAGGCAGCGAGTTCCGCGACAATTGGAACGACGACTTCAGCACACGCACCAACCACTGTGGCGGCATTCAAGGCGGCATCAGCAACGGTATGCCCATCACGTTCCGCGTCGCCTTCCATCCCGTCACGACCATCAGCCAACCCACCGAATGCATAGACCGCAACGGCATTTTGCATACCATTGTGCCCGAAGGCCGACACGACCGCAACCACCTGCCACGCACCGTCGTCGTAGTGGAAGCAATGGCTGCACTGACAATAGTAGACTTTATAATTTAAAGAAAATGAGAAAAATAAGATTCACAACCATAATTGCACTAGTCGTCATCATTCTTGTTGGATGCAAAGGCGGCAAAAACGATGGCACATTGACATTCAGCATCGAAGGCACCTTGACAAACGCCGCAGACAGAATGCTTTACATCGAAGAGATGACCCCCGACAACGGCGCTCAGTTTGTCGATTCCATCCTCTGCGACAAAAACGGCCATTTCCAGTATCAAGGCAAAATGACCTACCAGACATTCTTCAATTTGCACACAAGCGCGTACGACTACATTGTGCTGTTGCCCAACGACGGAGAAAACATCACCGTAAGTGGCGACGCCAACAACCTGGGCAGCAGCTATTTGATTGACGGTTCGCCCGAATCACGTCTTATGTGGCAGATTCAAAGCTACATCAACGACGCCAACATTACCATTGCCGACATCGCACAGCAGGACAAGCAGAACCGCGCCACGCTGAGCGAGGCTGAATACGAAAAGGCGCACAGCATTACCGATTCCATTTTCATTGCCGAACACGACCTGCTAGGCGTGATGTTCCTCAATTTCATCGAGGACAACAGCGGCTCGCTGAGCACACTTTATGCCGTCGATGCACCCTTCAACCGTTCGGGACGCATATTCTATGCCGAATCCGATTTCGAAGTGTTCGAAACCGTACTTGAAGGACTCGAGCAGACAATACCCAACAATCCCCATACACAGTATTTCCGCACCCGCGTCGAACGTGCCCGCAGCGCACGCGCCATAGCACAACAGCAACAACAAGCAGGTCAGGAATTTATCGTCGAATAAGCAGTTTTTTATCCCTATATGCGAACCAAAACATTTTTTGTCACCGACGCACACCTGGGCAGCGGCGCCGACAGCCGGCAGCGCGAGACCGACCTAGTTCACTGGCTCGAAAGCATTGAACCTGAAGCCAAAAGAGTGATTATGCTTGGCGACATATTCGACTTTTGGTTCACCTACAAACAGGCCGTGCCGCGCGGTTTCGTCCGCCTGCTGGGCACTATGGCGCGTATGGCCGACAGCGGCATCGAGTTCCATTTCTTTATCGGCAACCACGATATGTGGATGTTCGACTATCTGGAAAAAGAGATAGGCGTAACGATGCACAGCGACCCCGAAGCTATGGAGCTGGAAGGCAAGCGTTTCCTACTGGGTCACGGCGACGGGCTGGGCAAGAGCGACCGCAAGTACAACTGCCTGAAGCGCGTCTTCCGCAGCCGCCTAAACCAGTGGCTCTTTGCAGGCATCCACCCCAACATCGGCTTCCCCGTTGCCTACCGCTGGTCGAACAGCAGCCGCCGCAAGCACAGCCTTGCCGACAACGGCTATCTCGGCGACGAGCGCGAAGACATCTACCAATACTGCAAACAGATGCAGCAACAGAAACTCGATACCGGCGTACAGCCCTACGACTACTTCCTGTTTGGCCACCGCCACACCCCCATCGTCCGTCCGCTCGGCACCGCCACCTACATCAACGTCGGCAACTGGATTGAACACCGCGACTACGCCGTCTTCGACGGCGAGACCTGCGAATTGAAGTCTTTCAAATAGTCTTTTTCACTACCATCTTTCATCTTCCGCCCTACGATATTTTAGTTACCAACTAAAAAAAATAGGCCTTTTTTTTAGTTGGTAACTAAAATATTCGTACCTTTGCGTGATTTCAGCCAGCGTTGGCAAATCTGGCACGAAGGCGCCTAGCCTGCGATATGCAACATTTTATGATCGCCAAGCGCCATTAGCGTTGATTAATATAATTTGAGTAGACGAGGTTTGTAGCTTATTTTGTAGCTATAATCCGTCACCCCCGCATTGCTGAAGGTCGTACCTTTCCATTCCTTTAATCCATAGGCTTCGTGTGTATGACCGAAAAGACAGAGGCAAGGCTGAACGGCAATCACACGTTCGAGCAACAATGAACTGCCATAGTGTATCTCATCATCGGTGCTGTCCAATATTCCCATTGGTGGACGATGGGTGACAAGCACATCTACATTGTCAGGAATGCAGTCGTAATGCTCCAATGTCCTCATTTCGCCATCAGCAAACTCTGCCAGCATCGGGGCGCCATAAAAATTCACACCATCGATAGTAACACCACTGTCGTGCAGGTAGTACACATTATCGGGCAAACCTTCAAATGCTGCATCAATCATACAGTCGTCGTGGTTGCCCGCAATAAAGATTTTGTGTCTATAAGGGAGGTCACAAAGCCATTCAAGGAAGTCGAGTGCTTCCATATCACTGCCTCCCATAGTGAAGTCGCCACTATGCACCAGGACATCGACCTGTGGCAAATTTCCAAGGTCCCGATGTTTGTTGTGAGTGTCAGAAAGATGGAGAATCTTCATTTGATGATTATCTTCACGTCTTTGACTATCGTGCTTTGGGTAGTGACACGCGCTTTCAGGTGTTCTGGCAGATTGAGTTCTCTGAAGTCGTTTTGCGCATCGCGGTGGATGGGAATGATTGCCAAACGTGGATTGACAAGGGCGCATACCGTCTCCAGCGTCTGCCGCGAGGCGTGGCCGGAGGTGTGCAGGTATTCGAAGTGCCAGTCGTAAGAGTGGATGAAATCGTATGTGTCTTGTTGGAATGCAGAATGTCCGTTTGTGATATATCCTTTGAATTGGGAGTACACCAGGCAGCATTGGCGGCTGTCCAGCAGGGGCATCATTTCTGCGAGAGCCTTCTTCATATTTCGGTTGTTCCGGACAAGCATAGTGAAACCACGCTTGCAATCCTTGTCCAGCACATAGTTCCAATCTTTGCGGAAATAATGCTTGCGGTTGTACTGATAACGGAAAAATCGTCCTTGTCCCAATTCGTCCTCAAAGGCCTGGAGCACCTTGTATTGGTATCCGTCCACCAGCATTCGACGCCCTTTAACGATGTCAGTGGCGTGGTTGATGGAAGATATCCGGTCAGCATCTTGAGTGGTGCACATAAAGAAGACGTACTTGTATTTTCGCATCAATTCTACAGCCTGCTCGCAGAGTTGTTCTTCAGATATCATACGCCCATCGTCGCGACCCAGCATAGTCCCTTCAGTCACAAGAACATCGATATTACGGGGTGCAATATATTTTCTGATTGTGGGTTCCAGCCCTTTGCCCCGATAGCCGTGGTCGCGGAAGTCGCCGGTATGCAGCACATAGTGCCCATCGCATTCAATCAGGAACATATAGGCGTCAGGTGCGGAATGGCTGACGTAGTAGGGTGTAACGGTGATATCCTTAATTTTGATGGGTTTGGCAGCTTCGTAGGTGATAAAGTTCTCTATGGCCTTTTTGCTGGCTTGCAATTCGGGCGTGGAATGGCGGTAAAGTATGCTGCCACGTTGGAGCAGAAGCAACCGTTTTGAAAGCCTGCCAATGTATTGCGGAATGCCTTTCTTCGCCACATAAGCCTCGAATCCCACGTGGTCGCCGTGCGAATGGGTGTAGAATACGGCATCCACACTGTCGAGGATGGGGTCGATATTCTCGGCCTTATCCAATGGGTCATTGTCTCTGTTCTCGCCTTCGGGAAGATTGTGCCCCAGGTCAATCAGTATCTTAGTACCAGAGGCGGATGCAATCTCTGTGATGCATCCGCCTATCTGGTTAATTCCGCGATGGATGGTGATGGTCATATCTCGGAAACGATATTATAAATGATTTTTGCTTTTTTCAGAACCTTTTCAATATCAGAAATACGGGAAACTCTTTCGGTACCATGCGATTTATAGTTGTCAAAAATAAGTAGCGTTGGTTTGGGGTCAACATAAACCGAATCAATGTCTTTAATCGAAGGAACTGGCAATCCCAATTTTCTCTTTGCTTTATAAAGTGTGCGGTAGTATTGAGTTAAAGCCTCTTGATTTTGCATGATAAAACCCTCATAGTGACCCATTTGAGTTAATATTTCAGGCTCACCATCTTTTGTCCGAAGTCGTCCATCTTTTATTCTTTTTAATTCCTCAAAAACGAACTTCCCGTTCTCGATTTTGACAAGGTCAATACGTATTGTATTCCTTTTACCATCAAACATACGATAAGCAAATTCTGAGTCGAGATATTTGTTCCTATAATTGATAACAAGTTTTCCCTGAATGTATTTTTCATAAGTTTCTTCTCCTTCATTTCCCCCAGAATAAATCTTGACAACATTATCTTTCAACTTCTTAAGTTTTCCTAAAGATGAGAGCCATTCTACGCTGTCTTGATAGATTGCCTCGTATATGGTTTTACCATTTTTAAATTTTTTCTTATACCACTTGGGATTAGACGTGTCAAGTCTTTCAAGGTATTTTGGATGTGTGAGAATCTCAAATTGTTTATGGTGAGTGTTATATTTAATTCTTGCAACACAACCTCCTAGATAATACACATTAAGATAATTTTCTTTTCTTATCTCAATGTAAAGTGAGTTGTCGCTTTTGATATTGTGCCACCAGATTGGCGCATCATTGGATGACAAAATTTTGAAAATTGGATGGTCGCTATTTAGTAAGCCATCTTTTACTTGTGTGTATTTCATATTGTTCAATATTTGAAAGTGCAAAGGTACGAATATATTCTCAATCAGCCAAATATTTCTATCATTGGGGAGTCATACTCCCGAAGGAGTTTCCTCCAGGAGTATGACATCAGAGTACAATTTTGGGAAGCCTCGCTTCAACTCATCAACCGACAGGTCAGAGGCGATGATAAAGAGGCCCTTGCCCTCGTAATGCTTGCCTCTATAGAGTGCGGAAAAGGGCAGACTGTTTAGTTTGAGGCCAAGTAACTCGTCTAGTAGATTCGCCCAATATATTCCCCTGTGGGTGTCTCCACTTAAAATCACGTTGATAGGGGGATATGGATAGTTTCCTCGCTGTTTGATCTTGACAGCCAGGTCTGCAATTTGCACAGCTTCTTGCATACTGATGGCATTGAGGAGTGCCAGGTCGTCGCGGTCGATGCAGAGGGTGCGGTTGCCTTTCTCGCCCATAATGCTGTGACTCTCGCCAATCACGAGCATAGGAATGCCGTGCTGGGCAAAACGAGAGTTGATGGTGCAAATAGCCTTGCAAGCATTGACAGCGTTGGCGATAGCCTCGTCAAGATTCTTTTGGATGTTTTCTTTACAGGTATTCATATTGTTTTGAGAATTATTCTTGTTTATATAATACGAAGAACCTCAACCAACATCTTTTTGCATAATACGCATTCTACTATTTATCAACAACCTATCTCACTGGCATACGAAAACAAATTAACATTTGTACAACATTTAATTTGCACATACGTTTTTATTTGTATCTTTGCATTCCAAATAATACAACAATATATACTATGGATTATAAGAATTTGGAAATGCTCTCTTGGTTAGTTGCCCAATTCCGTAGAGCAGGTGAAACAGGAATCACATTCGATCAGTTGATAGACAAACTTGTCGAAGAACCGAATATGGAAAAGATATTGCCCAAGCGGACATTCCACAATTATCTGAAAGAACTCCGAGACCGGTTTGGCATCAAGATAGAATGTGTCAACCGCCTTCAACACGATGTAGGGAAGAAAGCATTGTCGGAAGAGAACCGAAGGTATCGTTATCGGCTGGTGGAAGAGCCACGGAGCAACAACAATCCTTGGACAATGCCGTTTCTAATTGCTTTTGAAACATCAGCGGCAATGAAGCAGCTGCAGGATTCGGAAGAAAACAAAAATTATATGCACATCGACTGCAAAGCCACAGGGGTAGAGAATGTGAATATTCTGATGGAT
>JAFWYO010000021.1 GCA_017517715.1 Bacteroidales bacterium
AAGAAAAAAACAACCGCAATTCCGGAAAAAAGTGTAATTTTGCACCGCCAAACAACCAAGGAGGCGACAGCTTTAGGCCATCGCCATCCTAAAGTCCGGAGGGGCATCGAGCCCCTCCAGACTTTGCCAAACAACCAAGGAAGGCTCTGCATTATCCATTGCCATCCGGACTGTCAAGCGATTCAGTACGACCTGACAAGCAAAACAGTTTAACATTATAAAAATTGACAAGCAATTCAGTTTAACCTGCAAAAATCTGTCAAGCGATTTCAGGAAAACACAGGTACCTGGTAGGCCCGTTCCTATATCGTTCTTATATCGATCTTATATCGTTCTTATATTTTTATATAGGAACGATATAAGATCGATATAAGAACGATATAGGAACGGGCCTACCAGGTGCGTTTCTGTCGCGGACAATTCCTTGCGGCGTACAGCCCCGTGAAGGGGGTGGTGTGGGGGTTATTCGTCGATTTTTGCCGAGACGGCGTAGCGGCGCCATTTGTCGATGACGCTGGCCATATCGTCGGGTAGGGGCGATTCGAAGTGCATCGGCTGGTGTGGTCGGATGTTCGAAACCGAGCACAAGGGCGTGCAGTGCCTGGCGCGGCAGGATTTGGAAACAGTTGGTGATGAATTGTTTGTATTTGGTGAAGGTGGTTCCTTTCAGTATCTGGTCGCCGCCGTACATTTCGTCGCTGAAGAGGGGGTGGCCTATGTGTTTGAGGTGTGCCCTTATCTGGTGGGTGCGTCCGGTTTCCAAGATGCATTCGATGAGGGTCACGTATCCGAAGCGTTCCAGTACGCGCCAGTGTGTGACGGCGTGTTTGCCCACTTCGGGGTTGTCGTATACGGCCATTATGCGGCGGTCTTTTTGCGAGCGGGCCAGGTTGCCGTCGATGGTGCCGCTGTCGTCGGCAAAGTCGCCCCAAACCAGCGCGTTGTATTTGCGCTCGATGGTGTGGTCGAAAAACTGTTTGGCCAGAACGACTTGTGCCTCTTCGTTTTTGGCGATGAGCAGCAGTCCGGAGGTGTCTTTGTCGATGCGGTGCACCAGGTATGGCGTGATGGGGTTGCCGTCTTTGCCGGTTTTGCCGTCGAAATAGTAGGCCAGGGCGTTGAGCAGGGTGCTGTCGAAATTGCCGTAGCCGGGATGGACCACCAGGCCGGCCTGCTTGTCGACCACCAGCACGTCGTCGTCTTCGTAGACGATGTTTATCGGTATGTTCTGCGGAATGATTTCTATCTCGTGCGGCGGCGTGGGCAGGAGGACTGTTATAATGTCGAGGGGCTTTATCTTGTAGTTCGATTTGGCCGGTTTGCCGTTCACCAGCACGCACGAGGCTTTGGCTGCGGCTTGTATTTTGTTACGCGAAACGCCCTCGATGCGCATTTGCAGATACTTATCCATACGCATCGTTTCCTGTCCGCGGTCGACTGTGAAGCGGTAGTTTTCGTACAGTTCCTGTTCCTCGTTGTCGACGGTGGCTTTGGGGTTCTGTTCCTCGCTGATGTTGCTCATATTTATTTTTTGATGATTATTTTTTTGTTGATGTCGACGCCTTTTGTTTTGTCGCTCAGCCGCAGGAAATAGAGTCCGTCGGCGAGCGGACTGAGGTCGAGGCTGCTGCTGAACGCGGTGGTCAGCAGGCAGCGCCCGTGGATGTCGTAGATGGCGATGGTGGCAGTGGAACTGATCGTGGCGTCGGCGTCGATTCTGATTATGCCTCTGGTCGGGTTGGGGTATATCTGCAGGGGGATGTCCCTGCTTGCTTGCGGCAGTGCCACCAGCGCCGATTGCCCGAAGGCGGGCCGCATCATAACGGAGCCGTTCAGGATGCTTTGCATCCAGTTGTTGCCGGTGCGGTAGAATGTGTAGGGGCGCGAATCGTTGCTGCGGTCGAAGCCGAGGTTGATGTAGTCGTTGGACAGCTGCTCGAAGCCGATGAAGACGGTGTCGCTCACCAGCACGGGCTGCGACAGGCGGTAGCGATGGTAGCCGTTGCGCCCATTGAACTGGGGCGTGTTTTTCACTTCGTCTTTGTAAATGAGCGAGGAGGGGATGCCGTTGTGTGAACTCCAGACGCACAGCTGGAACCGCACCTCTTCGTTCTCGCCGTTTCGGGTGCGGTTGAAACAGAGGTCGATGGCTGTCAGGGTGTCTTGCTCTTTCAGGTCGAAACGGTATGCGAGCCACATTTTGCTGCCTGTCGCTGTTAGGCCGTAGCCGTTTTCGGCGATGCCGTCGTCGTAGGCGTAGTAGTCGCCAAAGACCTGCTGAAACCGCACAGTGTCGTTGCCGTTGTGCAGGTCACCGCCTACGCCTTCACGTACCACGTGGATAATCTCGTAGGTGCGTGGCTGCGTCGATTCGTCGAAAGCGAAATTGACGGGCGGGGTGCTGTGGACGGCCATTTCCTGATAGCGGCCGCTGGGGAAGAAGGGGATTATGTTCTCGAAACCGCCGTCGTACTGAGCAATGTGCTGGCCGTTGCCGTCAACCACTTTGTACGAGTAGTTCGAGGCCAGCGTCTGGTTGTAGCGGTTGGCGATTTTCATTTTCAGTGACGAGGCCATATCCGACTGGCGGAACTGCCGTGCCGGCATAGCCTGATAGTGTTTCAGCATCGACGGCGCCTTGTCGACGAAAGCGATGTCGCGGAAGACGGAATCTGCGGCCGAGCGGTTGTAGTTCAGGTATACGTAGTCGATGTTCCACTGGTCGCAGTTGCCGGCGATGCCGCTTTTGGGGTTAGGGTCGAGGCTGGCGTAGTTGCGGAAGCGGAATTGGAACCCACGTGTGAAGTAGCGCAAATCGTCGATTTTTATGCTGACGAAGCGCCAGGGCCAGCGTGCCGATGTGCCGGCGGTGTCGGCATTGTGTCCGGCGGTGGCCCAGACGGTGTTCCATTTTTGTTCGGAGAGGTCGTAGAACTCCAGAAAAAGCGAATCCTCGGCGGCCGGTGCGTCGCCAATCAGTTCCCATTGTGCGCCATACCACCCTCCCGGCAGATAGAAGAAACTGAGGTAAACAGAGTCGGACGGCAGCAGACGGCGTTTGTAAACGCCTGTCAGCGAATCGAGTCGTACGATTTGCGATGCCAGCGTGTCGGCACTGAAGAGGTTGGAGGATGCGTGCGGATACAGGTTGCCGTAGGCGTCGAGGGCGTCGAGGGTTGCCACGCCGATGGTCGGAGCCTCTGGGGCGTAGTCCTTGTTTACGTAGGCCTGGTTGGTCAGCCATCGTTTTGGGTCGGGAAGCCCCTCGTATTCGGCAAAGTCGTCAAAGAAAGGCAGTTCCGTCACGATTGTGTCGGAATTCTTGGCGCCTCGCGGCCTTGCGGCCGACGACAAAGGTGCCAGAATCTCCTGTCCAAAGGAGAGCGAGCAGATGCCGAGGAAGAATAATATGATTAGATGTCGGGTCTTCAAAACGTTAGGTTGTTAGGATGAAAAATCAAAACTCGTCAAGACCTGTCAGGCCGTAGGGGTCGTGCGAAGGGGTGTCGTCGTCGCCTTGCTCGTACAAAGCGCGGATAGAGTCTTCAATCTGACGCTGTTTCATACGTTCCAGCTCCTCCATAGCCACCACCGACTTGTCGCAATACCACAATTCGATGCGGCTGCCATATTCGGTGTCGGTGCGGCCGCTGTATTCGGGCGACTGCTTGTAGACGATTGCGTGGCTCATATCGGTAATGCCGTCGTAGTGCTCGGCGCCGATATTGAGCGATGCGGAGAGGATGCTGCGGCGGGCTTTGGTGGGCGACATACCGACCATGTAGGGGACAATGCTTTGCGCCGATCCGCTGCCGCGTCCAACGACGAGGTCGACCATAGCACCTTTTTCGAGGCGGCGTCCTTCGTTGACGGTGCGCCCTTTGTATTTCTGTTCAAGCACCACGTGGTGCGGGTCGTCGACAAAGACCAGTTTTCCGCCGTGCAGACCTACGTTTTCAAGTTGCGAGATGGCGTGTCGGACAGACAGCGACCTGAGGTCGGGCACGATGGCGTTGTCGGGCACAAAAGCTGTCACGGTCAGGTAGATTTTCCTGCCAGTCTTGATCATCGAGCCCGAATCGGGGTCCTGGCGCAGGATGTATCCTCCGCGTTTGCCTTGCTGGTATACGGAGTCGATGATGACGTACTGCAGTTGCAGGTTGTCGCTTTCAAGCTCGTCGACATACTGTCCCACGACATAGGGGGTGGGGTATTCTTGTCCCACGCGGCCGTAGTGTTTCAGTATGATGAAGACAACCACCACGATAAGCAGCGACACGCCGATGGCGATAAGCGCGTGCAGCACCCACGGATGTTTTTGAAAAAAGTTTCCTTTGTCCATTGTTTTTTGTTTTACAGTAGTAACGCAAAAAAGTGCTATTTATTGTCCACAACTTCGCCAATCAGTGTTGCCGATGTGCATCGGGTCACTTTGACATTCGCGTATTGGCCCGGATGCAGGTCGCCGCGTTCGAACACGATAACCTTGTTTTGGCTGTTGCGACCGAAGAGTTGCTGGTCGGAGCGGTGCGAAACGCCTTCGATCAGCACCTCGAATGTCTTGCCGATTTCTTTCTGGTTGTTTTCGAGCGCTATTTCGCCCTGCAGGGCGATGATTTCTTCCAGCCGGCGCGTTTTGACGTCGTCCGGTATGTCGTCCTGCAAATGCTTGGCAGCGTAGGTATTGGGGCGCATCGAGAACTTGAACATATAGGCGTAGTCGTACCTCACGCGGCGAAACATCTCTAGTGTGGCCTGATGGTCCTCCTCGGTCTCGGTGCAGAAACCGGCGATGACGTCGGTGGTGATGCTGCACTCGGGCAGGTAGCGGCGAATGGCATCGATGCGGTCCAGGTACCATTCGGGTGTATAGTGGCGGTTCATCAGTTTCAGCATTCTGGCGCTGCCCGACTGAACAGGCAGGTGGATGCATTTGCAGATGTTGTCGTAGCGTGCCATCACCTGCAACAGCTCGTCGCTCAGGTCTTTGGGGTGCGACGTGGCGAAACGCACACGCAACAGCGGGCTCACTTCGGCCACCATAGCCATCAGTTGCGGGAAGCCTACGGAGATGTGAGAACTAGTTGCCGCGTCAGCTTCGCTTTCCGCTTTCCGCTTTCCGCTTTCCGCTTCCCACCGGTAGCTGTTGACGTTCTGGCCCAGCAGTGTCACCTCGCGGTATCCTTTATTGAACAGGGTGCGGGCTTCGTCGACAATGGTCCGCGGGTCGCGGCTGCGCTCGCGTCCGCGGGTGTAGGGTACCACGCAATAGGCGCAGTAGTTCTGGCATCCGCGCATAATGCTGATGTAGGCCGTGATGCCGTTGGTGTCGTAGCGCACAGGTTCGATGTCGTCGTATGTCTCAGTTTCGCTCAGCAGGGTTTCGGCCAGCTTCTCGCCGTCCTTCAGGTTGTCGAGCATCTGCGGCAGCTGGCGGTAGGCATCGGGTCCGACAATGAACGACACATTGTCCTCCTCTTCCATCAGCTGTTTCTGCAGCCGCTCGGCCATACAGCCGAGGATGCCGATTTTGACCCACTGGCGGCCGCGTTGCAAGGCGCGCAGCTCGCGCAGGCGCTTGCGGATTCGCTGCTCGGCGTTGTCGCGGATGGCGCAGGTGTTGATGAGGATATAGTCGGCCTGGTTGATGTCTTTCTCAATGGCATAATTGTCCCTGGACAAAAGTGAAGCGACTATTTCGCTGTCGGCCAAGTTCATCTGGCAGCCGTATGTTTCTATGTAAACTCTGTTTTTCAATGCTTTGTCGTTGTGTTGTGAAAAATAATACGAAATGCAAATTTACATATTTTTTTCGATTTCAACGCCGTCAGCATTGTTTTTTGGGGGAAGTTAGGCGAAGTCAAAGGCTCTTAACTTCCTAAAATACTTCCCCTAACATCAAAAAAACTTCCTTAACTTTATTTAACTCCATACTAACTTCCCTTAAATCACAGTATTAAGGTACCTCCTCCGTCATTTGTACGGTATTTGTACGGTATATGTACGGTATTTGTACGCTTTCGAAGCGTACAAATACCGTACATATACCGTACAAATACCGTACAACGGGCAGAGAATGTGGCGGTTTGGGGTGCTTGGTTGTGGGTATAAAAAAAGCATCGGCTTTTGTCGATGCTTTTTGTTGTCCTACCAGGATTCGAACCTAGACAAGCAGAACCAAAATCTGATGTGCTACCATTACACCATAGGACAATACCGATTTTTGTCTCGAACGCGACATTCCGTTCGCTAAAAATCGGCTGCAAAAGTACTCTAATTTTTCGACGTGAGCAAATTTTTTTGAATTCAGATATTTGAGAAGTGGTGTAATGTGCTTGAAACGTGACTGTTGACTGTCGATTGTTTTTTGGTTGTGCAGAAGCGCTTTGGTCGGCAAAAAGACTCTTTTAATTCCTCCAAAATGCGAAATTTGTTAGAAGAAGAGAAGAATTGTTTGCCGAATGAAAAATCTCCAAATGGCACGGTGAAAAATCTCCAAATGGCACGGTGAAAAATCTCCAAATGGCACGGTAAAAATGCTCCAAATGGCACGGTAAAATGCTCCAAATGGCACGGTAAAAATGCTCCAAATGGCACGGTAAAAATGCTCCAAATGGCACGGTAAAAATATTTTATATAATTA
>JAFWYO010000022.1 GCA_017517715.1 Bacteroidales bacterium
AAAGGGCGAATTGAGGTGTCGCTTGTCGCTGTTTGAGGATGCAAAGGTACGAAGAATATGGCACCTGTGCAAGGGGTAAGGGTGGTTTTAGAATTTTTTAAGATTTGTCACCGGTCGCTGGGTTCGGATTTTTTGGAGCTGTAGAGGTCGAGGGCGACGATGGCGGCGGTGAAGGCCCAGAAGGGTACGGAGAGTTTGTCGGTGTCGAGGAAGTTGTTGAAAATGCCGTGGATGTAGTAGGTGAGCAGGCTGAGGGTGAAGGCGAGGGCGAGACGAGCGTCTTCGGGGTGTGCTGCGGTGCGGTAGACGCGGACGCCGGTGACGAAGGTGGTGAGGAATACGAGGAGCATCAGCAGTGCGCCGGGGATGCCCTGTTCGGTGAGGGGTCCGATGTACTCGCTGTGGGCGTTGCCGCGGTTGCCGGAATTGGTGCTGATGACGGAGAGCTGGTAGCTGCGCTGGTAGGAGGCGTAGAGGAACTGGTAGGTCCCGGGGCCGCATCCGAGGAGGGGCCGTTCCTTGAACATTCGCATTGCGGAGGCCCACCGGTTGAGTCGTTCGAGGTTGGAGGCGTCGGTGGAGATGTTGGAGATGGACTTGACCTGTCCGGAGAGGTCGTAGGAAGAGTCCTGCTTGTTTTTGCCGAGTTTGTAGAGCACGTCGCTCTGATAGACGAAGAAGAGGGAGGCTCCGAGAGCGAAGAGGAGGAGCATCCAGCGCACTTTCATCCCCATACGTATGGCGACATAGACGGCAACGGCGCCGAGGACGCTGATCCAGGCTGCGCGCGAATAGGAGAAGAAAAGTCCGACGGCTAGGAGTGCGAAGGCGGCGAGCAGCAGGGGCCGCAGCCAGAGACGGGCGCCTGTGGCCGGGCGTTCTTCGGCGGGGCGTTCTTCGGCGGAGCGCAGAAGGTAGTGGAAGGCGATGGGGACGAAGAGGGCAATGACGCATCCGTAGGCGGTGTGGTCGTTGTAGAAGGGCCGCATCACGCGGTGGAGGGTCTGCAGGTCGTGGAAGTTGCCGAGGGTCTTGATGGTGGAGATGAGGATGACGACGACGAGGGCGAGGCCGTAGCAGAAGACGAACTGCTGCATACGGTCGCGGCGCCTGAAGATGTGTGCTGCGGCGAAGAAGAAGGGGACGACGAACCAGAGCCGTGCAGCGAAGTACTTGAAGGAGACTGCGGGCAGCTGGGAGGTGGCGGAGGTGATGAGCATCCAGAGGAGCATAGCGATTACGCAGAGCGAGACGGGGTGGCGCAGGAGTCGCCGGTCGTAGCTGCGCTGTAGGAGCACGCGGAAGAGGAACATCACGGTGAAGAGGATCATCATCGGTTCGACGGGCATAGAGAGTTCCATACCGGGCAGGAGAGCGAAGTCGACGGCGAAGGGTGTGAGGAGGGCGATGACGAGGAGTCCTGTTTCGAAGCGCAGGACGAAGAGGGCGGCAACGAGGCCTGCCAGGGGGAGGAGGAAGAGCCAGTAGACGTCGCGCGAAAGGAGGATGAAATTGAGCACAAGGAAGGTGGCCGTGATGAGGACGGCGAGGATGAGGGCTCTATTTTTCTTCAGGAAGGACACGTTGTTATTGCGTTATTCACTGGTCATCAACTTATTCCTCTTCGTTTTTGGCGCGGTCGAAGATGAGAAGGAGCAGTATGAGCAGTGCGAGGGTGCCGAGGGTGCCGAGCAGGACGATGACGGCGCGCTTGGGGTAGGCTTTTTTGTCGGCCGGGGTGGCTTTGTCCAGCCAGAACTTGTAGCTGACGGGACGGGCCATATCGACTTTGGTTTGCGACATACGTGTCTGCAGTTCAGCGAGTTCGTGGGTTTTGTTGCTAATCAGTTCGGAGATGCCGAAGCGGTTCTTGTCCTTGCACAGGGTGTCTTCGAGCGAGCGGATGTCGGCTTCGAGTTCGGAGCAGACGTCCTGCATTATCATATAGGCGTCGCGCGAGCGGTCCTGCTGGATGCGGCTGGTCAGGGTGTCGTAGTTGGAGGCCATAAAGTTGGCTATGTCGGCAGCCCACTGGGGGTCGACGTCGAGGACGGAGATTTCGACGCCGAGGAACTCGGTGCGCTTGACGCTGACGTTGCTGCGGTAGGCTTCGTGGAGCTTGAAGAGCTTCTGCGGGTCGTCGCTGCTGATGCCGTAGTGCTCCATCATATTGAACCGGCTGCAGACATCGTCCTCCATAGACTGCGAGATGAGGATCTGTATGGCGTACTCGCAGTCGCGCTCTATGCCGTAGTCCATATAGTCGAGGCTGTAGCGGTCGGCAAGGATGGCCTTGGAGAGGCGGTTGGAGCTGGTTGGGAAGAGGATGGCCGAGGACTTGTAGCGCGGTGTGACCATCAGCGAGGCAACAACAGAAACGGCGGCGGCGACGACGAAGACAATGGTCAGGAGTTTCCAATGGCGCTTGAAGAAATTCAAGGTGTTTTTAATTTCATAGGTGTTACCAAAATCGGACATAAAAAAAATTAAAAATTAATAATTAATAATTGAAAATTGAAATCAGTTGATGTTTATGTATTTTCTCCGTTCTCCGCGCTCCGTTCTCCGTTCTCCGCTCTCCGTTCTCCGCTTATTTACCAGCTGATTGGTTCTTGGTCGGTCTTGTATTCCAGTCCCTTTTCGGGGCGGACGCAATTGCTCATATTGCTTTGGATGCTGTCGATCTGGGCCGGTGTCAGCGGAATACCGTCGTCCTCGATGAAGCGTTTCTTCCAGTAGGGAAAGGCGGAGGCCAGATCGCCGGAATAATAGAAGTCGAACCCTATGGCTCCGAAGGTGTAGAGATGTCCGTCGACGCTGATGTGCGACCCTCCGCAACGCGGTGCACCGTGGGGATGGGACTGGGCAAATCCGACGTTGAAGAGGGTGCAGAGGATATCGGGCCGGTCGGAGATGTCGAACCCTGCACGACGCCACTGCAGCATAGTCTGGTGGAGGATGCAACCGGTATATATATATGAATAGAGGTGGTTGCGGTAGTCGACAAGGCGGTTGTAGCGTTCCATCTCGTGGTTGTCGGTAGCAAAATCGAGCAGGTTTTCGTAGTGTTTGCCCATATAGAATTCGGACGTCGAGTCTTTGAGGTGTGCTTCGACGGCTTTGGCGGTATGCTCCTTGATGCCGTTGACGCCGTAGGAGAACTGCGACTGGACGGAGAGCATCTTGACGGGGCCGAGATACTTCTTGACCATTTCGCGGTTGCTGTTGAAGAGGCGAATCTGCTCGCCGACGAGGCAGGCCACGATGAGACGCGGTTCGACGCCTGTGAGGCGTCCGGCTTCGACCAGCAACGCGCTGTCTTTCATTATGGACGGTTTCAGCATTTCCCATTCGGTTGTAGCCATCCAAGGAATGACGGTGGGCGACTGCATTGCGGGGCGGCTGTCGTAGACCTGCTTGAGCTGTCTGAGGAACTGGTTGTAGGCGTCGCTGCTGTCGGTATAGAGCGCCGCTGCCGAAATCATACGGTCGACGACAAGCGGGTTGTCGCTTTGTTCGGCAGCTTCGAGCATCAGGTGGGCATTTTCGGGATAGAATTTGCCGAAGGCGGCCAGCTTGAGGTACTGTTCGAGCCAGAGGGCGTTGCGCTGCTGCGGGGTCAGTTCGGCATCCTCCAGTTCTTCCAGTTCCGCCACACTCATCAGGTAGCGGTAGTTTTCGTCCACCCCACCCTTGTTGTTAGTCAGGCCGAGTTTGAAGATGGCCCAGGCGGCAATGATGCCAAAACCCGCTAGGGCGAAAGCATAGACAACGATATTGAAAATGCGTCGACCTAGCGGAGGCTTGATGGTTTGTTTAGATTTAGGGTTCTGCATTTCAGATGTTTAGGCAGAGGTGGTTAAAGTTCAACATAAATTCCCCAACGGGGTAACGGCAGGGATGCAGGCCAGGTTGCGGAGGAATTCGACTTTTTCGAACAGGGTGATGTCCATAACGATGAAGACGATGGCACCGGCGATATAGCCTGCAAGGGCCAAGAGGCTGATTTTCTTGAAATACCAGATGAAGTCGATTTTCTCCATACCCATCACGGCGACACCGGCAGCGGAGCCGATGATGAGGAGGCTGCCACCGGTACCAGCGCAGTAGGCCAGAAACTCCCAGAAGGGATGGTTCTGTGCAAAGATGACACCTTCGCCCACGTGGGGATACATACCCTGGACAGCGGCCACGAGCGGCACATTGTCGACGATGGACGAGAGGATACCGATGATGAAATCGATGAGGAAGAAGCCGACAGGCTCTTCGCCCACGTGCATATTGAGGAACGTGTCGTTAAGTCCTTGAGCCAGACCACCAAGGATGCCGGCCACCTTGAGGCAGGCGACAGCCATCAGGATGCCGAGGAAGAAGAGGATGGTGGGCACGTCAACGTGTTCGAGGGTGCTGACAGCTGTGGGCAGTTTGGCATCGTCCTTCGAATACTTGCGGCTCAGGATCTCGGTTGTGATCCAGAGCACCGACAGGCCGAACAGCATTCCGAGGTAGGGCGGCAAGTGGGTGATAGTCTTGAAGATGGGGACGAATATGAGAGCGCAGACGCCCATAATCAGGACAATCATACGGAAACGATGGGGGACCTGGAAGCCCTCGCTGTCGGTTTCGGGACGCTGGATGTCGCCCTTGAGTGTGAGGCCGATGAGCCACACCGGCACAGCCATACATACGAGGCTGGCGACGAGCGTTTTGACGATGATGTTGAACGTGGTCACTTCGCCCTTGATCCAAAGCATAATGGTCGTAACGTCGCCGATGGGGCTCCAGGCGCCACCGGCATTGGCAGCCAGAATGACCATTCCGGCGAAGAGCCAGCGCTCTTTCTGGTCGGCGATGAGTTTGCGCAACAGGGCAACCATCACGATGGCGGTGGTCATATTGTCAAGCAGAGCCGAGAGGAAGAAGGTGAGGATAGAGATTATCCACAGCAGTTTCTTCTTGTCGGTCGTCTTGATTTTGTCGGTGATGATGCTGAAACCCTGATAGTCTTCTATCAGAGTGACAATCGTCATAGCACCGAGCAGGAAGAAGACGATTTCGGCCGTTTCGCCAAGATTTTCGATCAGGTTCGAAGTGACGAACTGGCGGTAGGTATCGATGTCCACGCCCGAAGCCAGATTAAACGCATTGTAGATGGCCCAAGTCAGCACACCCAAGAGGAGAGCTGTAGCCGTTTTGTTAATTTTCAGCGGATGCTCAAGCGCGATGCAGGCATATCCGATGATAAATACTGTTACAAGTGTTACAACCATTTTATCAGATTTTTTATTGTTTGTTTCTTATTTGCGACGCTGTTGCTGTTTCTGCATCTCTTCGCTCATACGCTGCATCTCTTCCAGACGCTGCTGGAATTTCGATTTCTTCTGCGGTTTGCCCTTGCCGGCGGCTTCAGCTTTGGCCATACGTGCGCGTACCTTGTCCTCTGTCATTATGGCACGGATGAGGAACATCGTCGCCATCGAAAGCAGGAGGTTGAAGAAGTAGTAGATGTTGAGTGCTGCCGACTGGCTGTTGAAGATGAAGAGCATCATAAACGGCATAAAATACATCATAAATTTCATTCCCGGCATCGAAGCCTGTCCCTGCTGCTGCTTCATAGTGTAGACTGTGTAGAGGAACTGCATAGCGAACATCAGCAGGCAGAAGAGGCTTACGTGGTCGCCGTAGAGCGGGATATTGAACGGCAGATTCAAGATGGAATCGTAGCTCGAAAGGTCGTCGCACCACAGGAACGGCTGCTGGCGCAGCTCGATCGAGGCGGGATAGAAGCGGAACATAGCGTAGAGGATGGGCAGCTGCAGCAGCAACGGCAGGCAGCCCGCCATCGGGTTGATGCCGGCTTTGCGCTGCAACTGGCTCATAGCCTGCTGTTTCTGCATAGCCTGC
Source organism: Bacteroidales bacterium (assembly GCA_017517715.1). Taxonomy (GTDB): domain Bacteria; phylum Bacteroidota; class Bacteroidia; order Bacteroidales; family P3; genus Colimorpha. The sequence goes on from JAFWYO010000022.1 coordinate 5,905, forward strand.
TCCTGCTTGGGGAATTTCTTGTTGATGGCGTCCAGCTCGGGTTTCAGGTGGCGCATCACGGCACCGGTCTTGTAGCTGTTCCACGTCAGTGGCGTGATGACGATCTTGAGCAGGAGCGTCAGGATGATGATGATGATGCCGTAGTTCCATCCGAACCCTTCGAGGAAGTTGAAGACCGGGATGATGGCGAAACGGCTCACCCACTGCGTCAGGAAGAAGCCCCAGCCCAACGGCAGGATGCGCTCGAAACTGCGGTCCAAATCCTTCAGCAGACGGTATTTGTTGGGACCGAAGTACATACGCATATCGACAGCGTAGTTGTCCGCCATCGCGTCGTAGTCCACACCGAGCGAGCTGCTCATATCGCACAGGTAGTTGTCGTTTTTGTTGCCCTGATCGGTACTCACCTGCAGCTGCTGCGCATTGCGGAAACCGTCTTCGGCCATCAGTATTGCGCAGAAAAACTGTTGCTTATAGGCCACCCAGTCGATGGGCGTCGTCACCTGCTTCTCGTCGTCGCGTCCGTCCTTCAGGCTGCTGGGATTGTCGCCACTGTTCTTGTAGAAAAGCGTCGTGTAGAAGCGCTCACTGTCCTTGTTGCGGTTGGCGTTGCGACCCTTCTGGCTGCGGTCGTACTGCTCCTGGCGGTTCAACGTGTTCCGCCAGTTCAGCGTCAGGTTGGGCGTCACGCTCACATAGTCCTTGATATTGTGGAAGTTGATATCGAAATCAACCTCGTAGCTGTCGTCATAGAACACATAGCGGAACTCCAGGTAGGCATCCTCGTCCACTGCCAGCGTGTCTGCCGGACGGACATAAGCCCTGAAACTGACAGTCAGCGAGTCGCCCTCTGGCACCTTGACAAAGCTGTCGCCCACCAGCCGACTACCGTCGACAAAGGTGGCAAAAGGTATCATCTTGGTGTTTATCACGTCGTTGCGCGAGTCCACAAAAACCAGGTCCATATTGTTGGCATCGGGCGTGATGATTTCCAGCGGACCGTCGCCGAAGGTCTTGAAATCCTCCAGAACGACCTTCTGCACCGAAGCACCGAGACTGCGCAAGTCGGTGGTCATCACCTTGTTGGCTACAGTCACGTTAAGGCGCTGGTTGTCGCTGTTGGGGCCGAACTGGCCCAAGTTGACTTTCATCGCCGCCACCTGCGCTGCACCCGTGCTGTCGCTCAGCGTCGTGTCGGTCATAGCCAGCTGATACAGCGAATCCTGCAGATGCTTCTGCTCCGCTTCGGCCTGCGCCAGCGAGTCGGCACGCATCCGTTCCACATACATCAACGAATCCTGCTCCCGACGCGCGGCGATTTCCTCGTCGCTGGGCTTAATCCAGAACATATAACCCAAGAAAATCAGGAAAATGAGCACCAGTCCAATGATTGATTTTTTATCCATACACAGTCTATAATATTGGAATATAGTTAATTATTATAATTCTATTACATTTGCTTAGAAATTGCAAATGTACATAAATTTTATGAATAAAATATAAAAATGTGTTATTTTACGCTTTCCGCTCACCGAATCAGCAGGATTGTTCCCTTTTTGTGGTGCTTGTCATTCGGACTTGCCTTCTTGACATAATCGACAAGATACATATAAGCTCCACTGGGACAAGGCTTTCCATTAAAACTGCCGTCCCAATCCTGCGTCAGCCCGTCAAATTCGGCAACCTTAAGGCCCCATCGATTGAAGACATACACCCTGACCGAAAGCAGATCGTAGGCGAAAACCCGGAACCTGTTGTTCGAGTTTTCGTCGGGTGTGAAAGCATTGGGCACCCACAAGGCAAAGCTGTCAATTACCGGCTGCTCGGGGCGCTGCAAAATATTCAGATTCAGATGCACAATGCTGTCGCAGCCCTTGCTGGTCTGCAGCATCGCCGTGCCCGAAGTGACACTGTCGTTGTAGGTGTTGCCGTCTGTCCAAACTAGACTGTCACCCTCATACACATCGATATTCAGCATAGTTTCCACCGACCGGTTCACAGTCAACGTTGTCACTATCGTACTGTCGCAGCCATAAGCCGAAACATATAGCGAAGTGTCTACAGCATCGCTATAGTACATCATATCCTTGAACATCAGGCTGTCGCACGACGCACTGTCGCGCGACGCCAGAAAAGGCGCGTGAACCATAACGTATGTGCCGACGGTGGCGACAAGCGACGTGTCCTCAGCATCAAAGCAGTCGGTCCCCAACCGTTTGAGCGTCACCTCGGCATAGTAAAGGCCCGCGGAGTCGTAATAATGGACAACATCGTTTTCCGAGCTCCTATAGCCGTCGCCGAAATCCCAGCCTATAGAGTCATAGCCGGTATTGCTTCCCGCCCTGAACAGGACGCTGTCGCCCAGACAGATATGGGTAGTGTCATTGTCGGTCATATTCATCCTGTCGTTGACCGACATCCATATCGTCTGTATGCGGGCCGCAAAACCAACCGAATACCCGAAACTCTCATTCAGGCCCACACCATACGAGCGGCCCACAAAGCCCGTAGCACCCAAGCTCTGCAGCCTGTGGCTCCCCGCAGTCGACGAAACGATGGCGTATGAATAGTCCGCATTCCCCTCCACCACCTGAAACAAGTCGCCTATAGGCTCTCCGTCCATATACATATTCTGCACATTGTCTGTCCGCGTGCACACATTGACAAAAAAATACGACGTCAACTGGCCTGTATGGTCATAGTTGACAAAAACCACATCGTTCAGCTGCTGCTCTATCGGCGCCTCAAACACCATCGACGGGTCGCCGTGCGGTATATTGGCATTCTTGCTCACCATATAGGAATAGACACTAACTGGCTTCGAACACTTCAACGACGCCGTCGGGCGCGACACATTTAGTGTGAAAATATAGCTCTCCCCGGCATCGATCGTGTCGACGACTTCCCCGTCTATGCTGAGTTCGCAACCGTCCTGCAGCGACGTGCACTTCACGCGGTCGCCGTCGTGATAGCCCGAACGGGTAAGGACAAACTCCTTGCCCCAATAGGCGGTCGGCACCGACTGCTCGTACAGCCTGTCGCCATAATACGCCGTCGACGGTATACGCACATTGACATTGCCGCCAATCACAGCAATGGGCTTGCAGGCGCGCGCCTTTATAGTCGTCCCGCTGAAGTCGTCTCCCTCATTCCTGCTCTTGTACACTATGCACTCTCCCCTGTCCAGCCTCTTCGTGAATCTCTCTCCCTGATAGACTCCGTTCACACACGACGCCGTAGGCTCTATGTCCACATACGTGCTGTCCTCCACCGCCAGAACCAGGAACTGCGACGGCCAGCTGTTATTGTCGCTCACCCACGTCTGTACCATATACTCGTCACGAATCACCGGCGTCGGCAACACAAACGACGCATCGAACGACGCCGGATAGAAATTGCTCGTATACACCGACACGGTATCCGTCGTCGTAAGGTGGAACGTCTTACGCACTGCCGACGCCGAGCTCGTCACCTCCATCTGGTTCTGCGTCAAATCTATCGTCGTACTTCCGTTCGCAGGAACCTCAAAATCCCATCGCCTGCCATCCGTCTGCCTGACAATACTGCCCGAACAGGCACGCGGACCCGTCACCGTCACCGACAGCGTACCCCACTGCGAAGGCACACCGCCCGTATAGGCAAACCAGAAGTCGGTACCCATCGTCGTCAACGTCTGGCACCATACACCGCCTCTCAAGAGCAGCATAACAATCAATAATATATATATATTCCTGGCTTTCATCCCTTTAACAGCGCTTACGGCAGATACTATCCAAATGCAAATATACAAAAAAAATTTTTATATACAACACCCCCCACCCCCGGCATATTTTTTTTCGCCCATCAGCATACACCAAAACTGCAACCCACATTCCTAGCGCTCCCTCCCCCACCCGCTCCGCCCGTTCCTATATCGTTCCTATATCGTTCTTAT
>JAFWYO010000023.1 GCA_017517715.1 Bacteroidales bacterium
CGTGTCTTCTCGATCTTCTGCTCCAGCAGGTTGATATAGTGTGAGTTGAGGACGCTGTCCATCAGCAGCACATCATAGCCTTTCTCCTTGGCCTTGGCGATGTAGGCGTGCTGTTCGTCGACGTCAGTGGCGTACAGATAGATGACGTTCTTGTCCTTGTCGGTCTGCAGAGCCTTGATCTTGTCGCGATAGTCGTCCAGCTTGAAGTACTGTCCTTCAGTGTTTTTCAGCAAAGCGAACTTCATAGCGCGCTCGCAGAATTTCTCCTCGGTCAGCATACCGTACTCGACGAAAATCTTGATGTCGTCCCACTTTTCCTCAAGTTGAGAGTTGAAAGTTGAAGTTTGAGACTTGTCAGCAGCGTCAGCCTCGCTTTCCGTTTTCCGCTTTTCGCTTTCCGCTTTCGACATCTCCTCCAACTTGTCGGCCACCTTCTTGCTGATGTGCTGGGCAATTTTCTTCACATTGCTGTCGCTTTGCAGGTAGCTGCGGCTCACGTTCAGCGGGATGTCCGGGCTGTCGAGCACGCCGTGCAGCAGCATCAGGTATTCGGGCACCACGCCCTCGACGCTGTCGGTCACAAACACCTGATTGCAATACAGTTGTATCTTGTTGCGGTTGGGGTCGATGGTCTTGCGCACCTTCGGGAAATAGAGTATGCCCGTCAGGTTGAAGGGATAGTCGACATTCAGATGTATCTGGAACAGAGGATCTTCGAAGTTCATCGGGTACAATTCGTGGTAGAACTTCTTGTAGTCCTCGTCGGTCAGCGTCGACGGGGCCTTCTTCCAGGCCGGGTCGGTGTCGTTGATGATGCGCGGCACCTTCTTTTCGACGCGTTTCGGGCGCTTGGTCTTGTTCTCGCCTTCGCCAACTTCCTCAAATTCAGTCTCGCTGTCCACCCACTGGCTCTCTTCGCCAAAACGGATGGCCACCGGCATAAAGCGGCAGTATTTCTTCAGCAACTGCAGAACCTGCTGTTCCTCAAGGAATTCCTTGCAGTCGTCGGCGATGTGCAGAATGATGTCCGTGCCGCGTTCTTTGCGCTTGCCTTCCGTCATTTCGAACGACGGGCTGCCGTCGCAGCTCCAGTGCATTGCCGGAGCGTCTTTCCAGCTTTTGGTCTCGATTTCAACCTTGTCGGCCACCATAAACGCCGAATAGAAGCCCAGTCCAAAGTGGCCTATCAGGTTCTCCTGCACGTCTTTATACTTGTCCAGGAAGTCGTTGGCGCCGCTAAAGGCTATCTGGTTGATGTACTTGTCGATCTCCTCCTCGGTCATTCCGATGCCGCGGTCGCTGATTATCAGCTTTTTCTTGTCGATTTTCACCTCGATGGTCAGGTCGCCCAGCTCGCCCTTGAACTCGCCGCGCGACGACAGGGCTTTCAACTTCTGCGTGGCATCTACAGCATTGGAAATCAGCTCGCGAAGAAAAATCTCGTGGTCCGAATAGAGGAATTTTTTGATGACCGGGAAAATGTTCTCGGTCTGAACATTCAATTTGCCATTCATCGTATATCTTTTTTGTTTTTATTCAATAAATGTTTCCGTTCGCCAAAATTGCTTTTGGTCGACAATTGCAGAAATTTGTCTTCAAATTTCGTTCCATTTTGCCCGAAACTGACATTTTGTCAGTCCTCTGACACCTTTTGGCCGCTTTTGATTGAAAACGGACTTTATTATTTGAAACACATAAAGTTGCGCCAACTTTCAAAAAATAGTTGAAAATCTGAGTTTTCTCTAAAAAATGCCCTTTCGTAACCCCCTAATTCCCACCACCTTCTTCTTACCAAATTCTACCCAAATTCTTATCAAATTCTACCCATCTTTTACCACAGTAGAATATGGTCAGTTTTTCGTAAGTTTTCGTTAAGATTTTTGTCGCGGCAGGGTGGGGACTGACATTTTGTCAGTTTTTGTTGCCTTTTCTTTCCGCACTCGAACAATAAAACGCCAGCCGCGCCGTTGTGTATGGCAGGATATGATCAAATATATTGCAGACAAGGAGCATTACAGCGAGGTGCTGGCGCTGTGCGCGGCGGTGAAGCACGACCTGTGGATCGGCACGGCCGACCTAAAGGATCTTTATGTCGCGGCGACCGGCGCGGGGCGCAACCCCAGGAGCGTCGGCGGTGCCGAGCCGTTTTTGACCGTGTTGGACCGTCTTTTGCGCCGCGGCGTCGAGGTGCGCCTGCTGCACGCAAAGGAGCCGGGCGAGAACTTCCGCGAGGATTTCGACCGCTACCGTCATTTGTGGGGTGGCACCGCATCGTCGCTTCGTGCTGACGAACAGGTGAATACGTTGCAGCGACGGCTCTGTCCGCGCGTGCATTTCAAGATTCTTGTTTTCGACTGTTCGGTGGCCTACATCGGCTCGGCCAACCTGACCGGCGCTGGGATGGGTATGAAGGGCGAGACGACGCGCAACTTCGAGGCCGGCATCCTGACCGACGAGCCCGCTCTGGTCGATGCCGCCGCCGACCACCTCGACAGCGTCTGGCAGGGCCGCCATTGCAAGGCCTGCCGCCGCAAGGACTTCTGCGGCGATAGGATAGGGTAGGTCGGAAAATGCCAGTTCAGAATGCCACTCTCAGCCATTGGGCGAAGAAATAATCGCTCAGGTGGTACCCTTTTTCGTCGTTTGTCACCACGTCGGTGTCCAACAGCGCTCGCAAGGCCGACTGTACGGAGCTGGCCGAATCGAGTGAGTGCGATTTGACAAACGCCATCGACGTTGGCGATTTGACAAACCCTTCTTGCGCAATGGCTTGCAGCACTCCTTTTTGTTTGGTAGATATCATACTTAGTTGGGTTCGGTAGGCTCCGTCCTGCACTTCCAAAATGTTGCGTGTGGCCTGCGGAATTGCGTCCAGTGTGCAGCGCTCGTTCTCGCCTGTCATTGCAAACAGCTCGTTCATAAGCATCTGCAGATACCACGTGGTGCCGTCATAGTCGTTGTATATCCTTGTCACCACTTCGCTCTGTAGTTCTTTGCCGTATTCCGCAAACAGTCGCGTGGCGAATTCTGTATATGCTGACTCCTTCAGTGGCGGCAAATCCATCAGCTGCGCGCTCTGGTAGAACGGACGTGCTTTCGAGTGAAACATCTGGCTGATAGTGTGACGTTTGCTGCCGCAAAAGATAAACGAGGTGTTGGCGCATTTCTGTATCATTCCGCGTAGCAGCGCCTCGACGCGCTTGTCGCCAAATTCGGTTATCTGCTGAAACTCGTCGAAGGCCACGATGCAGGGCTTCTGGGCAGCTTCAAGGTAGGAGAAAATCTCTTCAAGTGTCGTTTCGGGATTGGTAATTGCGCCCAGCCCCAGTTCCAATGCGGGTTCGCCGCTGATTGGGTCGATCTTGAATGCCGTCCGTAACGATTTCAGCGTCTGGAAGAAGCGCTCCCAATTCTGTTGTTTTTGGGGTTTCAGCTTCTCAAATACCGTTTTGCCAAAGAGGTAGCACATTTCCTGCAGCGAGGTGGCAGAATAGATGTCGACGAAAAAGGTCTGGAAGTTGTCTTTGATTTCCGGCTGTTCGAAAAAATGGTATATCAGCTGTGTTTTCCCCATCCTGCGTGGCGATACAATTACCACATTTCTGCCGTTTTCAACCTGCTTGACAAGAAACGATGTCTCCTCTTTCCGGTCGCAAAACAGATGGTTTGGGATGCTTCTGGATATAATGAATGGGTTAGTTAATTTGTTCATATCTTTGTAGTTATATGTTATTGAAATTATAATTATTGCTTTTATAATAATTGCAAAGATAATAAATTATTTTATATCCGAATTGAAATTTATTTTGTTGTGTCAGATTTTGGCACACCGATGTTGTACTTTTGCAAAATGAAAAAAATTGCGAAAAACGGCAACGATGCCGAAAAAATGTGTATTTTTGTAGTTTAAAAAAAGATATAATGAAAAATGGATAATTTGGAAAAATTTAAGCACGTATTGGAATATTTTGTGGCGCATTTAAGCTATGTGAGCTCTGGTAATCCGCAGTCAATTGGCTATTTGCAGTATATAAAACCTTTGGTGGATGATAATACTTTCAATAAGGCAGGAAAGGGTTGGATGGAACATTCAATCCAAAACCAAATCAAAGATTGGGATATGTATGGGGATAATCAGCTTTATATTAATATCACTGCGAGTTTCGGAAAGTACAATACGAGGGGTTGTTATTTAAACTGGAAAGACACGGGCTTTAATATCGCTGCTGATTGGAATGGTGATTCGCTTGTTGGCCTTTGTATCTTGGATTACTTATATTGGGAAAAGCCTGCTCGCTGGGTAGATAAAAACAAGCGATATTCGATAGATGAGCTTGGCCTTTTTAAAAACGGAAAATATACAGCACAATTTGTCGATTTTTATGATTATTATTTTGATATGATAAACAAACTCAAAAAAGAACAATGTATTGAAAGAAAGGCGAGACGACGCGCAACTTCGAGGCCGGCATCCTGACCGACGAACCCGCCCTGGTCGATGCCGCCGCCGACCACCTCGACAGCGTCTGGCAGGGCCGCCACTGCAAAGCCAGCCGCCGCAAAGACTTCTGCGGCTACCGGATAGGTTAGGCCTTCGGCCGTTTCAGAACGCCACCCTCAACCACTGGGCGAAGAAAAAATCGCTCAGGTGGTAGTTTGTTGTTGATTGGTTGTGAATTATTGAATATTCAATTATTGCTTTTATAATAATTGCAAAGGCAATACAATATTTCATATTCGAAATAATTTTTTTGTGTTATAATTTGGCACACTGGTGTTGTACTTTTGCAAAATGAAAATAATTTTCGAAAAAATAGCATCGGTGTCGAAAATAATGTGTAATTTTGCAGCGTGGTTCAAGAGAATAGAACCTTGGCAAAAAGTGCGTTTGTAATACTCCTTCGTTGATGGAAATCGCCAGTTTTCAGATTGATAGGGGGATGAGATACCGATGCTTTTTGCCTGTGCGGTGTTATAAAAACACGGCTACAGGCATAAGACATTTCTGTTGTGTTCCGTTCCTATCAGGGTCTCTGGCGATACCTTCAACAAGACGGAATTACTTCGGTGGCTTGTGCCTTTTATTGTAAAATGAAATTCAAATATAATTATAGTAATTAAAATTTATTCTTATGATTGATAGGCAAAACAAATGGATTGAACGGCACAGCACATTGATTTTTGTGACATTGTCTGTTGTGCTAGTAATTATGATGCTTCTGGTGGTTGTGCATCCATTGGAATTGTTCACGTCGCACGATGCTCCGTTTCAGGTTATGGCGGCCTGTCTGGGAGCTATAGTAACAGCCTTGATCACGGCTATGCTTTTGAATTCCCAGACAAAACAGCAGGAAAAACTACAGGAGGCCTCGAAGGAACAAGAGCTAGATCGGGCAAAAAAAACGGAACAATACAAGGAAAAACTTAGAATATATCAGGGTTTTCTTGACGAATTGTATACAGTTGTAAAGGATCGCGATTTGACAACAGAGGAAAAAATAAGTATGCAGTTCAAGACAGCTATACTGTCAATGCACACGGAGTCAACACATATAGAGAAAATTAGTGAAAATGTCAAAGATGTTTTAATGTGTATGTGTGCACCAAAGAAATCCTACGATGTGAAGAAACTGCAAGAATCATTATTCAATATTGTATACCAATTCCGCAAAGAACTTTATGGTTTGGAAATCAATGATAATTCAGACGCACTTAATAATACATTGCTTAATTTTGTCGATGCCTATAATGGGATAGAATCGGCTGAGATGCAAGAGTCAGCAATAACTGACGACAGTTCGTTTTTATGGCAAAAAGCGCGCGAGAGATGGGAAAATGACAAAAAATGGGAAGTGATTATAGATGGAGAAACAATTGTCATAAAACGTAAGGGAGACAGAATAATTGAATTGCAATTTGGTTTTTGGAAAGGTCACTACTATATTCAAGCGAAGTACGAGCCATTTGGTGAGTTTTCGCAAGCTATGAAGTGGAAATATGGAGGTAGCAAAACTTATTCTACCTGGTGGATGCATATTAAAACCCCGGCGTTCTTTGATTTGAAAGAAGGTGAATTTTGGAGTAAATTCCAAGAAAGCGAATCAATGCAGAGAGAACTTGTCGACTGGTTTGACAAACTAATTGCTGAAACCAATGATTGGGATGTACTGGCAGATCGGCACAACGCTTTAATGAATCTGCTTGGCGATGACAGGCAGAAATATGAAAAACAAGGTTGGAAATTCTGGATTTGGGCTCATCCTACTGATGGCAAATGTAATGTCTGCGATTCGCATATTAAGGATGAAGGCGAGCCGTTTATAGATATTGTTTCAGAAAATGGGCAAATTGTTATACGTTTGGGTAACCGTGAAAATAAAGCTGTCAAGCAGCGTGAAATTGCTAGTAGACTGGGTTTGCCGACAGACAATATTGTAAAAGACGACGACCGTACGGATTATTATCGTTTTAACGAAGGTGTGTCTGATGAGGATGTTATGGCGAAGGTTGCAGAATTGATAGAGAAAATTTCAAGAAGATAATTTGCTATGTCATCATTTGGCATACCTGGTGCGTAATTTTGCAAATGAATATAAAATATAATGCTTATGAACAATTATCAATGCAAGAAATGTGGAACACTGATTAAAGCAGATCGTACACCGTCGAGTTTTAATTGTCGTGCAGGTGGTATGCATCAATGGAATGATCTCGGTGAGGTTGGAATGGAAAATTACCAGTGCAAGAAATGTGGACTTCACCTTGAAAGCCAAAGGATGCCTTCTTCTTTTAATTGTACTGCCGGCGGAATGCATCAGTGGAATGATTTAGGTCATATTGGAGGAAACACATATCAGTGTCGTAAATGTGGTTTGACGCTGCAGAGTGAGCGTCAGCCATCGTCGTTCAATTGCACAGCTGGAGGTATGCACCAATGGAATAAACTAAACAGATAGAGATCTATGTTAAATTGTAATGTAATCCTTGATAATAAATTCGTTGCAGATATTAAAGGCGATTTTCTTGTTCCTTCTTATCAGCGTGGATATCGTTGGGAGAGAGTGCAGGTGGAAACCCTTTTGAATGATATCTTTGAAAACGGGGCAAATCCATATTGTCTTCAGCCAATTGTGGTTAGGAGGAGAAGTGACGGTCGGCTTGAACTGATTGATGGTCAGCAGCGTCTGACTACAATATATATTGTGTATCGTTATATACAAAGCGTATTCAGCCAGGTGAAAACTGATTTCACAATTGACTATGAGACGCGAAAAGAAACCGCTAAGTTTTTCGACAGAATGGATGATGAAAGTCTTGCTTCGACGAATATAGATTTCTTTTTTATAAACAAGGCGCATAATACAGTTGTTGAATGGTTTAAAGGAAAAGATGTCTTTGTTGTATCTGATTTTGTCAAGTATCTGAAACAATATGTCCGTGTAATATGGTATGAGTTGCCTGAGGGTGACAAGAACGATTCAATAGGACTTTTCACTCGTCTCAATATAGGTAGAATTCCTTTGACCAACGCCGAACTTGTCAAGGCTCTTTTCCTTTGTCGTAACGAGCAAGTGAATTATGACAAGCAGATGGAAATAGCATTGCAGTGGGACAAAATGGAGAGGGATCTACACGACGACAATTTATGGTATTTTCTGACTCGACGCGATCCTGAAGATTATCCAACGCGCATAGAGCTGGTTTTTGATTTTATGGCGGGAAAGAAAGATGGAGAGAGAGACGGTTACTTTACATTCTCTTGGTTCAGTAAACGCAGAGATCGCCTCCTGTCGCTTTGGAATGACATTACAACTTATTTTTATAGACTTAAAGAATGGTACAGCAATGACGATATTTACCATCAGGTAGGTTATCTTGTTGCTGTTGGTCATTGCATCATTCCACAACTTAAGTTGGAAACTGAAAAAATGCGCAAGTCGCAGATGAAGGAATATCTTACACAAATGATTCGTAAGAGCGTCGATTGTAGTGAAGATTATCTCGATCTGCAATATACCAAGCCAAACCAAAAGCGTTTAATGTCGAATATTTTGCTATTGTTTAACGTTGTTTCGTTGATGAGAAATGGTTTTGGCTCACGTTTCCCATTTAAGGAATGGAACACTAAAATTTGGAGTCTCGAACATATTCACGCCCAGCAGTCTGAGGGATTGAACACCATAGAGAAATGGCACGAATGGCTTAATGACCATTTTGAACCTGTTCTGGAGATAAAGGGAGAGACTGAATTAACTGACGATATGCGAAAAGCCATTGAAAACGACCATCTGACAGGAGAACAGTTTAACCAACTAAACGTAAGGGTGGTGAATGCTCTCTCGGAAGACGGTGATACAGACTATGTGCATACTTTATCAAATATGGCGTTGCTTAACTGTGGCGACAACACGGTGCTGTCCAACTCTTTGTTTGATGTTAAACGCAACAAGATTATAGAGATGGACAAACAGGGACGTTATATTCCTTACTGTACAAGAATGGTCTTTATGAAGTATTATACGAAAAGTGATGATGTCTCGTACCATTTTTGGGGAATAAAAGATCGTGAGGCATACATAAAGGAAATATTCGATACGTTGAAACTATACCTGAAAGATTGAAATGATAGCATCCAAACCTCAGAATTTTAGAAGTCTGTTCTCTGCAGATGAACAGAATGGTGTTACAATACCTATCATACAACGCGACTATGCCCAGGGTCGTGTCAATGAAGACGTAAACCGTATTCGGAGCCGATTCATTGATGTGCTTTATAACGCATTGGTGGATGAAAAGCCGGTGACGTTAGATTTTATATATGGTAATTATGAGAAGGAACAATTCATCCCTCTCGATGGACAGCAACGACTTACAACGTTGTTTCTGTTACATTATTATATTGGTCGTCACGAAGGTGTAGCAGATCAGGAGATGGCATTTCTGCGTGGATTCCATTATAAGACACGAGTGAGTAGCCGGGATTTCTGTGAACACCTTATAGATTTCTGCCCGGAATTCACAGAAAACAATCTCAGCGATCAAATATTGGACCAGTCTTTTTATTTGATGGAATGGTCATCTGATCCGACGGTACAAGCTATGCTTGTGATGCTTGACGATATCCATAGTAAGTTTAAAGATACGGATGGCTTGTGGGCTCGTTTGATGGATGATGCAATCACTTTCTATTGTCTATCCCTTGAAGAAATAAAGGTTGGCGATGAATTGTATATCAAGATGAATTCGCGTGGCAAGCAGCTGACACCTTTTGAGCATTTTAAGGCCGAATTGGAACGTCAGATGAAAGATGTGGATAGTGTTCTTGCTGAAGAAATAATGCATCAGATAGACTGTCAGTGGACTGATCTTTTGTGGCCATATCGGAACAGTGAGACGGGTACAGGAAATGATATGCTGGTGGATGATGAGTTTATGCGCTACATTAGGTTTATTTCCGATATTATTTCTTATAAGGCCGACAAACCTATTGTTTCTCATAAATTTGACATTGCTGAAACTCAATTCTCTAAAGCTTGTCCAAACGCTCGGGATAATATGATGTTTCTTGAGAAAATGTTTAATATATGGACAGAAGTCGGTGATATCGATGTTTTCTTCCACGATTATTTGGCCCACGGAAAGCACGAAAGTGGAAAAGTACTTGTCTCTGATGAAGAAAGTCGCAACTTGTTTCGTGACTGTTGTTCCTGCTATGGAGAATGGTACGGAAATCGCTCGCAATTCCCATTGAGTCGTGTTCTTTTGTTATACGGTTTTGTAGTAATGCTTCAGCATCGAGATGATATAGCAGATGCCGATTTCCGCCGTCGACTTCGTGTGGTAAATAATCTGATAAACAATTCGTCTGATACATTACGCCCAGAAAATATGAACGTTTTGATGTCAATTGTAGAACGTCTTGTTCTGACTGGGGAATTGATTCAGCCCGAAAGCGGTAAAGCCCGTTTCAATAATAGACAGGCTGAAGAAGAAATTACAAAAATGGAATGGACGAATAAGAACCCTTTAGAAGCCGATACATTATTCAGACTGGAAGACCATCCTTTTGTCAATGGCTTCATTCACGCTTTGGGCTTGGAACACATAGAATGGACGGATCGTTTATATAGTCTGTTTGATTGTAAACTTGATCTTGTAGAGCGAGCATTGCTTGCTACAGGCGACTATTTTGAGGACGACTCTTGGCGCAGCCAAATAGGCACCAGCGATGAGAGATTGGCTAAGGGTGTATGGCGTTCGCTTTTTAGCCCATTGCGATACGAAGAACAGAAACCCTTATCGAATGTTCTTGCGAGTATTTTATCACGTAATGAGGTCTTTTCGAATCAATTGTTGGAGCAAATAATTGAAGACTATTTGCACGATGCGGAATCTCATATTTTGTTTCCTTTACGATATTATCTTGTTCGTTATGCCCAACAGATGCTGCCTGGCCGATATGGGAAGTACTATTTTCGTACAGGAAACCAGTATGATGTCTTAATGATGATGACTGAATGGTCGCTTGGTGGGAAAAATTATGATGTTTTTCTAAAAACGATATGCGATATGTCAGGAGGTAAGAAAGAAGGTATAACATTGCACGATTATTCGTTTTCTTATTACAATGATGGAAATGATTGGCTCGCCTTCGGCAAATTTCCATATTATTTAACCTTGACCGATAATACGTATAGAATTTATATGGATGACGATATTTTAATCTATGAATTGCCTATTGCCCAAAACGAGGATGGCATTGATGCAGAGGATAGGGTACAGGTTGGCATAAATCTTATAAGAATGTATATGAATAACGATTGAAATGTCCCCTCTGAAAAAATATATCTGGCTGGTCGATACCATTTTGCGGGCAGGCGAGAAGGGCTTGACGTTGGAGCAGATTGGCGACTTGTGGGACCGCGACGACGCGATGCACGATAACGGGGTTTTCTCTAACCGCAGTTTCCATAGGCACAGGGGCGAAATTCTGGATGTTTTCGGAATTGAGATAGAATGCTATAATTCCGGCATCGATTATCGCTACAGGATTGCCGACGACGGAAAGAACGACTATTTCCGCCGCTGGATGTTGGATGCTATCGCTGTAAACCGCATTGTCGCTGACAGTCGCGAGGTGTCGGAGCTTATTGCAGTCGAGTCAAGCCAAGACTCTTTGTTGCCAGTGTTGCTCGAGGCTTTGAAAACGAGTAGGATTGTTTCGTTCGACTACAAGCCCTACTGGGCCGACCATACGTCGCATTACTTCAACTTTATGTCGTTTGCTTTGAAGATGTTCGAACGGCGCTGGTATCTGATTGGAAAGTACGACGCGACAAAGCCCTGCAAGAAATATGCTTTAGACCGAATGTCGAATGTCGAGCTGCAAGAGGAAAACTATGTGCGCGACAGTAAGTTTGATGTCAACGAGATGTTTGATGGCTCATACGGTATTATCATCGATGATGCGCCGGTCGAGAGTGTGTGGCTGAAGGTTGATGCCTATCAGGCCAACTTTGTCCGTTCATTGCCGCTTCACGCTTCGCAGCACGAAATCAAACGCAACGACCAGTATTCGGTCTTTGCTCTGCGTGTGCGGCCGACATTCGACTTCAAACAGAAAATCCTGTCGCTTGGCGCGACGGTCGAGGTGTTGAAACCCAAAAGTCTGCGGGATGACATAAGGGGTGAAATAAACGAAATGATAAACAAGTACAAAGACGACGATGACTGATTTTGCAGCGATTGATTTCGAGACGGCCAATGGGCAGCGCAGCAGTGTGTGCAGCGTGGGTGTGGTTGTTGTGCGCGAGGGTAGGGTGGTGGACTCGTTCTACAGCCTTATCAAGCCCGAGCCGAACTATTACGCCTGGTTTTGTCAGCAGGTGCACGGACTTGGGCACGAGGATACGGACGACGCCGACGTGTTTCCTGTGGTTTGGGAGCGCGTGGAGCCGCTGATTGAGGGACTGCCGCTGGTGGCGCACAATGCCCCATTCGACGAGGGATGCCTGCGGGCGGTGATGCAGGTGTACCGTATGGATTGGCCTGACTACAGGTTCTTTTGCACCTGCCGTGCGGCGCGGCGTGTGTTCGGCCGACGGCTGCCTAACCATCAGCTGCATACGGTGGCGGAAGCCTGCGGCTTCGACCTGCGTAACCATCACAACGCCCTTGCCGACGCTGAAGCCTGCGCAGCGATTGCGATGAAAATACTTTAAAAAGCGGAAAGCGGAAAACGGAAAGCGGAAAGCGGGCTGCCGCATTAGGGTTTCCTGCTTTCCGTTTCCCGTTCCCGTTCCCTGCTTTCCGCTCTCCGCTTTCCGCTTTTTAGCTTTCTTTTCCGGCGAGGATGACGACGATTTCGCCTTTGACTTCTTTGGCGGCGAAGTGGTCGTGGACTTCGCGCAGGGTGCCGCGGGCGGTCTCGGCGTGGAGTTTGCTGATTTCGCGGCTGACGCTGACTTGGCGCTCTTCGCCGACGACTTCAATCAGCTGCTCCAGCAGTTTTACGAGGCGGAACGGACTCTCGTAAATAATCATCGTGCGGCTCTCTTCGGCCAGGCGCTGAATGGCTGTCTGACGTCCTTTCTTGTGCGGCAGGAAACCTTCGAAAATGAAGCGGTCGCAGGGCAGGCCGCTGTCTATCAGCGCTGGAACAAAGGCTGTTGGCCCTGGCAGGCATTCGACCTCGATGTCGTGCTTGACGGCTTCGCGTACAAGGAGAAAGCCGGGGTCGCTGATGCCAGGCGTGCCGGCGTCGGTGACAATGGCAATGTTTATCCCGCTTTGCAGCTTTTCGACGAGTCCGGCAACCACTTGATGTTCGTTGAAGATGTGGTAGCTCTGCATCGGCGTGGTGATGCCGTAGTGCTGCATAAGCACGCGACTGGTGCGTGTGTCCTCGGCCAGGATGAGGTCGACAGACTTAAGGACTTCGACGGCACGATAGGTTATGTCGCCGAGGTTTCCGACAGGTGTGGGTACGAGATAGAGTTTCAAGAAAGGTGTATTTTAAAATTTTGCGGATTGCAAATCCTTATATTAAGTTGCGTCGGATTGCAAATCCGACGCAACTGATCTTTAATGCTTTAAGGCTTTAACGCACTAACGAATAAACACATTAACGCATTAACACATTAACGAGTTAACACATTAATTTATTCCTCCTCGAAGTCGTCGGGGATTTCCATATCGTGGTAGACGTTGGTCACGTCGTCGTCCTCTTCGAGGATGTTGATGACCTTCATTACCTTACGGATGGAATCTTCGTCGATTTCGCGGGTGGTGTTGGGGATGCGTTGCAGTTCGGCGCTCTCGCACTCTATGCCCATCGTTTCGAGCATCTTGACCATATTGCCAAAGTCCTCGTAGGCAGTGTAGAGGGTCAGGTAGTCGTCGTCGACCTCCATCTCCTCAAGACCACCGTCGATGAGTTCCATTTCAAGTTCTTCGACGTTCATCTCGGGTTTGCGCGGAATGACGAAAACGCCCTTGCGGGTGAAGAGGAAGCTGAGGCTGCCGTTGGTTTCGAGCGTGCCGCCGAATTTGTTCATAATCGACTTGACGTTGGCAACGGTGCGGTTGTTGTTGTCCGAAAGGGCCTCGATGAAGAGGGCGATGCCGTGGTTGACGTGGCACTCGAAGGTGAGTTCCTGCATAGCGGCGGCGTCCTTGTCGTTAGCCTTGTTGATGGCGCGTTGCAGGGTGTCCTTGGGCATATTGCATCCGCGGGCGTTCTGCACCAGAAGGCGCAAACGGGGATTGCTGTCGGGGTCGGGACCACCCTCACGTACTGCGATAGCTACTTGTTTCAAGATGTTTGAATACTGTTTCGAGCGTTTAGCATCGGCTGCGCCTTTTGCTCTCTTAATCTTAGACCATTTATTGTGTCCTGACATAATAATGAATATTTAATTGTTTATATTATTGATTTCTTTTTGTCTTTTTATTTGATTTTGAATTTGATGTACGTTATCGGCTTGCCTTCTTTGAGGAACATCGACTCGTAGAAGGTCTTCACAGCTGTGGCCATTCCGCCATAGTCGGTGGCGTAGAGGTCGGGCGTGTTGAATTCCACTTCGTAGCCTGCCGGCGCGATAACCTCGTCCATCGTGTAGTCGTAAAGCTCGCGCGAGTCGGTCTTGAGGTGGACAAAGCTGCCCGGCTTAAGCATTTGGCGGTAGCGCTCAAGGAAACGCTCGCTAGTGAGGCGCTTCATCGGCTTCTTGGGCTGCGGGTCGGGGAAGGTTATCCATATTTCGGAAACTTCGTCGGGAGCGAAAAAGCTGGTGATGAATTCGATACGTGTGCGGATGAATGCCACGTTGTGCATCTGTTCCTCGTTGCTGGTCTTGGCGCCGCGCCACAGACGAGCGCCTTTGATGTCGACGCCGATATGGTTGCGGTCGCTGCGTTCGCGAGCCAGGGCGATGGTGTATTCGCCTTTGCCGCAACCCAGTTCGAGGACGATGGGGTTGTCGTTGCCGAAGAATTCGGCCCAACGGCCGCGCCATTCGAAGCCTTGCTTTTCAAGGTCTTCGAACGACACCTGGAACAGGTTGGGGAACGTCAGGTTCTCTTCAAATCGTGCCAGTTTGTTTTTTCCCATTGTTTGCTGTTCTATTGTTGATGGGTTCTCTGTTGGAATGAACGCGGCAGCCACTAACACACTAACGCATTAACGCACTCACACATTCACACATTCAATTGTTACCATTTTTTGATTGTTACGTCGCCCTTGTACCACTCCTTGACGTGGATGTACTTGGCTTCGATTTCGGTGCGGCTGGCGGCACTGCCCATACTGACGTAGTACATACCGTTGCGGTTGATGATGTAGGCGTCGCATCCTTTGGCTTTCAGCTGCGAGCACAGACGGTCGGCATTGTTTTTGTAGACCGACGTGCCGGCAATCAGGTCGTAGCCCTGTTTCGACGAGTTGAGTATTGTCGATTTCGGGGTCGCGGGCTTGTTGTCTTTCTTTTTGGCTGCCGCAGCTTTTTGTTCTGCTGCCTGTTGCTCGGCAAGGGCTGCCGGGTCGGGAGTCAGCTCGTCGGCGGGAACCACCTCGCTCAAAATGCGTTCGAGGGTCTCAAAACTCAGCAGTTCGCTTTGAACCACATACATTTTGCGACGCAGCATCTTGTCTTTCAACATCGGCATCATCTCTTCGCGCACATAGTCTTTGTAGGTCAGCAGGCTTTGTGGATAGAAGTCGTTGTCGGTGACCAGCTCGGTAATGCGCTGTCCTGCATATTTGCTGACTTGTTCAATGAAAATGTCCTCGTTTTCGCTTTGTTTCACCGATTTGATGAATTTCGACAGGTAGGGCCTCATATTGCTGACAATCTCGTTCCGCTGGTTGTCGATTTCGGTTTCGTCAAATTGCAGACCTTCAAGGCTGTAGGTGTATTCGGTGACGTTGTCGCGTGCGGCCTCTTTGTCGTAGTTGTCGGGCGTTGCCAAGTCGCTCAAAGCCTGCATATCGTCCTGGCTGGTCGACGAGGTCTCGAATTTGACTTGCTGCATAACCCAGTCGCGACCTTGGCTGTTGAACAGGTAGCGGTCGATGACGGCGGCGCAAGCCGTGAGGACCAGGAGGATTGCCAGTATCCACAGAAGGGCTTTCCCAAAACCGCCTTTTTTCTTTTCTTTGTTTTTCTTGTTGCGTTTGTCGATGATTGCTTTTTCTTCCGAACCGTCCGACTTGTCGATGGCGTCGAGTTGGTGCAGTGTGTTTATGGTTTCGTCGTCAAAAGCCTTGGCAGGGGTTGTTGCCGGTACTGGTTCAGGTTCGGGCTCTGGTTCGGGTTTAGGCTCAGGCTCCGGCTCTGGTTCGGGTCCTGGTTCGGGTTCCGGCTCAGGCTCGGGTTCGGGCTCAGGCTCAGGCTCGGGTTCGGGATCTGGTTCCGGCTTGGGCTCTGGCTCCGGTTCGGGTTCGGGTTCCGGCTCAGGCTCGGGTTCGGGCTCTGGTTCGGGTTCCGGTTCGGGTTGTGCCATTTTTGTTGTGGCGCCGGTAAGGATGGAACTGGTC
>JAFWYO010000024.1 GCA_017517715.1 Bacteroidales bacterium
AGGTGGGCAACACGATGATCAAAAACCTCGACGAAGGACTTGAAACCACCAACCAAGTGACCTACAAGAACAAAGCCACGGGCGAATTCAAGACTATGGATTCGAAGGATCTGATGGACTGCTACGCCGCCGACCCCGACTGGGGCGAGAAGTGGGAATGGGTCGGGACCAGCACCGTCAGCCCCTACGAGATCGTTAATCCAAAGAACGACAGCGTCGTATCGTTCCCCATCGTCGACGCTGACGGCGAAGACCACACCTTCGACCTCATCGGCGCCGTCGACGGACCCGTGCTGATCTGCACCATACACCACATCAACGACGTCAACGAGCGCGGCGTCAAAGCCATAGCCGAGATGAAACAGCTGGCGATGGACCGCGACATCCGCTTTGCCGTCGTCAGCAGCGCCGAGCAGAGCGAACTGCTGCAGTTCCTCTACGGCAACACGCTGATGGATGTCGAATACTACTTCAGCGACGACAAGGCCATCGAGGCAATGATACGCAGCAACCCCGGTTTCGTGGTGATGCACAACGCCACCGTCAAAGGCAAATGGCACTACAAGAACGCCGACAAAATCAAGGACTATCCTTTCGAAATCAACTGATTAACTTTCAAAACAGACAATAAACTTTAATTAACAACAACAGAAATGTTACAACGCATTCAATCCTTTTTCCTCGTACTGGCAGTCGTGGGCATCATTATGCTCTTCCAGTTCCCTGTAGCCACCTACACAATGCCCAACCTGGCCGGCAACGGCGAGACCGTTTCCGAGCTGCAGCTCCTGCCCAAAGACAGCCGCTATGCCGAAGGCAGCACCGACCTGATGCAGATATCCTACATCGGCCAAGACCTCGTCCACCTCAAAGGCGGATGGATTCTGGCCGTGGTGGCCGCCATCGTCGGCATCATCGCTCTCGTCAGCATCTTCCTCTACAAGAACCGCATCCTGCAAATGCGTGTGGTGGCCTGCGCCGCATTGCTCAACATCGTCTACATTTTCCTCATTTTCTTCTGGGCCATCAACGGCGCCAGCGGCAACGGCGGCTACCTCAGCGCCCTGCAGGATATGCACTTCACCGACCAACCCATCGCCGTCGATATGCTCACCCCCGGCACCGTAATACCCGTAGTAACCCTCATCCTCCTCTACCTAGCCCAACGCGCCATCAAAAAGGACGAAATGAAAGTCCGCGCCGCCGACAGACTGAGATAAGCGGAAAGCGAAAAGCGGAAAACGGAAAACCAGTTGCGTCGGATTTGCAATCCGACGCAATTTAATATAAGGATTTGCAATCCGCATAACAACATAAGAAACAAATTATGCTAACCCTGACATTCAGCAACATAGACCAACTTCCCGACGTTGCCCGACGACTGTTCGACGAATTCCCCGACCAGCGTTTCTACGCTTTCTTCGGACCTATGGGTGTTGGCAAAACGACACT
The DNA here is from genome assembly GCA_017517715.1 of Bacteroidales bacterium. Taxonomy (GTDB): domain Bacteria; phylum Bacteroidota; class Bacteroidia; order Bacteroidales; family P3; genus Colimorpha. The sequence continues at coordinate 1,453 of JAFWYO010000024.1, forward strand.
CATCAAGGAGCTCTGCGCCCAGCTGGGCGTAGAGCAGAACGTCTGCAGCCCCACCTTCGCCATCGTCAACGAATACAGCGACGCCGAGGGCGAACCCATATACCACTTCGACTTCTACCGCATCAAGAACCTCGACGAGGCCTACGATATCGGCTATGAGGAATACTTCTATTCTGGATACTATTGTTTTACAGAGTGGACCGAAAAAATCGAACCTCTCCTACCCGACCACTACCTGCGCATCGACATCGCCGAAGATAACGGCACGCGTACCCTTTCGGCCACAATCGTCGACTGACATTCCGCCACAAAAGCAATTTTTTTCAAAAAAAAACTTTAGGCTATTGTAGTTTTTTGCCTTTTGATTTCGTTTTACAATTAGAAACTGATTAACAATTGTAAAACAAAACAAAATGAAAAAAACTTTCAAAACTATCTTAGCCTCATTCATCGCCATTGCCTGCCTGAGCCTTGCAGGATGCGAAGAAGACAACCCCACACCCGCCCAAAACAACAACGGCAACAACGGGAACAATAACAACAACCCAATCGAACTAGCCGGCACCGCCTGGGTTGGCAAGTACAACGACACCTATCAGGGCTATCCCGCCAAACTGACCTGGAGCCTCGACTTCACCGACGAAACCAGCGGCGAGTTCTTCTTCGAACTCAACGTCGCCGGACAGGACCAGGGCAACTACACCATCCCGTTCACATACACCTTCGACGGACACGAAGGTCAACTTGACGCTGGCCAGATGGGCGTTTCGACATTCACCTACGACGCGTCGAAAAACACCATCACGATGACCCTGATCGTCGAAGTGGAAGGCGACGGTGCCACCCTTGGCGGCGTAACGACTTTCTACCTGCGCGGACAGGAACCCGACGAGCCCGACAATCCCGGCACCGACACAGTCGACGACGGCGTCGTCCCAGGCGAAATCACCGACCAGTTCCCCGCCGACACCCGCTGGAGCGCTTCGCAGAACACCGTCTACCACACCAACGAGCTCGGCGACCTGCCTATGACGCTCAACTACATCCTGACTTTCAACAACAACCATATCGCCCTTATGGATGTTACCGCCACAGTAATGGGCACCACCTCCGACCCGCAGACCGTACGCTTCAACTGGACTTTCGACGATGCCACCAACATTGGCAACCTGATCACCAAAGGCGTACCACTACCCTTCACCTACGACCCCACTAACAATACTATCGAAACCGAATTCAACTTCGACGTCAGCGGCGGTGGTGCCCAGGGCGGTTCTGTAACCTTCAACCGAATCCAGGACAAAGCATTGGTCGTCAAGCTCTAAACCTTCGCAACTATGCTCAAATCTAAAACAATACTATTCATAGCAATGACCCTGCTTGTCGGACGTTCGCTGGCCCTGCCGGTAACGTCCGACAAGGCATCGTCGGTTGCAGCCACATTCTGGTGCGAGCTGACTGGCAGCAAAGCAATGCCGGAGCTGAAAGACCTCTCCTCGCAATGGGCCTACGACGGCATCTACCTCTTTGTACGCCACGAGGGCGGCTTTGTGCTCGTGGCTGCCGACGACGCTTCGCGACCCATTTTGGGCTACTCCACAACGTCGACCATCGACCCCGCCAACCTGCCGCCGGCGCTGTCAGAATGGCTTGGACAATACCAGGTGCAAATCGAGGCGGCACGCAGCTGCAACGCAAAGGCAACGCCTGCCGATGCCACAGAATGGGAACGGCTGGCAAGCGGCAAAACGCAGCCACTCGCCAAAGAGGGGGTCGGCCCGCTGCTCACCACCCAATGGGACCAGAAAGAGCCCTACAATGAGCTCTGTC
>JAFWYO010000025.1 GCA_017517715.1 Bacteroidales bacterium
CTCTTGCCAGAGGAATTCGGCGGTGCGGAGAAACATACGCGTGCGCATTTCCCAGCGCACCACGTTGGCCCACTGGTTGCAGAGGATGGGCAGGTCGCGGTAGCTCTTGATCCAGTTCTTATAGGTGCTCCAGATGATGGTTTCGGAAGTGGGGCGGACGATGAGTTCCTCTTCGAGTTTGGCGCTGGGGTCGACGACGACGCCGTTGCCGTTGGGGTCGTTCATCAGGCGGTGATGGGTAACCACGGCGCACTCCTTGGCGAAGCCTTCGACGTGTTCGGCCTCGCGGCTGAGGAAGCTTTTGGGTATGAAGAGGGGGAAATAGGCGTTCTGGTGGCCGGTTTCCTTGAACATACGGTCCAGTTGGTGCTGCATCTTCTCCCAGATGGCATAGCCATAGGGTTTGATGACCATACATCCGCGGACGGCGCTCTGCTCGGCGAGGTCGGCACGTGTCACAAGTTCGTTATACCATTCGGAATAGTTCTCACTGCGTTTTGGAAAGTCTTTTGCCATTTTTAATATAATGTTTACAATTTTTTAACTAGAGAAGCGTTATTATTTCAGAAAAAAAGCGTACTTTTGCACGCAATATTTCGGGATGCAAAATTACTAAATAAAAGTGAATTTGAAATAAAATAACATAGTATACAAAGGTTTGTAAGCAATGAAAAAACTAACTGTCAGCATTTTATGCACAGCATTTTTATTTGCAGCAGGCATCGGAAACCTGCGCGCGCAGTCGTCGGAAGGCGGTGAAAATTACTATTCCAACCCTCAAAAAGGAATAAATCCGACCGCTCCGAAACCCTATAGCGACAACAGCGTCGCCAGCAAGACCGACGATATCGTTGTCGAACTGACCGGCACCGTCAAGGACACCACGCCCCAGAAGGACACCACCCGTCTGAAGCTGAAATCCATCCCCGAATACAGCCGCGGCGAGAATCCGCGCTATTGGGGGACAAATATTTACTATTCGTGGGACCCGTGGTACAGCCCCTATTGGAACGGATGGTACTATCCCGGCTGGGGTGGCAGCCACTGGATGCTGACCTACAGTTGGGGTATGGGCCCCTACTGGAGCTTCGGCCTTAGCTGGAGCTGGGGATGGGGGTCGCCCTGGTGGTACTGGGACCCCTGGTATAGCCCTTACTACTATGGTTATTATGGCTATTACGGCTGGGGCGGATATGCCTACGGATGGGGTCACTACCACGACGGATGGGCCCGCAACAGCTATTACGGCCACGGCTACCTTGGCGGCAGCAACCACGGGGCCGCAACAAGTCCCACATTCAGAGGCAGCGCCAACCCCTCGCCTGCCCGTCCCGTGCGGCGCGGCGGAGTGGACCTCAACAACGGCGGTCGCGCACCACGTGGCAGCATTAGCGGCACCGGCACTCGCGGCAACACGGCCGTAGCCAACGGCAGCAGCCGTGGCGCCAGCAACAACGCCGTCAGCAACGGACGCTATGCCAAACCCGCCAGCGTGACCAGCAACCGCGCAGCACGCAACGCCGCACGCAGCAACTACAGCAACGGTATGCCCAGCCAACGCGGCAACGTCAGACAAACCGGCAACAGCGGGCGCGGAACATACGGAACGTCGACCACCGGCAGCCGATATGACAACAACCGCAGCAGCAGCCGTTTCGAAAGCAACCGCAGCAGCCGTTTCGACAATAGCAGCAGCTACCGTCAAAGCAGCAGCCGCTCGTCGGATTCGTTCCGCAGCAGCGGTTCGTCCAACCGCAGTGGTGGATTCAGCAGCGGTTCGTCCAGTCGTGGCGGCGGATACAGCAGTGGCTCGTCAAGCCGTGGCGGTGGATTCAGCAGTGGCTCGTCCAGCCGTGGCGGCGGTGGCGGACACAGCAGCGGCCGCAGATAATGCCCCTATCGACAAGAACCCGATAAAAGAACACAAGCAACAACTTCGCGCATAAATGAAAAAAACTTTCATAGCACTCACGCTTTCAGCGTTATTCATATTCTCGGCCAACGCACAGAAAAGTCTGCAGGCCGGCAGCGAAAAAATAAAGCAAAGTGAAGCCTCCGGCACTTGGTTGGACACTCCCGCCAAGGTCGGCAAGAAAGCCAAGAACGTCATCGTCATCATCGGCGACGGTATGGGTACCGCACAGGTCTATGCTTCGGTCGTGGCACAGAAGGGAGCTTCCAACTTCCTGCGCTTCCCCTTCTCCGGCTTTTCGCGCACCTATTCGCACAACAAATACACCACCGACAGCGGTGCCGGAGGAACGGCCATCGTCACGGGATGCAAGACCGACAACCGCCACATCGGCGTGCTGGCCGACAACACCCCGGTGCAGTCCATCCTGTCGAAAGCCAAAAGCTGGGGTATGTCGGCAGGCTTTGTCGTCACCAGCAGCGTGCTCGACGCCACCCCCGCCAGCACCTATGCCCACGTGCCCGACCGCAAGATGTACGACTCCATCAGCCTGCATATGTCGCAGTGCGGCTTTGACGTGATGATTGGTGGTGGTCTTTCCAATTTCCGCCTCGAGAACCGCAAAGACCAGTACAATCCCCTTGACACCCTTGTCAAACGCGGATACGACGTCACCTACAGCCTTGAGGATATGAAGCGCTCCAGCAGCAACAAGCTCGTCACCTTCTTCTGCGAGAACTACTACGGTCCTGTGGCTCCCGGCCGCGACCCGGTCCTCACCGAAGGCACCAAGAAAGCCCTCGACATACTGAGCAAGAACCCCAAAGGCTTCGCGCTGATGATCGAAGGTTCGCAGATCGACTGGGCCTGCCACAACAACGACGCGCCCTATATGGAAGCCGAGTTGGCCGATTTCGAAAAGATGCTCAAGATAGTCCTTGACTTTGCCGAGCGCGACGGCAACACCCTCGTCGTCGTTACCGCCGACCACGAAACCGGCGGCCTCGTTCTGCTGAACGGCAGCATCGAAAAAGGCAAAAACGAATGCAAATACACCACCGACGGCCATTCGGGAGTGATGGTGCCCGTATTTGCTTACGGCCCTGGCGCCGAGACATTTTCGGGCATCCAGAACAATATCGACCTGATGCCCAAGATGCTGAAAGCAATGGGAAAACAATAAAACAAAACCAACCAGCAATCTTCGAATGAAACTAAAACACATATTTGCCGCAGTATGCCTGATGGCGGCAATCGGGCCCAAAGCTTACGCCCAAATCAAACTGACGCAAGACACCCTTGCAACACCTATCGTTGGCTTTAGCTTCTCGACAGCTTTCGCCGACAACAAGCTTTCGACCGACAACGGCATTTTCGACCTCTACAAAAACCCGATGCTGTGCTACGGACTTGAGGCCGGCTACAAATTCAAGTCCAACTGGCTGGCGTTGGTCGACGGCAGCCTTGTGATTGGCGACGAGCTGAAAGACAAGGCCGAGCGTATGCCTGCCGCATTCAGCCACGACGTCATCCCCATCGTGATAGGCACCAATGGCGTCGACGCCAACGCCTCGTGCTATATGCGCGCGCTGACAATGCGAGTCGGAGGCGGCAAGATATTCACCCTGGGCGATAAAAACCCCAATTCGGGTATCCTGCTGGCAATGTACGGCGGCATCCAGCAGCAAAAAACCATCTTTATGATGAACGACGAAAATGCGCCGCAACTGCAAAACGACTACGCACGCCTCTACGACCACAAACGTCGCGGATTCACACTTTCTGAGAGTGTGGGATACTGGTTTATGAGCAACAAGGCCAACTTCTTCAACTTCCACATCACCTTCGAAGTGACGCAATGCTGGAACCACTCGGTGCGCGACTATGTCATTGACGAAGTAATGAACCTGCACGGTCCCGACAACACCAAATATTTCGATATGCTGTACACCGTCAAGCTCACTTGGATGTTCCCCCTCAAGGGCAAAACTGCCTATGACTACTATTTCTTTTAATGAAATGCCCGTCGTTAAACGACTGCGTAATACCGTCTTAACCCTTAATCATTGATTCCCGATGCGTCTCCTCTACTCTCTCGCCATATCACTCTACGCTCTGGGAGTGCGCTGTGCCGCCATATTCAACACCAAGGCGTCGCAGATGCGCGCCGGATGGAAAAACTGGGACAAGCGGTTCCCGAAAGAGCTCCTCAACGGCAAGCGCATCGCCTGGTTCCACGCGTCGTCGCTGGGCGAATTCGAGCAGGCACGGCCCGTAATGGAGACATTCCGCCTTCGGCACCCCGAATACAAGGTCGTCCTGACCTTCTTCTCGCCCTCCGGCTACGAAGTGCGGAAAAACTATGACGGTGCCGACATCGTCTGCTATCTGCCTCCCGACACGCGTCGCAACGCACGCCGCCTGATGCAGCTGATGCACCCCGACATAGCCCTGTTCGTCAAATACGACTTCTGGTTCAACTATCTGGAAGCCCTAAACCGCAGAAAGACACCCACCTACCTCTTCTCGGCAATATTCCGTCCCAGCCAGTATTTCTTCAAATGGTACGGCACCTGGTTCGCACGCCAGCTGCAATGCTACCGCCACATCTTTGTCCAAAACGACGAATCGCGCAAGCTTCTAAGCAACATCCGCATCAGCCGATGCTCCATAGCCGGCGACACGCGCTTCGACCGCGTCAACGACATAGCGCAACAGGCCAAAAGGTTTCCGCCGATAGAACAATTTATTGGCAACAGCCCTGTGCTGATGGCCGGCAGCTCGTGGGAACCCGACGAAGAGAACATCCTCCGCTTTGTAGAGAAATACGGCAAACCGCTGAAAATCATCCTCGCTCCGCATCAGATTGGCGAGAGCCACCTACAGCACATCGAAAAAATGTTCGCCCCCGACCATTGCGTCCGCTTCTCGCAAATCGACAGGCCCGATGCCGACCCGACGCTGTCGCAGCGTCAAGTCCTTGTCATCGACAATATCGGAATGCTCTCGTCGCTCTATCGCTATGCCACCGTGGCCTACATCGGCGGCGGGTTCGGCCGCGGCATCCACAACACCCTCGAGGCTGCCGTTTTCGGATGCCCCGTTTGCTTCGGCCCGAACTACCACAAGTTCCAAGAGGCACGCGAGCTTATCGGTTGCGGCGGAGCCAAAAGCTACAACACGCCGGGCGAGCTGATCGAAATATTGGCAAAATGGTTCGACGACGACACCAGCCGCCACAACGCCGCAGAAGCCTGCGACAGATATATGAAAAGCCACCTCGGAGCAACACAAACAATCATCGAAACACTCGAAACAAGATGAAAAACAACGTCGGCATAAAGAATTTCCGCTATCTGGCTGCGGCACTGGCAGCCACGATGCTGATGGCCTCGTGCGTCAGCGTGGAGAAATTCCTGCAACCCGACGAACGTGTGCTCAACAAAAACCAGTACGAAATAGTCACCGCCGATGGCGACAAACCCTCGAAGGAAATCGACGACGCCCTCAGCGATATGCGGAAATACGTCAAGCAGACTCCCAACACACACCTGCTCGGCATCGGGCCCCGCTTTTCGATGCGCGTCTATTGCCTCTCGAATCCCGACAAGGACAACTTCTGGCACAAGTATTTGCGCCGCAAAGGGTCGGCCCCAGTGGTTTACAGCGAAGCCGCAGCCATCCACACCTGCCAGCAGCTTACAGGCCTGCTGGAATCGAAAGGCTGCTTCCACTCGTCCGTCAGCTTCGACACCATACACGTAAGGAAGCACGACCTCAACGTCGTATACAAAATCAATGCCGCCCGGCGCTATCTCATCGACAATGTCACCTTCAGGGCCGAAAGTGCCGAAGTCGACAAGCTGCTTCGCGAATGGAAAGACGAGAGTCTGCTCAAGGCCGGCGACTATTACGACCAGGACAAGATGGACGAAGAGCGTACGCGCGTGGCCGACAGGCTGCGCAACGAAGGCTACTACTACGCCTCGGCCGACCTCATCTCCTACCTCGTCGACACAGCCTTCGAAGACCACAAGCTGACCATCAGGATGAACATCCGCAACCCCCGCATCGTCGACGCCAACCGGCAGACGCGGACAATGCCGCTGCAAAAATACCGCATCGACGAAATATTCATCTACCCCAACACGTCGGCATCCAACAGCGGATTGACCAGCAGTTACGACACCATCACGGTGCCTATGCACTTCCGCAATTTCACCACCAACTACCACTACCTCTTCAACCAGCCTATGACGCTAAAGCCCAACGTCATAAACCGCGCCCTCTTCCTTTTCCACAACCAGCTGTTCCGTCCGCGCAACATCAACCGCACCTACAGCTCACTCCTCAGCCTGCGTAACTTCAAGTATATCAACACCGAATTCGTCGAATCGCCCAACAGCACCGACACCAACCGCCTGCTCAACGCCAAAGTGCGACTCCTTACCGCCAAGCGGCAACGCCTCACGGCATCGCTCGAACTGAACAACTCGTCGCCTTTCGGCAGCAGCGACAACGGGCTGATGAGCGGCAATTTCGGCCTCGAAACCAAACTGGCCTACCAGAACAAGAACCTCTTTGGCGGTGCCGAGCTTTTCAATGCCGAGGGTTCGCTCCTTGTCGAGCTGCCCAAACTGATATTCAAAAACCGCGACAACGACGACATCCGCAACAATGTCAGCAACTTCGAAAGCGGCATCAACCTCTCGCTCGACCTCCCGACCTTCCTCTTCCCCTTCACCAAAGACATACTCTGGCAGCGCGCCCGCCCGCACACCGTCATCAATGCCGGTGCCAACTACCAGCTGCACAGCTATTTCGAGCGCCTGCTCGGCAATATCGGCTTCGGCTACAACTGGAGCCACAACCAGCACGGCCACCAGCTGCTGCCTCTCGAACTCACCTACGTCAACTTCTTCAACATCGACAGCGCTTTCCGCAGCCGTATGCAAAGCATCAGCGACGCGCGCGTCAAATACCAGTACAGCGACCACTTCATTATGGACGCGCGCTACGACTACGTCTACAACACCCAGCAATACGGCACCCGCACCAACTTCAACTACTTGCACCTCTCCGTCGAGAGCGCAGGCAACCTGCTGAGTGGCATCGCCAGCCTCACCGGCGGCGAAAAAGACGAGAACGGCATCCGCGAAATATTCGGCGTGCCCTTCTCGCAATACGTAAGGCTCAACGCCGAATACAAACACTATTTCTATTTCGGCCAGAAAAGCACATTCATCACCCGACTGATGGCTGGAGTCGGCATCCCCTACGGCAACTCGAAGGCAATGCCCTACGAAAAGAGCTTCTTCGGCGGCGGCCCCACCACCATACGCGCCTGGCATCTGCGCTATCTGGGCCCCGGCAACTTCCAGTCGTCCGAAAACGATATGCTCGAACGCATCGGCGACATACAGCTCGTGGCAAATCTCGAATACCGCTTCCCCATAGTCTCCATCTTCGAAGGAGCACTCTTCGCCGACCTGGGCAACGTATGGCTCGCCAACGAGTCGCAAGAATTCCCCGACGGACAGCTGAAACTCGACAACCTTCTCCAAAGCATAGCCACAGGCATCGGCTTTGGCCTGCGCGCCAACATTTCCATCATCACCCTGCGCTGCGACCTGGCCATACCGCTCTACGACCCCGGCGCCGCCGAAAACCGCCGCTGGAGACCACCCTACTGGAAATTCTCGCAAATCACAGCCAATTTCGGCATCGACTATCCGTTCTAAAGCGGAAAACGGAAAACGGAAAGCGGAAAGCGAGGCTAACGCGGGAGCCACTAACGCAATAACGCACTAACACAATAACGCAATATATATAATGTATACATTAAAAGAAATACAGACAAAAATCGGCGAATACTTTGCTGCCGAAAACTTCAACGGCACCCCTGCCGAACTCTACCAACCTATCGAATACACCCTCGCACTGGGCGGCAAACGCATACGCCCGACGCTGCTCCTCGCCGCCACCGACCTCTTTGGAGGCGACATACAGCAGGCACGCTATGCAGCCATCGGCATCGAAATATTCCACAACTTCACCCTGCTCCACGACGACCTGATGGACCGCTCGCCCGTAAGGCGCGGCCAGCCCACCGTCTACCGCAAATGGGACGAAAACACCGCCATCCTTTCCGGCGACGCTATGCACATCCTTGCCTGGCAGTATTTCCTCAAACAGCCTCACAGCAACAGCCACGCCATTCTGCAGACCTTCGGCCAAACCTGCATCGAGATCCACGAAGGACAACAGTACGATATGAACTTCGAGCACCGCAACGACGTCACCATCGACGAATATATGGAGATGATACGCCTCAAAACCGCCGTCCTGCTGGGCGGGGCACTCAAAATCGGCGCCCTCATAGCCAATGCCGACACCGCCGACACCGAAGCCATCTACAATTTCGGCATCAAGACAGGCCTCGCCTTCCAACTGCGCGACGACCTCCTCGACGCCTATGGCGACACCGCCACCTTCGGCAAGCAGACCGGCACCGACATACGCGACAACAAAAAGACATTCCTGCTGCTCCGCGCCATCGAGAAAGGCAACGCCACGCAGCAGCAACGGCTTCGCGAACTCTTCGCCACAACACCGCAGGACCCGACAGACAAAATCAACGAAGTGCTCGACATCTACAACCAGCTCGACATACGTCACGAAGTCGAACAACGCATCGCCCAGCTTCACGACCAGGCCCTGCAACACCTCGACCAGATAGCCCGGCCCGACACCTCAAAAACGCCCCTCCGGACCCTCGCCTGCACCCTCCTCGACAGAAACTTCTGACAGAAAAAAAAAACATCAACAAGCATCCCATTGCAAAACAGCACCTTACACAGAAATATACCCCTCAGGTTGAAAAAAAATATAAAAAATCTTTTGCAGTTGCAAACTTATTGCTAAATTTGCAAACATATTGTGAAATACGAAAATCGAACTAACTAATTAATAATTAACACAATCTAAATCAAAATGAAAAAAGTAATTGCATTGATGTCAGTAATTGGATTATTGGCATTCACCAATCTCAACAGTGTTATGGCTCAGGACGCCGCCGCTACCGACCCGGCCGCCCAGACCGAAATCACCGACGACAGCGCCGCAGTTGCTGCCGAAGAAGCAGTCGCCGAACCCGTTGCTGCCGTTGCCGACGAAGTCGAAGAGAGCAAATCGTTCCACGAAGTGCTGAAAGAAAAGTACATTCAGGGTGGTGCAGGCTGGATGACCCCCGTGCTCCTCTGCCTCATCCTTGGTATGGCCCTCGTTATCGAGCGCATCATCTACCTGAATATGGCCACCACCAATGTCGACGCCCTGCTCGGCGGCATTGAGGACAACGTTAAGAAAGGCGACTACAATGCAGCCAAAGAGCTGTGCCGCAACACCCGCGGTCCTGTAGCCAGCATCTTCTATCAGGGTCTCGACCGCATCGACGAAGGCCTTGAAAACGTCGAAAAATCCCTCACCTCCTACGGTGGAGTCCAGATGGCTCGCCTCGAGGCCAACCTCACCTGGATTGCCCTGTTCATCGCTCTGGCTCCTTCGTTCGGATTCCTCGGCACCGTTATCGGTATGGTCCAGGCATTCGATGACATCGAGAAAGCCGGTGATATCAGCCCGACCGTCGTCGCTGGTGGTATGAAAGTGGCTCTGTTGACGACCATCTTCGGTCTTATCGTCGCTATCATCCTTCAGATTTTCTACAACTACATCCTTACCAAAATCGAAAGCCTCGTTGCCCAGATGGAAGATGGTACCATAACCTTTATGGACATCCTCGTCAAGAACAAGAAATAATAGTGCAAGGATAACCGTAAACTAATTATTAACTAAAAAAAAATCCTTTACTATTATGTTAGAAAAATTGAGAAAAACCATAATGTGGGCCAGCATCTGCGTAGCTGTCGTCGTATCCGTCATCGCCATCCTCTTCGCGGCCAACCAGACCAAGTTCGGTTGGGCCTTCGACGTGGCATTCTGGGTACTGATCTGCTACATCGTACTGAGCCTGCTCGTGTGGCTGTTCTACGGCATCATCAGCCTCAAGGACAAGCCCAAAAAGACAATCATTTTTGCCGGAGCAATTATCGTCGTTGTCGTCGCCTCCGTCCTTCTGGCACTGGGCGACACTATGCCTCAGGATATGCTGATGAAATACAACACATCCGAAAAGACCGCTAAACTCATCGCCATCGCCTGCTACGCCACCTACATCACCGTGATTGGCGCACTGGTGCTGATGATCTACTCCGCAATTTCGAAATCCTTTAAAAAGTAAGTATCACTATGAGTAAAAAATCAACTCCTGGCTTGAATACCAGCTCGATGTCCGATATCTCGTTCCTGTTGTTGGCCTTCTTCCTGATGGTCTCCAACATCAACACGGATATGGGTATCGCCCGGCGTCTGCCACCACCGCTGCCGCCGAACTTCACTCCGCCAGAAGTTCGTGAACGTAACATCTTCCAGGTCAAGATCAACCGCAACGACCGTATCCTCTTCAACAAAGAGGTCGGCGACATCAGCCTGCTGAAGGAGCGCGCCAAGGAATTCTTGGGCAACCCCCAAGACCTCCCCAACCTCCCGCAGAAGGAAATGGTTGACATCGAATTCCTGGGCACCTACCCGGTGTCGAAAGGTGTTATCTCGCTGCAGAACGACCGTGGTACTTCGTACGACACCTACTTCCGTGTCCAGAACGAACTCACCGCCGCCATCAACGAGATGCGTGACGAACTCTCGCGACAGAAATTTAGTAGACCTTACAAAGACTTAGACCAAGCTCATATGGACGCTATCGACAAGGCTATACCTGTCGCTATCTCCGAGGCTGAGCCCAAAAATACAGGAGGAGCAAAATAATGGCACGTTTTAAAAAGAAAAATGACAAAGGCACACCCGGCCTCAATATGGGCTCGATGTCGGACATTATCTTTATGCTCCTGTTCTTCTTTATGGTCATCACCACGATGCGCGAAAGCTCGCTCTTCGTCAAAATCGTACCCCCCAAGGGTACCGAGGTGACCAAGCTCGAAAAGAAGAGCCTTGTAAGCTACATCAATATCGGTGTTCCTCAGGACAGCTACACAGCCAAATACGGTACCGAACCCCGTATCCAGCTCAACGACCAGATAGCCGATGTCAGCGACATCCGCCTCTTTGTCGAAGAAGAGAAGAACCAGCGCTCGGAAGAGGACAGCAAGCTTCTCACCTTCGCCATCAAAGCCGACGGAAAGGTCAAAATGGGTATGATCAGCGACATCAAACAGGAACTCCGTGCCGCAAGCGCACTCAAGATCTTCTACAACGCCGCAAAAGACGTCAAGAAGTAACTCTAATATCAAAAACAAAAAAGAGTTGCTGCCACCCAGCAGCAACTCTTTTTTTATATTTTACAAACACTTACATCGCTACATCATTACATCGAAAACCCGTTATAATAAATTAACGAATTAACAAATTAACGAATTAACAAATTAACAAATTAACGAATTCCCCTTGTTCTACTTCAAACAATTCTCAATCGAAGACAGCGGCGCCACGATGAAAGTCGGCACCGATGCCGTGCTGCTGGGAGCATTGGCTGCCGCCGACGGCAAAGCAACCTCTGCCCTGCCCCACCGCATCCTCGACATCGGCACCGGCTGCGGCATACTGGCCCTGATGATGGCACAGCGCTTCGCCGACGCCACCGTCGACGCCATCGACATCGACAGCCAGACCACCGCGGTGGCTGCCGAAAACTTCAACCGCTCGCCATTCAGCCAGCGAATGAACGCCGAGAACATCGACCTGCAGCGTTTCGCCCAGCGCCACATCGCACAGCAGTGCACAGCCTACGACCTGATAATAAGCAATCCGCCGTACTTCGCCAAATCGCTCAAAAACAGCGATCCGCGTCGCTCGATGGCGCGCCACAGCGACAACAGCCTCGTCCTGTCGCAGCTGCTGCAATGCTCATCGGCAATGCTGGCCA
>JAFWYO010000026.1 GCA_017517715.1 Bacteroidales bacterium
AGGTCACAGGTCACTAATCACAATTCACTAAACCACCAATGCCAGAAAGAAAAATAAACATACCCGGACTATTCGACAGCTACACTTTCGAGCAGAAAGAGCAGCTGTACGAAGCTCTCGCCGAACTATACTCGGAAAACAAGCGCCAACTCTTCGACCGGCTGGCACAGCACCGCACACGCCACATCGCCGTGGTGCTCGAAGACATCTACCAGAGCCACAACGCCAGCGCCGTGCTGCGCAGCTGCGACTGCTTCGGCGTCCAGGACGTCCACGTCGTCGAAAACCGCAATCCCTTCAACCCCGCCGGCGACGTCGCCGTGGGCAGCAGCAAGTGGGTCGACTACTACAAGCACAGCGACATCCGCCAGGCCTACCGCCACCTGCACGACAAGGGCTACCGCATCGTCGCCACCCTGCCGCACGAGAACGACACGATGATCGGCGACCTCGACCTCAGCAGCCCCGTGGCCCTCGTCTTCGGCACCGAGCTGACCGGCCTCACCAGCGAAGCCATCGACGGCGCCGACGCCTACGTCAAGATACCGATGTACGGCTTCACCGAAAGCTTCAACATATCGGTCTGCGCCGCCCTCAGCCTCTTCAGCACCACCGAACGCCTGCGCCGCAGCAGCGACACCAGCTGGCAGATGAGCGCCGACGAGCAGCTGGAACTCAAACTCTACTGGAGCCTCCAGGCCATCCGCGACGGCGAAAACGTGCTCAAAAATGTCGTCGCAAAACTGAACTTTTGAAAAAAAATTTGCACAAATAACAATATATACGTATATTTGTAAATCGTAAAGAAACGACAAAAACATAATAAAATATTAAAAATGAAAAAGATACTCGTAATCGCAGTAGCACTTTTGCTTGGACAAACTATGCTCTTTGCCCAAAACGGAAAAAGCGTTTCGGAAAAAGACGTCCCCGAACGCTACGTTAAAGACCTCCACCGTCAGGTTCAGGACGTGAAAGACGTCGACTGGAGACTCATCGACACCCTCATCTACGACGCCTGCTTCGTCAACGAAAGCGGCACACGCACAGCCTACCGCTTCTCGCCCAAAGGGATGGAAACCCGCTGGTATGTCGACGAGAAATACTATCCCCACAGCATCGTCCAAAAAATCCAGGAAATGCACCCCGGCTACAAAGTCAAAGAGCTCTACGCCCTGCAAATCAAGAACAAAGTGACCTATCAGGCCATCGTGGGTATGCGCAAAGGATTCTTCACAAAAAAATGGAAAAAAATGCACCTGATGAACTTTGAGACCGACTCCAAATTCATCGACGAAATCGAGCTGTAAATCAACCCCAAAAAACAACTCACATCACCATCACGACGGCGCGCCGATGCACGCCACCGTTTTTTTTGCCGCCAAACAACGCAAAAAACTGTCACAAAAAAAATTTTTTTCGTATATTTGCAAATTATTTTACAGAAATAAGTCATCATAACAAACTATTTTTCAGCAATTATGAAAAAAATCCTTACCCTATTGTGCATCTCCGTCCTGCTGACGACGCTCACCTCCTGCAAAACCAATATGCGCCGCGACGCCAAACTCCTGGCCCACAAGACCGAACAGTGCTTCTCGCTGGTGGGCGAAGACGGCCCCAACGCCGAAAACATCGACAAATTCAACGAATGCTATGGCGAAATGGAAGTGCTGATGGACAAATTCGACAAGAAATACAAAAAAGAGAAAAACTCCAAGAAATTCAGCCAACTCTATCTCGAAGAAATCCGCAACAGCGACCTCAACGAAGACGTGAAACAAACCTTCGAGGAAATCTACGCCTTCGCCGCCGAACAGGAAGAAAACAATTAAAACATATATTTGATTATGAAAAAATTATCAATGCTGGCCCTCGCCTTCGTTATGATGGCAGGCCTTAAGGCACAGACCGTGCAGGAAACCACAATCCAATACGGCGACTTCACCGTCCCCGCATTCACATTGACCGTTACACAAGAGCAGGACATCGTTATTGAGGCACTCAACCAGCGCCTCAAAGAATCGTCGGTAAAAAGCACCAAGACAAGCGGTTACATCGCCGTACTGAACCAGACCTTCGACGCCATCTACGCCCAGCCCGTCGACTTCTACGCCAAGGTCGAGGAGCAGGGCAAGAAGAAAGACCGCGTCACCGTGGTGACCTTCTTCGCCAAATCGCCCAACCTGACCATCAGCCAGAACGAGCTCAACAACAACGTGCGCACCTTTGCCGAAGCCTTCCCGCGCTACGTCACCAAATTCGAGGCACAGATGAAAGTCGGCGCCGAGCAGAAGAACCTTGAAAAAGCACAGAAAAACCAGGCCAAAGCCGCTGCCGCAGTGGAAAAAATCGGCAAAAGCATCAGCTCCGATATGGAAAAAATCGAGAAAAAGAAGGCCGACATAGCCAAATACCAGCAGAAAATCGACGACTGCAACAAGGAAATCGAGAAGCTGCAAGCCAACATCGAGAAGAGCAAGTCGAAAATGGACAGCGCACAGCAGAAAGCCAACGAGGCCGACGAAGCCGTCAAGTCGTCGGAAAGCGACCTGAACCGCTACCAGCAGGAAGTGGGCAACTGATAACCCTCATCAAACAAAAACGCTCCCAAAGAGCGAACACAAGAACACGAGACAGCCGCAAAAAACGGCTGTCTTCTATTTTTTTGACCGCGAATTAAGCGAATTAAACGAATTTATTTCTACGACCCGACGAATTTCGTTTTGCAAGCAAAACGCGAATTAAACGAATTATTATAGGTCATTATATTAAACATTTATGGCAATTCACGGGCATTCACGGACATTCGCGTTCAAAAAAAGAAAAAAAATTGCTGATAATTGCTGTTCAATTGCTGATAATTGCTGTTAAAAAAAAAATCGCGTTATAAATAATTATTTCTGGATAATTCCTGGTCAATTTCTGGTAATTCCTGTTAAAAAAAAACTGGTAATTTCTGTTTAAAAAAACCTGGTAATTCCTGTTAAAACAAAACCTGGTAATTCCTGTTAAAACAAAGCACCAAAGACCTATCAAAGTTCACTCAAACTCTATTTTAACTTTTACAAAATTTCACCTCGGTGAACAATAATAAAACTTTGTTTGCGTTATGGAAGATGAAAAAGGCAGCGGAGGTCACTTCCTGCCGAGTCAACCTGATTATTAACAATTTAATTTACAACGTACTATGAAAGTTACAAGTAAATCAAACCAATTGGTGTTCAGTGGGCGTATAGGCCCTACGGTCAACTATCTGTGGTGCGGCTGCTGGTGCGTGCGTTCGTTGCCGTCGCAGTACAACGATGCCCGCACCGAGGCACAGCTGTCGCAACGCAGTCTTTTCAAACAAACCGTGGCGTTTGCCGCGAAGGCCCGCCGCGTGTTGAAACTGGGGCTGCGAGCCGTCAGCAAAAACGAGCAAATGACTGAAAGCAACTATTTTATGCGCCTCAACAAACAGAGCTTCGCGCTTGAGGATGGGCTGTTGACGGTGGACTACGAAAGGCTTCGTCTCAGCGACGGACCGGTGGCTCCGGTGGCGTTCGGCGTGCCGCAGACGGTCGACGAAACGACGATAAGCGTTGATTTCGAGAAGAATCCGTTGCACCGCTCCACCAAGTCGGACGACCTGGTCTACCTGGTGGCCTATTGCCCCGAGCTGGGTGATTTCGACATCTCCGACCCTGTCGCCCGTCGCCGCAACGGGCTGACTATGAGCCTGAACGAAGCGTGGGTTGGACACGAAGTGCACCTGTGGGGCTTTGTGGTAGACTGTGCCGGGCGCGCCTCGCAGTGCCAGTACATCGGCTCGTGGACGCTGGGCGACACTGCCGGCAACGCCGACGAGTCCACTTTGGCTACTTTAGGCGACAGCACCCAACCGACGGCCGACATTGCTGATACACAAATGGTTGCAACGAGCAGAACTGATTCTTCAATCCCTTCGCACCGGATTGATGGGAGCGCGTCTCTGGCTTCGCCGCCCGAGTAATGGCATTGCAGAACGTCAGTATTCCAGATTGGGATTGAAATCGCCACGGTCCACGACCGTCTCGTAGCCGATTTTGCGGATGCGGCCCTCGGTGCAGGCGCGGCATTCGGCGGCCTCTTCGCCGGTACAGATCTTGTTGTCGTAGATGGCGTAGTCCTTGCGGTGGTCGCGCGGCGAGAGGTTGGGCATCACCACGTTGGCGCCGAACTGAATGCCCAGTTCGCGTCCCTGCGGATGCAGTGTGCCGAGGGCCGTCGTAGCGGGCAGCAGCACGGGCGGATGCAGCAGGCGGATGATGGCCAGCAGACGCAGCGTGGTGCCCACCTTGCCGTTGGGCTGGCCCTGGAAGGGCGTGCCCGTGGCGGAGATGAAAGGCCCGATGCCGACCATCTGGGGCTGGAACGTGCGGATGAACTGCAGGTCGGCGTAGAGCGTGTCGACGGTCTGATAGGGCGACCCGACCATAAAGCCGCAACCCACCTGATAACCAATCTCTTTGAGGGCGTGCAGGCACTCGATGCGGTTTTGGAACGACATCTCGGCGGGATGCAGGCGCGCATAGTGTTCGGGCGATGCCGTTTCGTGGCGCAGCAGGTAGCGGTTGGCGCCGGCGTCGTAGAGGGCCTGATAGCTTTCGCGGCTGCGTTCGCCGAGCGAAAGCGTGATGGCGCAATCAGGAAAACGTTCGCGTACAGTACCTACGATGCGGCACATACGTTTATCGTCGAACCATCCATCTTCCCCACCCTGCATCACGAAGGTGCGGAAACCAAGTTTATAGCCCTGCTCACAACAGTCATATATCTGCTCGTCTGTCAGGCGATAACGAACGGCCGCGCTGTTGCTGCGACGCAGGCCGCAGTAGAGGCAGTCGTTCTTGCAGTGGCTCGAAAGCTCGATGAGGCCACGCATAAAAATCTTGTTGCCATAAACAGCCGTGGCGACTTCACGTGCTGAATTGCGCAGATATTCTATGCTGTCCTTGTCTTCAGTCGTAAGTATCAGTTGCAGTTCATCGCGTGTTATGTCGCGTGTTTCGCGGATATGATCAACAATATTCATATTACATTCTTACATTTTATTGCACGACGC
>JAFWYO010000027.1 GCA_017517715.1 Bacteroidales bacterium
ACCCTTGAATAGAATTCCTCGTAAATTATAAGAAAAATATTTCCAATAGTTGCTTGCTTAAATACAAAAACCGAGTGTATGGTATCGTTCTATAACCAATGACCTAAAATCAATTCTCGCTGCGAAAAAAAATGGATAAAAAAGATTTGAAAATAAATGCACAATCGATTAGAACGGAATTAAAGCCATATGAAGACAAACCGTACGATTGCCTTTTTGAGTATATCTGGAATTCTTTCGATGCTGGTGCAACTGAAATAAGACTAATTTTTACACCTCCACCTGAAGGTATCGGTTATGTCCAGAATGTAGTATTGAGCGACAACGGGAAAGGTTGGGATTTTGATGATGATGCAACTACAAATAATTTTATGTCATCAACTAAAAATCCACAAAAAAACAAAACGATTCCCAAAGGTCAGTATGGTAGAGGCCGCTATGCATTTATTTGGATTGCTGAAAGTATAGAGGTCTATAGTAAATCAAAAAAACTAATACTAAAACATAGCACAGACATACAGACCACTAAAGCAAAAGAAATAAATGGCACTAGGATTGAGTTCATCGGAATTAACGAGAAATACTCCAATGCATTAATTTCTGATAGTCTTCGTGGCTTCTCGGAAGAAAGTATTAAAAAATGCGTACTTTTGCGGAATATTGGCATCATTATCTAAATCGGTCGCCGACGGCGACCGATTTAAAAGAGAGCAGTGTTCGAGCAGTAATCACTGATATGCAAAACTCCCGAAAGAGAAAATCTAATTTATTATCGCAAAATCGCCAAACTTGACAAAAATAGAAACTTTGGCGAATTTAATTCGGTAAACTAATGGAAATAAGGAATTTGTTGACATTCGAGGACCGGGCGGAACTGCGCAGGTGGATGGAGGAGAACCACGGGCGGGAGCGGGAATGTTGGGTGGCGTGCTATAGGGGGAAGACGGCAATGGCGGGGGCGCTGCCGTATGTCGAGGTGGTTTTGGAGGCGCTATGCTTCGGGTGGATAGACTCTACCGTCAAGAAGCTGCCCGACGGCCGGTTGGCACAGCGCATCTCGCCGCGCCGCAAGAACGGCCACTGGACGGACCTCAACATCCAGCGCTGCCAAGAACTGGAACGCCAAGGGCTGATGACCGACGCCGGTCGCAACGCCCTGCCACAACACAATCCCTAACACACCAATTTTCTCAGCACAGCTCCCCAAGAGACGCGACCTGCGGCATTGTGCAACAAACTCACTGATATGTTTTGTGTAACCATCTTATAAACTATACTTAACAGAAATTAATCAATAATAAATTTTATTAAGTATAATTTATAAAATATTTGTATATTTGCAATGTCATTTCAGATTTTTATAAATATGAAAATTATTGAACGTCAATATTATATAGATGAAATAACAAAGTGGTTGGGTAAGGATTTGGCCATTGTGCTTACTGGTCAGCGTCGAGTGGGCAAGAGTTGTATCCTTAAATGCCTGAATGATAAATTGTCGAAAAAAGGAAACGTGATATTTATCGACAAGGAACAACGGCAGTTTGATAATATCCGTACTTACCGCGACCTGAACGAATATATTGACGCTCACATCGTGGAGGGTACGCACAACTATATTATGATAGACGAGGTGCAGGACATTTTGGAGTTTGAGCGCACAATCAGGAGTTTTTACAAAGAGCCAAACGTTGATATCATCGTCACTGGTAGCAATGCCAAGATGCTTAGCGGTGAATTGACCACACTCATTGGCGGACGATATATGGAGATATACATCCAGCCGCTATCTTTCAAGGAGTTTATTGTGTTCCACCATCTTGAAAACGATGCCACCGATGCCTTGGAGAAATATATCGAATTTGGTGGTATGCCAGGACTGGTGCAGGTTGGCCTCGACCGTGAAAGTGCAGCCCAATACCTCTCCAACATATACGATACCACCCTGCTGAAGGATGTTGTGATGCGCAACCAGATACGCAATGCCGATTTTCTGGCACGTTTGGTGCAATTCCTGGCCGACAACGAAGGCAAACTGATTTCGGCCACTAATATTAGCAAATACCTGAAATCCACTGGTGATTCTCTTTCTCCGGCAGTCATCATCAACTACCAGAAAATGCTCTGCGAATCTTACTTGATGCATAAGGTGTGCCGCTACGACATACACGGAAAACGGCTCTTTGAAAGCAATGAGAAGTTCTATTTTGAAGACCAAGGAATTCGCAATGCCATTGCTGGGGGGAAGAGAGACCACGATGTCGAGAAAATCATCGAAGGCGTTGTCTATCAGCACCTGGTGCGTTTGGGATACAATGTGAATATCGGCCAACTGCAGGCCGGCGAGATTGATTTTGTATGCGCCAAACCGTCGGGGCAGCGTGCCTATGTACAAGTTTCGTACCTCATCGCAGATGATTCCACACGTGAACGCGAGTTTGGTAATCTGCGCAAAATCAACGATAACTATCCAAAATATGTCATTTCGATGACGCCGTTAGTGTCACGCAACGACGAAAACGGAATAACTCATCTTGGATTGAAGCAGTTTCTGACCGAAGGATTATAATAACACAATGGAATACATAACAGAAAACAACAGAATTTACGCCGTCGAGGGCGGCGAAGAGGTGGGGGAGGTGACGTTCCCCGAACGGGATGGCGTATACGTCATCAACCACACTTATGTCGACGACCGACTGCGCGGACAGGGCGTTGCCAGCGAGCTGGTGCGGCGCGCTGTGAAGGAAATCGAGCGTCGTGGTGGACAATACAAGGCCACCTGCAGCTATGCCCAGTTGTGGCTGGCGCGCAACCGCGGCTGCGAAATAACCAGCCCGCTGAGTTGTCTGATAAATTAAACTCACTTTTTTAAACAGGAATTACCAGAAATAGACCAGGAATTTCCATAAATAATTAATTTTTACTCAGGGGGGGCTGTACCTGTAATTATCATAAATGTCAAATAAATTTGACCGGCAAATTAACAAATTAACAAATATGAAGAAGCTGATTATTACTACTTTGGCCGTCGTTTTGCTGGTGGCTTGTGCTACAAACAACGAGGAACAACTGAAGAAAAGGGCAGGGGAGCTGTGCCAGTATATCCCTGACCACGAACTGCGCGAGGAAGCTCGCGACTTTATGACGGCGGACTTCTACGCCGTGCTGGACACGATGTTTAACTATCTGCCTGAATTCGAGGCTATGGACCACGAATGGCTCTACTATTTCGTCACCGGCAACGGCGGCACGATAGCCGAATACACTGTCACCGCCGTGGAAATGTCCGACAAAGACCACGCCGTGGCCACCATCAGCGTGCGACAAAAGTGGGAGAACGAAGAGAGTGCGTCAGTGCGTGAATGTGGGAATGCGGAAGTGGATGACGTCGAGGAACATAAACTTTATATGGAGCGCGTTGACGGACAATGGCTTATGTCGGATTTCGACGGACATAAGGCAGACTGCATACGCCACATCGCCATCAGCCGCGACGAGCAGGCACGGCGCGACGCCATAGGCGACTACCTGGTGAACGAGATTGGCGAACACTACCTGAAGGGCGAAATCTGCATCCCGACCATTGCTGTCGTCGCTTCGGAGCTGGCGGATTCAGACTATGTGCCTGTGCTGTGCGACTGCTGGGTGTTCTGGTACACGCCGAGCGGCGACACGCTGAAGTGCGTCTCGGGCGGCAACCACAGCGGACTGATGTCGCTGGAACTGAAAGACGGCAAATACCGCGTCTCGTCGTTCGAGCAGACCGCCGACGGCGCGGGCTGGGAGGCCAGTGCCCGCCGCATTTTTGGCTCGTATTATGATGTCTACCAGAACATTCATTCCAATCAGGGCGTCCAAGAGGCAGTCCGTCGCGAGCAGCTGCGCTACTACCTGAAGCGCCGTGGCCTACACTACGGCTACTTTCAGGACTACGGCTGGCCGCCAGTTGAATTGTAAAACACTCAAAAACAATGAAAAAAATCAGCTTGATACTGACCACAGTGGCTCTGTTTGTGAGCGGCGGTCGCAGTCTTAAGGCAGCCAAACTGCTGGCCGCCAAGGGAATAGTTGTCTATAATCTTGCCGGCGGAATTACCGAGTGGCAGAACAGCGGTGGGGCGACAACGAAGGAATAGCCCGTACCCGCTCCGCCCGTTCCTATATCGTTCTTATATCGATCTTATATCGTTCTTATATTTTTATATAGGAACGATATAAAAACGATATAGGAACGATATAGGAACGGGCGGAGCGTGGGGGTGTGTTTTCCTGAAATCGCTTGACAGAT
>JAFWYO010000028.1 GCA_017517715.1 Bacteroidales bacterium
AACAGACGATGAAGGCCGTCCGAATGAGAGAGGCCGAAAAAGAACGGCGCCAAGGCACCCCTGCACGTATTGAAAAGGATTGGTAAGAATGCAACTATCTATAAAACAATGAAAAAAGCAACAATCATATTAACCTTTATTGCAGTCATTCTGACAAGTGGCATTTCGGCTCAGAACGCCGTGATGAACGTCCGCACACGCAACACCGTCTCTGCGGGACAGACTTTCCAGATAACATTTGACGTCAATGCCCACGCTCAGGATTTCAGGGCCCCCTCACTGAAAGGACTAAAACTGGTGGGAGGTCCCAACACCGGATTCAGCAGCTCCACATCCATCATCAACGGCAAGATGTCGCAGTCCGTTTCCAACACCTTCACCATTCTTGTGCAGGCCGAAAAAGAAGGCACTGCCAATGTCGGTGCCGCCAGCTGCACAGTCGACGGAAAGACCGTCACCAGCAAGCCTTTTTCGATCAAGGTCGAAAAAGCCGACCCGAACAGCAACCACCAGCAACAGAACCAGAGCGGATGGGGATGGGGACAGCAGCAGCAACGTCCGAGACAGCAGCAACAGCAGGATCCGCAACCATCACAAAACATCGACAACAACACACTTTTTGCACGCGCTTCCATCAGCAAGAACAGCCTCTATCAGGGCGAAGAAGCCATCATCGTATACAAAATCTACACTCAAGTCCCCCTGACGCAATTCCAAATCGACAAACTGCCTCGCAACAAAGGCTTTTGGAGCGAAGACCTTAGCGAAAATATGACGCAGGTTAAGCAATACACCGAAACCTACAACGGACGGCAGTACCAGGTGGCCGAAATACGACGCGGAGCACTCTATCCGCAAGAAAACGGCACCCTCAACATCGCCCCTCTCAAAACCGACGTCGTCGCCATCATCCAAACCCAAATGCAGCGACAGAGAACCGGTACCATTTTCGACTTCTTTATCGACGACCCCTTCTTCACCCCAACACGCAACCAGGCCGTTGTCAAATCGCTGACCAGCAACTCCATCAGCGTCAAGGTCAAGCCCCTCCCCGATGCCCCTGCTGGCTTTGCCGGCGGCGTCGGCCATTTCGACATCAAGGCCAAAACCGACCTCGACCAGCTCCACGCCGGCGATGCCTTCACCTATAGCGTGACCGTCAGCGGACGCGGTAACCTCAGCCTACTCGAAGCTCCTACAATCGAGTTCCCCAAAGGAATGGAAGTCTACGAGCCTCGCGTTATTGACAATATCAACAAAGGCGACAACGGACTATCCGGCAGCCGCACGTTCGAATGGATCGTCACCCCTCAGACGCAGGGCGAATACGATATGCCTGACTTCGACTATGTCTATTTCGACCCCGTTTCGGGACAGTACATAACAAAGAAATGCAACAAAATCCACATCAAAGTCGACAAGCCGCTACACAACAGCAGCGCTAAAAGCGACGTCAAAATCCTCAACAGCGACATTCACCACATCAGCAAACAGACCAAGCTGAACAACATCAACAACCATAAGGCTCCCGTGCTCTTCTGGATCCTCACCATCCTGCCCGCTCTGGCCGCCGCCCTCATCGTTATATTCGCACGTCGCCAACAGGACATCGTATCAGACGAAGCCTCGATGCGACTGCAACGGGCCACAAAACTGGCTCGCAAGCGGTTGCGCAATGCCGAACGGCACCTCAACGACGGCGACGACGAGCGCTTCTACGAAGAAATCTACAAAGCTCTTTGGGGCGGCATCGCCGACAAATTCACCATCCAGCAGTCGCTGCTCTCCTCCGACACCATCCGACAGCATCTTTCCGACAAGCACGTCGACGAGACCCTACAGCAAGACATTCTCGCAACCCTCGCCGATGTCGACTTCGCACGCTTCGCCCCTGGCGACAGCAGCACTAAAAAACAAAACATCTACAACAAAGCTATGAACACCATAACACAAATAGCTGCCATCAAAACAAAAGTGGAACGTTAAAGACCGGTAATTTTATGCACAACATATTCAAAATATTGACATTAGCAACGGTTCTGCTCGCGGCCCATCCCGCTTGGGCCGTCTCCGACAAAAAAGCAGAAGAAAAGAATTTCGCCGCAGCCAACGAGGCCTACGAAAACGGCGATTACGCGCAGGCTGTCGAAACCTACAACGACATAATACGCAATGGTTTCGAAAGCTGGCAGCTATACTACAACCTCGGCAATGCCTACTATCGTCTGGACAGCATCGGCCGCTGCATTCTCAGCTACGAACGCGCCCTGAGGCTGGCACCCAACAAGCAGCTCATCAAAGACAATCTGGAACTCGCGCGCAGCAAAACCACCGACAAAATCGAAGTCCTCCCCAAGATGTTCCTCGTCCAATGGACCGATGCCGTCGTCCGCATCACCACCCCGCGCGGCTGGCGCATCATTTTTCTTTCACTCTTTTTCCTCACCCTCTCAGCACTATGTATCTTCCTCATTGCCAAAGACTATAGACTCCGAAAAACATCATTCGTACTGACCGTTATCCTGGCCATCCTAACAATTTTTTCGATCCTCAATGCAGCAATTTCGGCAAAAAATGTTACTAATAATATGAAGGCCGTAGTTATCGCTCCGATGGTCGTCGTAAAAAGCTCCCCCGATGCCAAAAGCGTCGACAAATTCCTCCTTCACGAAGGCACTCTTCTCACTATCGACGACAAACAAGACCAGTGGTGGCAAATCACCATCGACGACGGCAAAAACGGATGGATCAACTACGGCGCCGAAATAATATAGTCAATCATAAATAATTCGCATAAATTCGAGTTTTGCTTGCAAAACATATTCATCAGGTCAAAGAAACATATTCGTGTAATTCGTTAAATTCGTGGTCAAAAAAAAATCAACTTTCAACTTAAAACAATGTCCCGCATCTCCTTCTTCGCCCTTCTCGCAGCCTTAGTCCTTCCCTGTCTCGTCCTTGCACAACAAGACCAGAACAAGGAAAAAGTGGTCATCGTCGACGACGAGGCCTGCGGCTGCGAACTCTATTTCATAGACGGCATACAGACCATCCGGCGCGACGGTCTCTTCGGTTTCAAGCGCGAAGACGGCACCGTTTTCGTCGAACCCATCTATAAATTTGTCGACAAATTCCACGGCAACTACTGCATCGTCTACAAAGACTACGGCCAATGCGGCATCGTCGACCGCAACGGCAAGATCATCGTCCCCACCGACTGCCAGGAGGTCAACTACCCCACCGACGGTATGATCCGCTTCCGCAGAAACAACCTCTACGGCTTCTACGACACCGCCGGCAACATAGCCATACAGCCCCAATACCGCACCGTGTCGGGCTTCAGCAACGGCCTCGCCACCGTCATCGTCGACTTCGACAGCAACACCTTCGGCTACGGCTTCATCGACCGCAACAACAACATCGTCATCGAGCCCAAATTCCAATACGCCTACGCCTTCAGCGAAGGCACCGCCATTGTCAAAAACTACGACCGGCTCGGTATGATCGACACCAACGGCAACGAAGTCCTGCCCATCAAATACATCGACATCACCCCTATGCGCAACGGACGCTTCTTCGCCGTCGACGCCCTCTCCGAAAAGGCCGCACTCTTCGACAACCGCTTCAGGCAGCTCACCCCCTTCGTCTACGACAAAATCCTCTCATTCAACGAAGATTTCTACGTGGTGGAACGCGACTCAATGAAGACCTACCTCGACACGAAAGGCAAAGAACGCTTCGGATTCTACGACATCGCCGCTCCCTTTACCGACGGCTACGCTATGGTCAGTCGCAACGGCAAGTACGGCATCATCAACAATCGCGGCAAAATCGTACTCCCCATCCAGTACGACAACAGCGGCTTCCGCTCAATGCTTTACATCTTCTCCGAAAACATCGCGATGGTCGAAAAGGACGGCAAGTACGGCTTCGTCAACAAAAGCGGCCAAGTCGTCATCCCCATCGTCTACGAGTCCGCACAGCACTGCACCGAAGGTGTCATCCCCGTGCAGCAGTACGGGATGTGGGCCTTCATCGACAAGAACGGCAAGCAACTCACCGATTTCGTCTTCGATGCCGCCTCCTACTTCGAGTGGGGTCGCGCCGAAGTCGTCTACAACGGCACCACCTACAAAATCAACACCGACGGCGTTTGCGTCAAAAACTGCAAAACATATCCCAAAAATCTGAATTTCAAACTATGAGCAACAACTCCTCTATAGCCACCCACGATGGCGTCGTCATCGACATCCAGCCCGGCAAAATCAGCGTCGAAATGCAGGTCGTCTCGGCTTGCGCCTCCTGCAAAGCACACGAAAAATGCGCCTTTGTCGACAAAGACCGCAAAGTGGTCGAAATCGAAACCGCCGAGTCAGGCAAATACCATATCGGCGACAACGTCACCGTCTGCGTCAACGAAAGCCGCGGCCTCCTCGCCGTGCTCTTCGCCTACCTCCTCCCCGCCCTGCTCCTCGTCGGCAGCGTCGTCCTCCTCTCGCTCCTCTCCGCCTCCGAAACGCTAGTCGCCACCGCCACCATCCTCCTCATCGCCGCCTACTTCCTCCTGCTCTTCCTGCTCCGCACCAAACTCCAAAAAAAATTCACCTTCAGCCTTAAATAGTTGAAAGTTGAGAGTTAAGAATTGAGAATTGAGTATTGAAAATTGAAATCACTTGTTATTAATTTCCGACGAAAGTCGGAAAAAGATTTCCAAGATTCGCTCGCTTGCGAGCAGATTTCCAAGATTTGCAATATGCGCCAAAAAAAGATTTCCAAGATTTCCAAGATTTCGCTCGCTTGCGAGTGGGAGAATTTTTAATGTGATAGTAGCTAGCACAGTCCACTCACTATTCACAATTCACTATTCACAATAAAAATTTTTTCGTATTTTTGCATTTACAAAATACAATGGTGTTATGATGCAAAAATTACATTTTCAAAGAATTACGGCTCTAGTTATTCTTTTTGCCGCTTTCCTCGTCGCGCCTTTGGCCTCCAAGGCGCAATATTCCGAAGCACTCGTCAACAGCGAATATCGCGACATCATCCTCAAGCAGCTGCAGAAAAACTCCGCCGCCGAACAGGATGCCATCCGCAACTACGCCAACAGCTACCTCCTCTCGCTGCCCAACGACCGCAAGCTCTACGACGAGTCCAAAATGAACATCAAGACCGACCTCGTCAGCGGCATCGACCGCGACGGACTGCGCGAGCTCAACTACCGCATCGTCGTCAACTACAGCTGCCACCACTTCGAAAACACCACCGACAACTACCCCACCGGCAAGTACCTCTGCCAGCAGTCCAATGCGGCCTCCGCCATCGTCAACATACTCCACAACATCGTCGACAACTACTGCGCAAAAGCCTTCAAACCAGGCAAACGCGTGGACATCACCATCAAGGCCTCTACCGACATCACTCCCGTCACCAAGCTCGACTACAACGGCGAATACGGCGATTTCCGCTACATCGCCGCACGCTACAACGACGAGCCCGTCCGCATCTCAGTCTCCTCCGAGTCGGGCATAACCTCCAACGCACAGCTCGCTTTTCTCAGGGCACAAGGACTGCAAGCCGCACTCCTTGAGCAATGCAAAGCCCTCAAATTCACCGACAACAGCTTCAGCTACCACACGCGCAGCGTCAGCGAAACGGGCTCGCAGTATCGCGACGTGGGCGTCGAAATCATCATCCACGGCGCCTTCGACGAGGAAATCGTCCTGATGAACGAACGGCTCGTCAACGACGAATTCGTCGACTACAACATCCCCAAAACAGCCGAAAACAGCAACCTGAAAACCTACGCCCTCATTATCGCCAACGAACGCTACAACGCGCCCCTGCCCAACGTACCATACGCCTATGCCGACGGCGAAAACCTGCAGCAGTACTGCATCCGCACACTCGGCATCCCGGCACGGCAGGTGCGCATCATCGAAGACGCCTCGCTGCAAGACATCCGCACCCAGGGCGTCGACTGGTTCAAGGATATCGCCAAATCGCAAAAGGGCGACTGCAACTTCATCCTCTATTTCGCCGGACACGGCCTCACCGACTTCGACCACACCCCCTACCTCATCCCCACCGCGCT
Organism: Bacteroidales bacterium; assembly: GCA_017517715.1. Classification (GTDB taxonomy): domain Bacteria; phylum Bacteroidota; class Bacteroidia; order Bacteroidales; family P3; genus Colimorpha. The sequence goes on from JAFWYO010000028.1 coordinate 6,095, forward strand.
CAACTACAAGAAAATCAAAGCACTCCGTAACCCGGCCGATTTCACACTCGACAAGCCCCTCACAAAATGCGAGACCAAAAAGCTGCTCAAACAGTGCCTGCGCGTCGACACCCTCTGCAGCTGGTTCAACCGCCTGCCGATGAAATCGCTCACCATCCTCATCGACGCCTCTTTCGACGGCAACCAGCGCGACGGCTCGCCCCTCATCAACATCAAACACAGCAAAAACAAGCCCAAAGGACTACGCATCCGCAACGACATCGTCCTCATCACCGCAGCGCCCTTCAACAAGACCGCATACGCCTTCGACGAACAGCACCACGGATTCTTCACCTATTTCCTCCTCAAGGAACTCAAGAAAACCAAAGGCAACATCGACCTCTATAACCTCTTCAACAACATCGACCGCAACCTGCAGGACGAGTCGGCCCTCCAAGGACTCCTACAGACGCCCGCCATCTACGTAGGCGGCAAGCTCAAAGACACGTGGGGCAACATCCGCCTCGGCGCTCAGTAGAAGCCCGCACACGGCATCCCTACCCCCATTGCCTTTCGACACCTTCGCCACACACCCGCTCCGCCCGTTCCTATATCGTTCCTATATCGTTCTTATATCGTTCCTATATAAAAATATAAGAACGATATAAGAACGATATAGGAACGATATAGGAACGGGCGGACCAAACCGACCCAAGTTATTCTTCCTGCAAGTCTCTCGACGACACCTCCGCAGCCTTCAACTGGAAGTACTCATAGTGGCCATCGAAATGCTCGTACATCTCCTTCAGCGTCTGCGGCTTCTCCTCAAGTATATACTCCACAATCTCGTCAAACTGCTCCGACGTCAGTATCTTGTCTATCGTTATGGCCCCAGCCTCCAACGCCGCTATCAGGTGGCTTCCTATCAAGCTCATCGCCAGGCCGCGCTCCGCGGCTATCTCGGACCGCTCTTTGCCCATAGCAAACAGGCGCACAGTCTCCACCCACGGCGCCTCCTTCGGGACCGACTCTTTCGTCTTCGCCTTCTCCTGCCGCTCCGCACGGCCCATAGCGTGAAGACCCGTCTTGCGCTTCTCTTTCTTGCGCTTGCCCCTCTCCTTGCCTAGCATATAGTCCACCTTGGCCCTGTTGTATTCCTCCGGCGAAAAGCCAAGCTCGCCAACCCGCTCCAGGCACTCGCGACGCAAACCCAGCTCGTCGACATATTCCGACACCAAATCGTTGTATTCCTGCACCAGCGTCTTGCTCTTCACCTCCAATTTCGTTATCGGAAGCAGCTCTTTTCCAGCCTCTTCTAGCTGGCCGCAGAAGTATTGCACTCCCTTCTCCACGCGCTCTCGCTCGTATTCGCCTCCCGTCTCGCCGCCGTTCTGCATCCTTATCTTCGAAAGCTGATGCCTGAAGCGCTCCGACACCTGCAGCAGCGTGACCAGCTTGTCTGTAACCACCGCATTCGCCTGCTGCACTTCCGCTGGATAATAGCGACTTAGGTGACTGCGACAGAAGGCATTCAGCCTCTCCGCCGTCCTGTAAAGCAACGTCAAGTCGAACAGCTCATACAGCAGCTCATAATAGTACGACGACTGCTGCAACGACAAACTTTCCTCCACCTGCTCGCGCTTCGCCTGGCTGTCGGCAAACTGCAGAACATCCTCATTGTCAAACAGACATGACGGCGATATCGGCGTGGCCAGCACCAGCCCCTCCAGCGTTCGGCAGCGGCTCAGCGCCACATACACCTGGCCGTATGTGAATGCCGATGCCGCATCCACAATCACCTTGTCGAACGTCAGTCCCTGGCTTTTGTGGATCGTCACCGCCCACGCCAGTCGCAGCGGGAACTGGACAAAGACGCCGTCCACCTTCTGTTTTATCTGATTGTCAGACGGATCTATCTCATATTTTATGTTTTCCCAGCGCTCCAGGCCGACGGTGATATGGTTGCCCTCACGGTCCACAACGGCAACGCCTTCCTCCTCGTCATAGCCTTCCACCGTCGCCAGCTTGCCATTGTAGTAGGCCCCGCCGCCAGCATCGTTTTTGATAAACATCACCTGCGCTCCACGCTTCAGTATCAGACTCTTATCCGTCGGATACGACGTCTCCGGGAAATTGCCCTCAACCCTCGATTCCAGCACTATCTCCTTCCCCGGCAACGCCGCCAACTTGCGGCGGTTCACCTCGTTCGACTGGTAGTTGTGCGTCGTCAGACGGATGTAGCCCTCGCTGTCCGCAGGATTGAAGCCCCCACGCCAGCGGCTGTTCAGCAGCCGCAGCGTCGGCTCGTCCATCTTGTTGTCTCTTATCTTGTTAAGCAGCTCCACAAACTCCACATCCTGCTGACGGTAGATATGTGTCAACTCGATCGTCACATACCCCAACCGCTGCAACGCCTTGCTGTGAAAGAAAAACGACGACGGATACACCTGATCCATATAACGCTTGTCCTCGTCCCTCACCACCGGCGGCAGCTGGTGCACATCGCCAATCAGCAGCAGCTGCACGCCCCCGAAAGGCTTGCTGCTGCGACGGTAGCGGCGCAACGTCATATCCACCGCATCCAGCAAATCGGCCCGCACCATACTTATCTCGTCGATAATCAGCAAATCCAACGTCCTGATTATCTTTATCTTCTCCTTGCGCAGCGACTTGTATTTGTCCGGCATCTGGTATTCCGTCACCAGCTCCTTGACATCTGGCAGATACGGACACAGCGGCAGCTGGAAAAAGGAATGAATCGTCACTCCACCGGCATTCACCGCCGCAACGCCCGTCGGCGCCAGGATGACATTACGCTTGCCGACGGTCGACACAATGTGCCGCAAAAACGTCGTCTTCCCCGTGCCAGCCTTCCCCGTCAGGAACACCGACACCCCAGTCGTCGACACATATTTCTCCGCCAGCTCCAGCTCAGTCATCTTTTTTTTATATGATTATCCGCAATTATCCGATAGCGCCCCGAAGGGGGCAATGAACTGCCAGCCCCCAGGGCATCGCCCTGGGTGTATCACAGGTCACTATCCACTGTTCACTATTCACTATTCACACATTAATTGTGACCAGACCGCGTCAGTCCGTTCTCCGTTCTCCGTTCTCCGTTCTCCGTTAACTAATCGGTACTCTCCTGTCCAAACCGAACGTCATCGGCGACATCTTCAGCGCTGGCGCAAACTGGAGGCGTTTCCATTCGTTCATCTTCACCTTGCGCAACACTTCGCGCACCAGGTCAGCATCATAGCCCTCCGACACAATCTCGTCGGCCGACATCTGCTCCTCGATATGCAGGTTCAGTATCGCATCCAGCACCGCATAGTCGGGCAGCGAATCCGAATCCTTCTGACCCGGACGCAACTCTGCCGACGGTGCCTTCTTGATCGAATTCCACGGTATCACTTCGCCGTCGCGGTTTATCCATTCCGAAAGTTCGTAAACCTCAGTCTTGTACAGGTCGCCAATCACCGACAGCGCGCCGCAGCTGTCGCCATACAGCGTGCCGTATCCCATAGCCGCCTCGCTCTTGTTCGTCGTGTTCAGCACCAGCGCACCCATCTTGTTGGCATACGACATCAGAATGGTGCCGCGTATGCGCGCCTGCATATTCTCCTCCGTCACGTCCTCGGCGCGCTCACCAAACACCGGCCGCATCGTGGCACGAAGCACGTCGAAGCAGTCCTTTATCGGCACAATGTCGTACGACATTCCAAGGTTCTTGGCCAGATCCTCGGCATCCTTCACCGAGTGGTCCGTCGAATACTGCGACGGCATCAGTATTCCGTGCACATTCTCCGCACCCAGCGCCGCAACAGCCAATGCACATACCAGCGCCGAGTCTATACCGCCGCTCAACCCCAGAACAGCCTTCTGCAGGCCGTTCTTGCCGAAATAGTCGCGCAGGCCCATCAGCAAAGCCTTGTAAACCAGCTCTACAGCCTCCGGTTTCTCGTCCGCGCAGCCTTCCAGCAGCTGCAAGTCCACGCTTGCGCAACTCTCCTCGAAATAAGGCAGTTGACACAGCAGCGTTCCCGCAGCGTTCATCGCCATCGAGCCACCGGCAAACAGCAGCGGACCTTCGCCGCCGATGCGGTTCACAAACACCAGCGACGCATTCAGCGACTCCACAATCTTGTGCATACGGTAACGGATACTGTACGGCTTCTTGTAGTCAAACACATTGCAGCCACAGCAAATCACTATGTCCGACTCCTCCACGTGGCCCTTCGTCAGCTCCTTCAGGTCCTCATAGAACCCAATCGCAATCCGCTGGCCCTGGAAATTCACCGTCTGGACACCCTCGCCGCGGACAAAATACTTCTGCTCGTCGGGCGAAAGATACTTCTTCGTTATCGTCGCACGGATAGCGCAATTCTGCACAAACACAATCGCGTTGCACAGTCCCTTGTCCTGTATCTGCAACGGCATACCCACCAGGAACGCACGGTGCTCAGACATCTGTATCAGCTCCTGCAGCGCCGCCTGACTCCGTTTCTGCAAGTCCGTATAGGCCGCAGTGCCGTACATCGGGTATCCACACAGCGTGCACGCCGGAAAAACCGTCAGCAACGCATCGCGCGACGCATCGCTTTCCAGCTCCGACTTAATCCATTTCAAATTCTCCTCCGGATTGTTCGTCCGTACATTATGTTGTACAATATGTATATTCATCAATTGAAATTGAAAAATGATAATTGAAAATTGAAATCACTCTACACATTGAAAATTGAAAATTGAAATCACTTGCGACAAAATGACAAGTGATTTCAATTTTCAATTCTCAATTTTCAATTCTCACCAGTTCAGTATCTTCTTGAAATCGTATGCCTCCGGGTTGGGCAGGTACTTCTTCGCAGCCTCATAGTCCGACGGAGTGATATAGTCCATAATATCATTCACATACGACATCACCTTGTTGCTTTCCACATTCACCAGGCGCGGCGGAATCTTGCCCGTCTGCGGATCCTGCAGATCCTTCAGATACAGCGGCGAAGCGTTGCCCTGATGGTCCACATACACCATACAGCCCGTACAGCCTTCGTTGAACAGCTTGTGCACGCCCATACCCATCAGCGAGCAGTACGTCAGGTCGAACGCAATCGGCGTATGGCAACGGATCTCATAGCCAATCTCCACCGGGCGGCTCTTCACCTTCAGGCCCAGTTCCTTAACCTTGCGCTCCAGCATATCGTTGAAAATGTGAGCTTTCGACACCTTGCCGAGCTCCGGATGGCCGTGCTCGTCATAGCTGAAATGGATGCCGCTCTTGGCAATCTCCTCGTCGCTCAGGCTGTGGAACACACCCTCCGAAATCATCGCGGCGCCGTAGTTGATGCCCATCAGCTTGCGCTTGACGATGCAGCTAACCACCATATTCACAATCTTGTCGACCGTTATCTCCGTCTTGTTGAAAAACTCGGGGATGATGACCATCGGATAGTGGCAGGCACCGGCGATGCCCAAGGCCAGATGGCCGGCCGAGCGACCCATAGCGCTGACAACGAACCAGTTCTCGCTGGTGCGGGCATCCTCCATCACGGCGGTGGCCAGCACGCACCCCTGTGCCTTGGCGCTATTGTAGCCAAAGGTCGGCGAACTGTTGGGCAACGGCAAATCGTTGTCTATCGTCTTGGGAACGTGGATGTTGGCGATAGGATAATGCTTGCTTTCGAGGAACTTGGCAATACGGTTGGCCGTCGAGGCCGTATCGTCGCCGCCGACGGTGACCAGCAGCTTCACCTCGTTGTCGGTGAAGAACTTGAGGTTGAAACGCTTCTCGAAATCCTCGTCCGTAGGTTTGAAACGGCTCATTTTCAGCAGCGAACCGCCCTTGTTGAAAATCTCGTCGGCCACAAGGAAGTCGACATCCTGCATACGCGGACTGTCGGTGAACAGCGCCGAATAGCCGCCGTGCAGGCCTATGACGCGATAGCCGTCGCGCAAGAAGGTTTTGGCCACCGAGGCCACAACTGTATTCATTCCCGGAGCGGGACCGCCGC
>JAFWYO010000029.1 GCA_017517715.1 Bacteroidales bacterium
CATTTTCGATGGTATTATACATTATTGTATCGCTGCTGGCAGCAGTGTCGGGTTCGGGCAGCACGGTGCCCTTCTCATAAAGGATGTACGTCCGCGTAGGCAGGTCGGTCCTCACAAACTGGACGCTGTCGCCGCAGCCGTCGGCCAGGCTGTACATCGTCAGCAAATGCTTGTGGCTGCAGGACGAGTCAAACGTAATCTTCTTGTAGCGATAGAAATACTCGGCCACCTCTGGCGCCTGCATCACCTCGTCGCTGACCATAATGTGCTCGCCTTCACTCAGATAAGGCAAAATCAACTGCATATCGCCCAGAAGTTCCTGATTCGAGTTCACCTTATGGATACTGTTGAAATTCAGCAACAAACCTGCACCGAAAATCAAAATCGCCAAACCTTTCAGCACATTTTCTGCCGTCTTGTTCATCCGCTCCAGCCAATCCTCTATCAGGTCGTAGAGCAGACAAGCCATCGCAATAGCAAAGAACGGCAACGTCGGGACAATATAAAACTCCTGCTGCTTCAGTCCGAACATTATCGGCACGATGCCCGACAGGCCGACTGCGAAGAAAAACCACCCCAGCTTGGCTCTTTCCGTCTGGGCAGCAGTCAGTTTGGAACCGTAGCGCCAGAAGAAAAGGAAACGGTAGAACGGACGGTTTTTGATGCGGATCAGGCAGATGACGGTCATAATCAGCAGCGGTATAATGCCCTGGACAATCAACGCATACAGGATATAGAACCGCGACGACACCGTCTGCACGTGCAGCAGGCCGCCGATCATCTGGTGATGCAGATAGTTGTAGAGATGATGGTACACATCTGGCGAAATAAGGATGGCCACAAAAAGTGTCACCATCCAGACAATCAGTATGACACCCGTCGTGTAGATTGGGAACAGAATACGCTCCCTGCGCACCATCAGCCAGTAGAGGAACGGGAAAAATATCGGAAACAAACCGGCAAAGCCCTTGACCATAAAGGCCAGCTCCATCGACAATGCCGCCAGCACGATCCACGCGGTTCGGCTCAGGCGGTAACGACCCGTGGGTTACCCCAATGCCAGGCGCGACTGGGCTATGAACGACGACTTGCCAGCCTTCAGCAGAAAGCACACCGACAGCAGGATAAACATCGTCATCGTGCTCTCCAGCAGGTTGTTGGTTGCCGACCAGGTCACAACCGGAATCGTAATCCAGCACATCAACGGCAGCCAGCCCGCACGACGGCTCTGTCCAATCAACACCCAAATCCATATCATCAGCGCCGCCAGGATGAAATAGGTCATCACCGAGTAACTCTTCTCCGCCATAAACGAATCGTTGCCAAACAGGCGGAACCACTGGCTTTCAAGCCAATAGCCCAACGGCAGATAGTTGGAACGATCTGGATTGCCCGGCGACGTGAGCGACGGAAGCCAGAAATCCTCAAAGCCCTCGGCCATACGCTGCGAAACGACAGCATTGTCCATACCGACGCGCGACAGACCCTCGGAAAGGAAATTTCCGGAAATGAAGAGCATAAACGCTCCAATAACTATGAAATATAATGATGTCTGTCGCTTCATATCACTATTCACTCATCACTGATTAATCTTAAAAGTATCCTTCAGCGTGCAGGAACGGTTGAATACCAGATGGTTGGGAGTACTGTCGGGGTCGGTGCAGAAATAGCCCATACGTTCAAACTGGAAGCGATGGGGTGCTTCGACACCGTTCTCGCACACCTTTTCCTTAACATCGTCAACAATGCACGGCTCTATCTTGCAGCCTTGCAGCACCTGCAACGAATTGGGATTCAGGTTGTCGAGGAAGGTCTTCCCTTCCGGAGCCTCGTTGGGATCCTCGACGGCAAACAGCCTGTCAAACATCCTCACCTCGGCATCGACGGCGTGTCGCGCACTGACCCAGTGGATCGTTCCCTTCACCTTGCGGCCGTCAGGGGCATCGCCGCCACGTGTGGCGGGGTCGTAAGTGCAATGTATGCAAGTGATGTTGCCCGCTTCGTCCTTCTCAACACTCTGTGCCGTAACGAAATAGGCATAGCGCAGACGCACCTCCGTACCCGGCGAGAGACGGAAATATTTCTTCGGTGGATTCTCCATAAAATCCTCGCGCTCAATCCACAACTCGCGGCAGAAAGGCACTTGGCGGATGCCGTCGGCCTCGTTTTCGGGATTGTTCACCGCCTGCAGCATCTCCTCCTGACCTTCCGGATAGTTGTCGATCACCAGCTTGACAGGATTCAGCACTGCCATTCGCCTCTGCGCCACCTTGTTGAGGTGTTCGCGGAGCGAGAATTCCAGCAGCGAATAGCTGATAATGTTGTCGCGCTTGGCCACACCGATGCGTTCGCAGAACGAGCGGATGCTTTCGGGCGTGTAGCCACGGCGGCGGAAACCGCAGATGGTCGGCATACGCGGATCGTCCCAACCGCTCACATAACCCTCCTTGACCAGCTGCAGCAGCTTGCGTTTCGACATCACGGTATAGTCGATATTGAGGCGCGCAAATTCATACTGGTGGCTCGGATAGATGCCCAGTTTTTCGATAAACCAGTCGTACAGCGGACGGTGGATGTCGAACTCCAACGTGCAGATACTGTGGGTGATATTCTCGATCGAGTCGCTCTGGCCGTGGGCATAGTCATACATCGGGTAGATGCACCACTTGTTGCCCGTGCGATGGTGCTCGGCGTGCAGGATGCGGTACATAATCGGGTCACGGAACATCATATTCGGGTGGGCCATATCGATCTTGGCCCTCAGCACCTTGCTGCCGTCCTCAAACTCGCCGTCGCGCATCCGGTGGAAAAGGTCGAGGTTCTCCTCCACACTGCGGTCGCGGTAGGGGCTGTTGACACC
>JAFWYO010000030.1 GCA_017517715.1 Bacteroidales bacterium
CAAGTACACCACCCTGCGCGCCAAAGCTCCGTTGGCCGAGATGAACCGCTACTGCACCGCCCTCAGCTCGCTGACCAGCGGCCGCGGTACCTTCACGATGACCCTCAGCAGCTACGAGCTGGTGCCCACCGACGTACAGCAGGCCCTCCTCAAAGCCTACGAAGAGGCCGCCAACGAGGAAGAATAATCTAGGACTACCCGTCCGCAAAAAAAAGAGTCCCGCGAATTCGCAGGACTCTTTTTTTGAAGCATATCGCCTTTTTAGGCATTTCACATTTTGCGTTACACATTTTGCGTTACACATTTTGTGAAATTTGGAAATCACACAAAGGCTTTGCCATACAGTGTTCAATTTGGATGAGGGGAAAGTGGATACAAGCCTTGTAAAGCAAGCCGCCATCCAAATACTCCAATCGGATGCTATCGTTTTCGGGCAATATCAGCAGCTATTGACATCCGGCCAGTGGAACCTACTGATAGCCATCGCCAAAGAAGGTGAAATCGAACAGATAACGGCACGCCAATTCCTCCGCAAGTATCATCTCGGCAACCCCTCGTCAGTAAACCGTACGTTAACATCCCTTATAGAGAAAAACATCGTTGATGAGAATGTATCCGAAGGCAAAACCCTGTACAGTATCAACGACGTGTTCCTTTCCAGATGGCTGGCGGAAAAATATTGACTATATGACAACGTTCTAACAGCTATCGCAGGCTGGCGGTGCTGGAGCCACTGGTGCGGCAGTTGACGGCGGGCGTGCAGCCGTCGGCGGCAAGTCCGTAGGTGAGGTGGCTGACGCCACAGACCTCTACGCTGATACTTTGGCAACAGAGCACGTCGGCTGTCGAAGCGCCGCTGACATCGCCTTTGACGTTGGCGGCATCGAGGTTGACGGCGTTGAGGTTGCTGGCACCCGAGACATCCATATCAAGCACACCGGTTGCGCCGCTGAGTGTGGCTGTCGAGGCACCGCTCAGTTCGATGTCGGTGCGGCCAGCCGGCTGCTGAATCTCGGCCGTAAGGTGCGAGGCGCCGCCAAGCTCAATGTCAAGCTCGCGCGAGGCATTGATAACGCCTTCGAATGTAGAGGCTCCGCTGAGGCTGAGGCTCACTTCGGCGGCTTCCAAAGGAAGGCTGCTGGCGAAATGCGAGGCTCCGCTGAGTTCGATTTCGTCGAGCAACGGATTGTGTGGCAGCAGCACGACGGCTTCGCCCATATTGCGGTAGTGACCTGGCTTGAGGCTTATGACCAAAGTGCCTTCATCGATGCGGAATATCACTTTGTCGTGCAGGTCGGCAGCAATCTGAACCGACGGCTCCGTGACGGTGTCGCTCATCACGACGCTGAAGGCACGGCCAACTTCGAGTTCGTGGTATGTGCCAGCGATGGGATAAACACGTTTTTCGACAGGAGTGTTGTTCGCATTGTCGGATTTGGAAACTATGCCACCGTTGCAGGCAACCAAAACCGCACAAGCAGCAAAAACTAAAAGTATGTTTTTCATCAATTTAGACGGAGTATAATTGCGATAGGATAATGGTCTGAAATATAAGGCACCCCGTAGTTGCCGTCGAGGGTACGGAAGCATCTGACATCAGCACCTTTGACGAAGAAATGATCGATAACTGCTCCCTGTTCTTTGCCGAAGGCGTTGTAGGTTATGGCGTTGCTGGCGCGACGCGTCATCGAACGGGCCGACTCAAGCCCGACTTCGTAGAATTGGTTGAAGATAGTGTCGTCGATGGTCGTGTTCATATCGCCGCCGACTATGACAGGCATCCTTTTCGACGTGCACGCTGCAAGGTCCGAGATAAGGCGGACGCCATTGAGGCGAGCCGTCTTGCCGACGTGGTCGAGATGAGTGTTGTAATAGGAAAATTCCTTGCCGGTTTCTTTGTCACGGAAATGCGCTATGGTCACCGTCCGCCGGCAAGCAGCATCCCACCCTAGCGACGGCGTCAGAGGCGTTTCGCTGAGCCATCTTGTTTTGACCGACAAAAGCTCCAAACGATTGACATTGTAATAGATGGCCATAAACTCACCCTCGCCGACACCATCGTCGCGACCGACACCAACACGGCGATAGTCGCGCAATTGCTGGTCAAGATATTCCAGCTGGTGCTGCAAAGCCTCCTGAAGTCCGATGGCATCAGGCTGTTCGTTATTAATCATACGCACAACGGCGTCCTTCCGGTAGTCCCAACCGTTCTCGCCATCTATTTTGTTGTAGGAATCGTATCGTATGTTGAACGATACGACTTTGAGTGTCTGCGATTGCGCAGAGGAAGCCACGATGAAGAGTACTGCATAAAGTAGTGTTTTTAAGAAATGTGCCATTGTTTAAAACAGTAGTGAATATTGATTAACGCATTCCTTTATAATTTATTTTTAAGAGGTCAAGTTTTTTAACATTATTTAATGAGACCTCTCAAACTCATTATCTAAAACACGAATTATAGAGTTTTTTTCAAATTACCAATCAGTGTGTCCAAATTTTCGACCAATGAGGCATAGCCGCCGATGTCCCCATCGCCGAGCAGATTCTGCACCATACAGGTCGGGACATTTTGGGCTTTGTCTTCCAGTCGTTTACCCTTATGCGTCAGGCTGACAAGCGTTTGGCGGCCATCGGCGATGCCTCGCGTACGCACCACAAGTCCTTCGCGTTCCATACGTTGCAGCAGCGGGGTGACGGTATTGGTATCGAGCATCAGGCGATGCGTTATGTCGCTGACCAGCTGGTTGTCGCGCTCCCACAGCACCATCATCACCAGATATTGAGGATAGGTAAGCCCCAGCGGCTCGAGCAGCAGGCGATAGGCCTGCGTCACGAGCCGCGAGGCTGCGTAGAGGCGGAAACAGATCTGGTTATCCAATTTCAGCTGTTCGTGCATAGGTCAAAGCATTTCTTCGATTGCTTTTTCCATATCGGCAGGTTCGTCAGTGGGCGGGAAACGCTTGACGGTCTGGCCATCGCGCGAGACAAGGAACTTGGTGAAATTCCATCTGATGTCGCTTTCCTTTTTATAGCTCTTGCTGATGCCTTTGAGCATCGTGCCCGTGGCTTTGGCTTTCAGGCCCTTGTACTCTTCGGTAGGAGCCTGTTCCTTGAGGAAGGTGAAAATGGGGTGTTCATCGGCACCGTTGACGTCGATTTTCTTCATTATCTGGAAAGTGACGCCGTAGTTGAGGCGGCAGAACTCCTGGATTTCGCCATCGCTGCCCGGGTCTTGCTCGGCGAACTGGTTGCAGGGGAAACCGATGATGACAAGTCCGCGGTCGCGATACTTCTCGTTCAGTTTCTCAAGACCGTCAAACTGAGGCGTAAAACCGCATTTCGATGCTGTGTTGACGATAAGAAGTGCCTTGCCTTCGAATTGCTTGAAATCAATCTCTTTGCCATTGCTGGCGATTGCTTTAAAATCGTAAATTGACATAATATTGAAGTATTTATGATTAATTATTTATATCGTTCACGATGCAAAATTACAAATCATTTTTTAATTACAAGCCCAACTTCTTGTTTTTAACATTATTTAATATTGTATCGTGTGCGATATAAATGCAAATTAACAACAAGAACGAAGTTCCGCACGAAAACAATACGAGCTACGATGGAAAGCATAGCAAAAAGCTGGCTTAAAGGCGTGAGTAAAGAAAAAATATGTGGTCCCGCGCTGCGCGCGGAACCAAAATTTTTGTTTCTTTTGCTTGTCCTCAGAGAAACAGCTCCTCGTATATTGCAACTACTTAAGCAGGGCAAGGAACTCCTGAATTTTCAGCACGTTGATTCTGGGAAAATCTATGGTTTGAAGAACATTGAAATGCTTGTCGTTGGAAACGATAAAAGTAGCGTTTGAGGCAAAAGCACAATCCACAAACTTGTTGTCATCCGGGTCGGAGGTAATTAGGCCAAGATGAAACTGCGGATCGACAAACTCCACAAAGTCGCTGTCAACAAGTGCGTTTATGACATTTTCGGCCACTTCGCGATTTGCTTTGAGGGCGATTACTTCCTCGTACTCAGCTAGTATTTCGTTTGATACACAAAGAACATAGCGCCCTTCGTGCAATCCACGCCACACCTCGAAGTATTCGCTTCGGGACGAGATGCTGACAAGCAGACAGTTGGTATCGAGCACAACCCTGTTCATACGTTGTAAGGGGTACGAAGGTGTTCGTTGAGCACGGACTCGTTTTTGTCCTCGTTCCAAGCGCCGCTATCCCATAGTTGGTCCATTGCCTCTGTCGCCTTTTGGGCATAGTAGTTCGATATCACCTGCCTCAATTCCTCGACCTTCTCAAGCGTATTCATCCTTCCAAGCAGACGGAGTATTCCCAGCTGTGCGCGGTTAAGTTCCATACTTTGTTCCATAGACGATTGATTTTTGTTTGAATAACGCTGACGTCATAAAAATATTGTGCATTGCATTCCGAAAAAAAGGAACACGGTCCCGTGTCGCGCGTGGGCCCGAACCAAAAATTCTATCCAAAAAACAATACAGAATAACCCATTGTCAATAAGAGTCTTGTTCGGCAGGCGAGCGGTCAAATGCACGAAATCTTTAGGGGACCAATAATAAATCGCGCCTTTTTCTGTTATAAAAAGAAAAAAGGCAATCGCTATGAACAACCAAAGACTGAAGATGAAGATGCAGCAGAAACTGACGCCGCAGCAACTCTTGCTGATGCGCTTGCTGCAGCTACCCGTGACGCGCCTTGAGCAGCAAGTGAAAGAAGAGATGGAGAAAAACCCGATGCTGGAAATCGAGAGCGAGCCGACAGACGAAGCATTTGAGCCAAACGAAGACGAAGAATACAGCAACACGACAAACGACGACGGCGACTTCAAAGGGATTGACATCGACGAGTATTTTGACGACGACTACAGCTATCGCGAACAACTGGAGCGCGACCACAACACCGAGCAACGGCAATACGACTTTGCCGACGGCACATCGTTCATCGAGTCGCTGATGCGCCAGCTGGACCTGCTGGGCCTCAACGAACGCGACCACGCCATCGGCAACGAAATCATCGGAAGCATTGACGGTACCGGCTACCTGGGACGAGACACACAGATGATAGCCAACGACCTGACTTTCCGCTCTGGCTTGGAGACCGAAAACGAGGATGTAGAGCGCGTGCTGAAAATCGTCCAGACGCTCGATCCGGCAGGCATCGCCGCACGCAACCTGCAAGAGTGCCTCTCGCTGCAGCTGCACCGCATCGAAAACCCCGAACCCGCAACACAACTGGCGACAACCATTGTCGACAAATACTTCTCGCATCTCAGCAACAAGCACTACGCTGCGCTGATGACCATTCTGAAAATCGACGAAAAACAGCTCAATGCCGCACTGGCCGCAATACGCCGCCTGAACCCCAAACCCGGCTGGGGACGCGACGAGGAAAACCGCGGCGCGCACTACATCATTCCCGACTTTATCGTGTCGCGCGACGGCGGCGAACTCAACTTCACCCTCAGCAGCCGCAACCGCCCGCGGCTGCGCATCAACAGCGAATACGCCGAAATGATGCAAAAACTCGAAGCCAGCAAGAACCTCAAGCGCGACGAGCAGGAAACCCTGACCTTCATCCGCGAAAAAACCAACGCCGCACAAATGCTGATCGACACCATCGACCAGCGGCAAGAGACGCTGGCCGCAACGATGGGCACCATACTCAAATACCAGCAAGCCTACTTCCTCAGCGGCGACAGCCAGGACCTGCGCCCGATGCGGCTGAAAGAGATTGCCGACGCCACCGGACTCGACGAGTCGACCATATCGCGCATTGTGAACGAAAAATACGTGCAGACCGAATTCGGCACCTTCCCGCTCAAGGACCTTTTCAGCAAGGCCGTCGTAACCGAGCAAGGCGAAGTGCTGGCCACCGAGCACATCAAAGAGGCAATAGCCAAAGCCATTGACAACGAAGACAAAAACGAACCTCTGACCGACGATGCACTGACCGCCATTCTGCAAAAAGAGGGCTTCCGCCTCTCGCGCCGCACAGTGACAAAGTACCGCGAAAGTATGGGCATCCCCGTTGGTCGTCTGCGCAAAGAACTGAACACCTGACACAACAATGGCAAAACGCCCCGCCAAAACATATCGCCCGCTCGCATCCAGCATCAAGGCTATAACCATAAGCCTAATGCTGGTGGTTGCGCAATACCTTGCAGCACAAAGCAATGGCAGCACACGCAAGCCGGCGCAGATCTACGACGGCGACGGCAGCGACGTGCCGATGTGGCGCCTTTTCTACCGCGACAACCTGGCCAGCAACCTGGTGCGCGTGCGGACACTGCCGCTCGATTCGCTTCCCGACGAGGTGAACATACGCCTGCTCAAAGACAGCGGCGACTTCTGCTTCCCGATGAAGAACGTCATCACATCGCCCTACGGATGGCGCGACCGATGGCAGCGGCCGCACCGGGGCGTCGACATCCTGCTCCGCACCGGCGACCCCGTCCGGGCCTGTTTCCCGGGGGTGGTACGCATAGCCCGGCCTATGGGCGGCTACGGCAACCTGGTCGTCGTGCGCCACGAAAACGGCCTGGAGACAGTCTACGGGCACCTGTCCAAAATACTTGTCAAGCCACGACAGATGGTCGATGCCGGCGACATCATCGGACTTGGCGGCAGCACCGGACGCTCCACCGGACCGCACCTGCACTTCGAAGTACGATTCCAATACGAGCCCTTCGACCCCGAATGGATTCTCGACTTCACCAACTACACACTGCGCACCCGACGGCTGCATCTGGACAAGACCTACTTCGGAATCAGCCGCCCAAAAGACAGGAAACACCCGATTTTCAAGGCCGACAAAAGCATCATCAAAGAGCGGCCCCTCAACAAACCGCGACGCGAAGTATACTACGAAATCAAACAAGGCGACACCCTCGAAAGGATAGCTTTGATGCACAGCACCAGCGTAGAACAGCTGAAAGAACTGAACCCAAAACTAAAAAAGGCAAAAGCCGGACTGAAAATAAGAGTGAGGTAGGCCTCAACCCGCATTTACAAATAATATCGTTACATATATAAATAATATAAACCAATGAAAAAACAGAATCTCTCCGATTACGATCCCAGCCTTGTCCCGTCGGGCAAAGGGCGTCGCATCGGCATCGTCGTCGCCGAATGGAACCGCGAAATCACCGACGCACTGGCACAAGGGGCAATCGACACATTGCACAAATACGACGTCGACGACAAGGACATCCTCCTCGTCCACGTGCCCGGCAGCTTCGAGCTGACAACCGGAGCCGACCTCCTGCTGCGCAACAAGCCCGAGCTGGACGCCGTTATCGGCGTCGGATGCGTCATACAAGGCGAAACACGCCACTTCGACTTCATCTGCGAAGCCGTGTCGCAAGGCCTGACAAACTGCGCGCTGAAACACGAAAAGCCAGTGGTTTTCAGCCTCCTGACCACCAACAACTACGAGCAGGCCCAGGACCGCGCCGGAGGAAAACACGGCAACAAAGGCGTCGAGGGCGCCATAACCGCACTGAAGATGATCGACCTGCAGAAACAGCTGGAAACCAAATAAAAAAAAACGTCCGATGAACAGAAAAATCGTTTTTATGGGCACGCCCGATTTTGCAGTCACGGTGCTCGACGCCATCGTGCAAGCGGGCTACGACGTCGCCGCCGTGGTCACCGTGCCCGACCGCCAGATGGGCCGAGGAATGAAGGTCAACTATTCGCTAGTGAAAAACTACGCCCTCGAGCACAACCTGCCCCTGCTGCAGCCCGAGAAGCTGCGCGACCCCGGCTTCATCGACTCGCTCCGCTCCATCGGTGCCGACCTCTTCGTCGTCGTCGCCTTCCGTATGCTGCCGCAGGTGGTATGGTCGATGCCGCCAATGGGCACCTTCAACCTGCACGCATCGCTGCTGCCGCAATACCGCGGAGCCGCCCCAATCAACTGGGCCCTCATCAACGGCGAAAAAGAGACCGGCGTGACGACATTCCTGCTCAACGAAAAAATCGACGAAGGCAAAATACTGCTGCAACGCAAAACAGCCATCTCCGACACCGACACCGCAGAAACACTGCACGACAGGCTGGCCGCAATGGGAGCCGCGCTCACCATCGAAACCCTCGACGCACTGTTTGCCGGCACCATACAGCCGCAGCCGCAACCAGCGGCCACAAAGCTGATGCCTGCACCCAAAATCTTCAAGCAGGACTGCGTCATCGACTGGGAGCAGGACGGCGAAAAGATACGCAACTTCATCCGGGGCCTTTCCCCCTACCCCGCCGCGACGACGACATTCTCCGACGCAAAAGGCGAAAAAATCCTGACCAAAATATTCGACGCAGAATACGAAAAAGCCCCAAACAGCATTGCAAAAACAATAAAAACAGACCGCAAAGAAGTTCTGAAAATCGGAACAAAAAACGGATTTATAAAAATTTCAAGCCTGCAAATCAGCGGAAAAAAGAAAATTAAAGTCGATGAATTTCTCAGAGGATACAATCCAACTGATTGGAAAATAACAACATAACCAAACGGGGATTTTTTTTAACATTTTTTTTAAAAAAAATGTTACATTTTCAAAAAAAACTCCATATATTTGCATCGTCAAAATCATAATGTTTAACCCTCAAATTCATCACAATGAACAAAACTGAATTAGTTGCAGCAATTGCAAAAAAAGCTGGTATGACCAAAGTTGACAGCGCCAAGGCCTTCAACGCCCTTATGGAAGTCACCAAAGAGGAACTCAAGAAAGGTGAAAAGATCGCCCTCATCGGCTTCGGCACCTTCGCTATGCAGAACAGACCGAAACGCAAAGGCAAAAACCCGCGCACCGGCAAGTCCATCACTATCCCTGCAAAGAAAGTCCTGAAATTCAAAGCCAGCAAGAAATTCTAAACCTCTTTCAGGAAAACTTAAAAAAACATCTCCGAATGGAGATGTTTTTTTGTTGTCCCAAAGCGGCGAAGCCATCCGGGCCACCCTGCGCAGCAAGCACATTCAAGCCATTCCGACCGCATTGTTTTTGCGAAGTCCCCTCGGGGACGCCCCAGACACGCCTCGGCAGCCACCCGGCAGGCCCGTTCCTATATCGTTCCTATATCGTTCTTATATCGTTCCTATATAAAAATATAAGAACGATATAAGAACGATATAGGAACGATA